>NZ_JEMA01000909.1 GCF_001589285.1 Sorangium cellulosum | reverse complement strand
CCCCGCTCGCGGCCGCCTCGCGCCGCCCGGCGCGCCCGCCGAACCGCCCGACGAGGTAACCCCCGGCGACGCCGGCGAGCGCGAACGCGATCACGTTGAGCCCGACCATCGCGAGCCGCACCCGCGTCGGCGCCTCGGCGTCCCCTGCCCGCTCGAGCATCCGGCGCAGCAGCGTGTTGACGAGCCCCGCGAGCGGAAGCCACGCGATGAACGTCGCCACCGTCCCGAGCGCGATCCAGTGCCACGGCGGACGGTCTTCTCCCTCGTCGTCGCCGCCGCTCTGCAGCACGGGGAGCTTGCGCTTCTCCGGCGCGGCCGTCGCGCCGCGGGGAGGCGCCGCGCCGGGCGCACCGCCGCCGACGATCGGGAGGCGTCGCTTCGGCCCGTCGGCCATGACGTCAGCTCGGCTTCGAGGTCGGCGGCGCGGCGGGGGCAGGCGCCTTCCGCCAGAGCTTCCGCGCTTCATCCTGCAGGCGGACCAGCCGCCGCTGCTCCTGGATCAGGCCGCCGTAGGCGCGAGGCACCCGCGGATCCTTCGCCAGCGCGTAGAGGACCTGGAGCGCCGCCTCGGCGTCGTCCGTCGCGCGGTGCGCCTTGTCCAGCGTGATCCCGAGCCGCGCGGCCATGTCGCCGAGGGCTCGGCTCTCCTCGTTCTTGTAGAGCTCACGGGCGAACGTGAGCGGGTCGATCCAGTCGACCTCCCGCCGCATGGCAGGCGGCGGCTCGCGCGGCCGCATGCCCACGCGCTCGAGCTCGGCGAGGAGGAACGAGCGATCGAAGGCGGCGTTGTACGCCGCCGGGATCGTCCCCTTGAAGCAGGCGAGGATCTCCTCCGCGACCTCGGCGAACGACGGCTTGCCCTCGACGTCCGCGTCCTTGATCCCGTGGATCGCTGTGCTCTCCGCGGGGATCGGCCGCCCCGGATGGATGAGCCAGTTGTAGCGGGTCAGGATCTCGCCGGCGCGGCCGATGACGATGCCGAGCTCGATGATCCGATCCCCCGCGGGGTCGCGCCCCGTCGTCTCGACGTCGATGAAGGCGATGGGCTGGTCGATCCAGGCGCTGCTCGCGTCGATCTCGGACGCGACGCCGACGGCGCGCACCTTGAGGAGGTGCGCGATCCCAGGGTAGTGCCGGCCCGTCGGGAAGCAGCCGCACGGGTCGGCGACCTTCAAGGCTTCCTCGGCTGGGCGGGCTGGGCAGGCTGGGCCGGTCCGGCAGAGGCAGCGGGGCGCGCCGCGCTGCCCGCGGGCGCGCTGCTGCCGGCGGGGCTCG
>NZ_JEMA01000908.1 GCF_001589285.1 Sorangium cellulosum | reverse complement strand
CCCTTGCCGGGCGTCGCGAAGATCGGCGAGAGCACGGCGGCGTCCGCGCCGGCCTCCGCCGCGCGGAGCACGTCGTCCGCGCTGTGGCACGCGACCGAGACGAAGACGCCGGGGCCGAGCAGGCCGCGCGCGTCGGCCACCCCGACCGAGCGGCGGCCGAGGTGCACGCCGTCCGCGCCCAGCAGGAGCGCGAGGTCGAGGCGGTCGTTGACGACGAGCGAGGCGCCGAGCGCGGCGGTCGCGTCGCGCAGCCGCCGGCCGAGCGCGTGGAGCGCCGCGCCGGAGAGCTCGGGGTCGCGGAGCTGCACCGCCACGCGCGCGCGGGCCTCGGGCGGCAGGGCGCCGAAGGCCGACAGGCGCGCGAGCAGGACCGGCTCGGGGACGTCGGCCGTCTGGGTGATCAGGGTGAGCGTCGGGGGGAGCATGCCCAGGCCCCCTCTAGCGGACCGGAGCGCCGGCGTCGCCGAGCGCCTCGAGGTCCTTCCGGGCCATGTGCGCGAACCGGCTGGAGGGGTAGCGCTCGACCAGGAAGCGCAGCGTGTCGCGCTGGGCGCCGCGATCGCCGCGCGCCTCGAAGCGCTCGGCCAGGTCGTAGAGGGCCTCGCTCGGATCCTCGTAGACGCGGCGATCCGGGTCGACCTCGCTCGCGCACTGGTAGGGAGCCCGCGCGACGGCGGCGAGGAGCACGAGCGGCCCCAGGGCCGCGCGGAAGCCGGTGAGCACGAGGGACATTCGCCGATGGACAGGCGCGAGCGTCAAGAGGAGGCCGCGCCGCGCGGGTCGCGGGGGGAGCGGCTAGCCGAGCGTGACGCCCGTCCGGGCAGCGCCGTCCTCGCGGCCGCCCTTCGGGGGCGGGGTGCTGAAGAGCGCGTCGTCGATCTCCTGCCCGTGCGCGCCCTGCCGGCGCGCGTCGCGGACGACCCGCAGCAGCGTGTCGTGGAGGGCGCGCGCGCTGTCGTCCCAGTCGCGCCCGCCGGCGAGCTCCGCGACCCGCGCCGGGTCGTACTCGTGCCGCGCGGCGCGCAGCAGCGCGTCCGCCAGCGCGCCCTT
Source organism: Sorangium cellulosum (assembly GCF_001589285.1). Taxonomy (GTDB): domain Bacteria; phylum Myxococcota_A; class Polyangia; order Polyangiales; family Polyangiaceae; genus Sorangium; species Sorangium cellulosum_G. Next base: position 5,157 of record NZ_JEMA01000908.1, on the reverse strand, counting down.
GTCGCCGGGGGGGACGAGCTCGCCGAGCTCGGGGCTGTGCAGGATGTCGGGGATGCCGCCCACGCTTGTCGCCACAACGCGGCGCCCCGAGGCGAGCGCCTCCAGCACGACGTTGGGCGTCCCCTCGTGCAGGCTCGGCAGCACGAGCGCGTCGCACGCCCCGAGCCACTGCGACACCTGATCGTGCGGCAGGTAGCCGGTCACCGTCAGCCTGCCGCCCAGCCGGGCCGCGGCCGCCCGGCACGCCAGCTCCTCGGCGCCGCTGCCCACCAGCGTGAGCTCGAGGTCCGGGTGCACGCGCGCGAGCCGCTCGAACGCGTCGACCAGATCGAGCACCCCCTTGTCGCGGCCCAGCAGGCCGACGAAGAGGAGCAGCTTCGAGCCAGGCGACCGGCCGAGCGCCGCGCGCGCCTCGGCGCGGCTCCGCGGCCGGAACAGCGCCGCGNTCGGCGCGGCTCCGCGGCCGGAACAGCGCCGCGTCGACGCCGTTCATCACCACGTCGACGCGATCGCGCGGGGCGCCGAGCGCCACGACGCCGTCCGCGAGCTTGCGGCTCACCGCGACCACCCGGGCCGCGCGCGTGAGCCCCCAGCTCAGCGGGCGACGCAGCCGCCGGTCGCGCGGGATCACGTCGATGTCCGAGCCGTGGACCTTGATCACCGCCGGCACCCCGAGCAGCCGCCCGAGGCAGACCGCCGCGAAGCCGTCCGGGTAGGCGAACGCCCCGACGATCACGTCGGGCGACGGGCCGCGGCCGACGAGCTCCGGGAGCATCGACGCCGCATACAGCGGGCCGTTCAGCGCCGGCGCGACCCGCGGCACGTAGAGGTAGCGCGGGTGCCGCACCGGGAGCCCGTCGATGACCTCCTCGCGCGGGGCGCTGGAGCCGACAGGCCACTTCGAGAGCCGCCCCATGCCGGGGAACCAAGGGATCGTCGCGAGCACCCGGACGTCGCAGTAACGCGACAGCGCGGCGAACTGCCGGCGATTGTACGGCGCCTCGTCTGGGTGCACCGCGTTCGGGAAGATCTTTGTGATAAGCAGTACACGCATCCGCCGCAAGAGCTCCTCCTGTCTGACCCGACCCGTCAGGCCGTCAGGCCGTCAGGCCGCAAGTTCGTCGCCGTCACGCTCGCTCCGCGGCTGCCGGCGCGGCCGGCGCGCTCGCTGGAGGGCGCGCGGGCTCGGCCTCCGCGGGGGCCGCCTGCGCGCGCGGCCTCGGCTGGACCTCACCCCCGCTCCGCCGGGCGACGAGCTCGTCGAAGAGGCGCACGTGCGCCTCGACCATCGCCTCCAGGCTGAACTGCTCGGCGAACTTCGCCGGGCTCCGCGTGCGCGCGCGCTCGCGGAGCTCCCCGTCGCGCGCGACGCGCGCGAGGTGATCGGCCAGCGCGCCCGGGTCCTTCGGCGGGACGAGGAACCCGTCCACGCCGTGCTCCACGATCTCGGGGACGCCGCCGACGCGGCTCGCCACGATCGGCTTGCCGAGCGCGAGCGCCTCGAGCAGCGCGAGCGGGAGCCCCTCCCAGAGCGACGGGAGCACGTAGGCGTCGAACGCCGAGACGAGGTCGGGGACGTCCGAGCGATAGCCGGGGAAGATCATCCTGTCGCCGAGCCCGGCGGCCTGCGCGCGCTGCTGCAGCTCCGCCCGGAGGGGGCCGTCGCCCGCGACGACGAAGCGCGCCTCGGGCGCGCGCCGCAGCGCCTCGGGCGCCGCCTCGATCAGGTAGCGGAGCCCCTTCTGCTCGATGTGCACCACCGCGCACCCGAACACGAAATCCTGCTCGCCGATGCCGAGCTCCGCGCGGATGCGCCCCCGCGCGCCGCTGTTCAGGGCGCGGGTGAAGCGCGTCCCGTCGATGCCGTTGTGGATGACGCGGACCGGCGCGCGGACCTTCACGTCGTCGACGAGGATGCGCTTGAGGTCGTGCGAGACCGCGACCATCTCGTCGGCGAGGTACGCGTAATAGCCGAACTTGCGCCGATCGAAGCCCTTCGCCCGGTTGATCTGGTTGTGCTCCGAGTAGAGGACCACCGGCCGATTCCGCAGCATGCGCGCGGCGATGCCGGCGAAGATGAGCGGAGCGCGGTTGTGGACGTGGACGATATCCACCGATCGCTGATGGAAGAAGCGCCGGATCCAGAGCAGCGCCTCGGGGTCGCTCTTCACCCCGGGCAGCACCGGCCGGAGATCCTTGGTGATCACCAGGCACTTCGAGCGGGGGAGCTTCACCTCCGAGAAGAGCCGGCCCTCCCCGTCGAGGCAGATCAGCGAGAGGTCGAACCCGTGATCGCCGAGCCGGTCGAGGAGGCTCAGCACCACCTTCTCGAGCCCGCCGACCTCGAGGTTGTTCACGACCATGCAGACGTTGGGCTTGCTCATATTCTCCTGAGCGGACCGTCAGGTCGCCGCGATCGCTGCCAGAGCGCATGACGCGCCACGACGGAGGTGTCGACCGTGCGATGAGCGTTCCATGTCATTTTGACTCCGGCAGGTGAGCGTATCATGACGCCGGCGCGCCGTTCGTTTGACTTCCCACGTCGGCGCGCGCTGGACGACCACGACGATGGATGTCGTCCTCCCACAGCGCGCCACGCGTGCGTGCAGGACACGGGGACCGCCCTCTGCCGGCGTCACCGCGGCGCCGCGTCGCCCCTCCCCGCCCGGGGCGAGCGCGACGCGCGTCGCGGCGACCGCTACAGCGCGGAGATCTTGCCCTGCTCCGGCGACGACGCCGTCGCATAGAGCTTCTTCGGCATCCGCCCGGCGAGATACGCCATCCGCCCGGCCTTCACGGCGTCCCTCATCGCCTGCGCCATCAAGATCGGGTCGCGCGCGCCCGCGATGGCCGTGTTCATCAACACCCCATCACACCCGAGCTCCATGGCCACCGCGGCGTCGCTCGCCGTCCCGACGCCCGCGTCCACGATCACCGGGACCTTCGCGGTCTCCCGGATGATCATGAGGTTGTACGGGTTCCGGATGCCGAGCCCGCTGCCGATCGGCGCGGCCAGCGGCATCACGGCGGCGCACCCGATGTCCTCCAGCTTCCGGCACACGATCGGATCGTCCATGCAGTAGGGGAGCACGGTGAAGCCCTCCTTCACCAGGATCCGCGCCGCTTCCAGCGTCGCCTCGTTGTCCGGGAACAACGTGCGTTCGTCGCCGATGACTTCGAGCTTCACGAGATCGGACAGCCCGAGCTCGCGCGCCAGCCGGCAGGTGCGGACCGCGTCCTCGACCGTGTAGCAACCCGCCGTGTTGGGCAGGATCGTGACGCGCCCCTGCTGGAGCAGCGACATCATCGACCCCTCGCCCCGCTCCTTCAGGTTGATCCGGCGGAGGGCCACCGTGACCACCTCCGCGCCGGACGCCTCGAGCGCGCGACGGGTCTCATCCAGATCCTTGTACTTGCCCGTCCCGACGAACAGGCGGGAAGTGAACGTGTGTCTGCCGATCGTCAACGCATCGCTCGTCATCGCAGGCTCCTCGGGGTCTCGACCCAAACGATCTGCTAGTCGGACCGGGACACAGGGTCCAGGACATCGACCATGTCCTGCGCTTCGGGCGCGCCGCGCGCGGCAGCATGGTATCTTCCAGGACCATGTCTCCCAGAGCTTCTTGCATAGCCCTCCTCCTCGCGCTGCCACCCGCGCTCACCCTCACGCCGACCGTCGGCTCCGCCGTGGCAGACGGGGTGAGCCCCGGCGCGCTCCTGTCCGGCCCGCGCGCGGCGCAGGCGGCCGTCTCCGTCCAGCTCTCGCTGGAAGAGCTCGCCTCCCGCGCCGCGTTCGTCGTCGTCGCCACCGCGACCGAGCAGCGCAGCCAGTGGGAAGAGCTCGGCGGATCGAGGAGGATCGTCACCTATACCCGCCTGTCCGTCGACCGCCCCGTGGCCGGGCAGCCCGACGGCGAGGTCTGGGTGAGGACGCTCGGGGGGGTGGTCGGGGACGTCGGACAGCAGGTGTCGGGCGACGCGCAGCTCAGGATCGGCGCCCAGGCGATGATCTTCGTCTCCCAGGCGGGCTCTGCCCTGGTCGTCTCCGGGATGGCCCAGGGCCACTACCCCGTCGTCAACGGCGAGGAGACGGCGCGGGTGGCCGGCGCGCCGCGGATCGCCGTGCGGCGGCTCGCCGCGAGCCCCGACACAGGGACCGTCCTGCCCCGGACGGGCCCCGCGATCTCGGCGCGCGAGCAGCTCGTGGGCGCGACGCTCGACGCGGCGTGCGAGGCCGTGAGCCGCGCCTGGAAGGCGACCCATGCCCAGAAATAGCTCCGCGCTCGCCGCGAGGAGCGCCCGCGCCGCCGCCGTCCTCGCGGCCTCGGGCGCCATCGCCGCCGCGGCGCTCGCCCTCCCCTCGACCGCCCTCGCCTACTGTCGCACCAGCGTCTGTCCCGAGACAAAGTCGACGGCGGCCGTCTGCACGCCGGCCCAGCCGAACGACTGCGGCATCCCCCTCGCCTGGCCGTCGCCGTGCGTCAGCTACTCCATCCAGGAGGACGCCTCGGACCAGGTCTCGCTCGCCGAGACCGAGGCGATCTTCGAGCAGGCGTTCGCGGCGTGGACGCAGGCCGACTGCGGCGACGGGCAGACCCCGCGCATGGAGGTCACCTACCTCGGCCCGATCGCGTGCGACGCGCACGAGTACAACCAGACCAAGGGGAACGCGAACATCATCACGTTCCGGGACGACGACTGGCCGTATGCGGGGGGCGGGAACACCCTCGCGCTCACGACGGTCACCTACAACCTCAAGACCGGCGACATCTACGACGCCGACATGGAGATCAACTCGTCGGACGTGGCGCTCTCGTTCGGCGACGTCGACGTGTCGTTCGACATGCTGAGCATCGCGACCCACGAGGCCGGCCACTTCCTCGGGCTCTCGCACTCGACCGACGGCTCCGCGACCATGTTCGCCGACTACCGGCCGCAGACGATCATGCTCCGCGACCTCGACCAGGACGATCGCGACGCGATCTGCGCTGTGTACCCGCCCGGGGAGCCGGTCAAGGAGTGCGATCCCACGCCGCGCCACGGCTTCTCGGCGCTGTGCGCCGTCGATCAGCCCGCCCGGGACGAGGACGGCGGCTGCGCCGCGGCCCCGTCGCGGAGCAGCCGCGGCGGCGGGCTCGCCCTCGCCGCGCTGGCGCT
>NZ_JEMA01000907.1 GCF_001589285.1 Sorangium cellulosum | reverse complement strand
CCCCCCCTCCCACCCCTTCGAAGCCCCCCCTGGGCGGTCGCCCCACCCCTTCGGAGGGGCTTCGGCGACCACTTCGCACCCCTTCGGAGGGCCTCCCAAGGGCCTCCCAAGCCCCACGCGGGGGGCACCCCACCCCCTTTGGAAGGGGGGTGAGGGGCACCCTGAAGCCCCTTCGAAGCCAGGATCAGGATCAGGATCAGGATCATTTGTGTCCGCGTCCGCGGCCACCCCCGAGCCTGACGGCTCGGCCCCACCACACGACCCTGCGCCCGAGAGCTCCGAGAGCGGCGAGGGGAGCCACGGCCACCCGGGGACTGGTGACGAGACCGCCCCGCCGTCGGCCGCTGCTGCCCCAAGAACCGCTCTTGCCGCTCCGGACGACCCTGAGCCCCAACCCGTCCGCTCGACGCCCACGAAGGGCCCGCGGAAGGCCAAGGCGAAGGCCGAGGTCGAGTGCCCGAGCAGCGACGCCACCGGCGATGAGGTCGAGGCGTTCGTCCAGCAGTGGAAGATCACCGGCGACGAGGCCGAGATCGCTCACTTTCTGGACTACCACCGCAGCAAGGGCAGCCGATTCAAGGACTGGCTCGCAGCGTGGCGGACGTGGCAGCGGAACGGGCAGCGGTTCGGACGCGGCGGCACCGCGGCGCCTGCGCGCCCGCCGCCGAAGCCCATGACCGAGCCTGACCTGTTCTCGGCGATGGACCGGCTGCGCAACCTCAAACCCGGGGAGTGCGTGCGATGATCGACCGCCGCGACATCGAGACCATCAAGGCGCACCTCGCGGACCCGCGCGACGTCGCCGGGCGCATCGGGCTCACGCGGGGCAAGACGGCGCCGCAGGGCGGCCGCGGGATCTCCGTCCTCTGCCCCGCCCACGGCGAGCGCAACAACCCGTCCCTGAGCCTGACCCGCGGGCCGGACGGGACGCTGCGCGCTCGGTGCCACGCGTGCGACCTCGCCGGCGACGTGTTCGACCTGGTCGCCGCCGTCGAGGGCCTCGACCGGGATCGAGACTTCCAGGAGGTCGCGAGGCGCGCCGCTGCGCTCGCTGGGATCCACCTTGCCGACGCGCCGCCGGAGCAGCGCGCGGTGCTCCCTCCGCCTCGTGAGCCGGAGCCGCCGCCCCCACCCAGGTACCCGCCCACCGGCGAGCTCGCGGCGCTCCTCGCCGCGTGCCTGCCCTGCCGGGCGGATGCCGAGGTGGTGGCCTGGCTCGACCGGCGGAAGCTCGACCCTGACCTCGTCGACCTCTACGGCCTGGCGCTCGCGCTGCGCCCGGAAGCACGGCTGCCGGCGTGGGCGCGGCGGCAGGGCGTGCCCTGGAACGCCGACGGCTACCGGCTCATCGTGCCGATGCGCGACGCGGCGGGCAGGGTCGCGAGCGTCCGGGCGCGCGCCGTGGTGCCGAAGCGCGAGGGGGAGCCGAAGGCGCTCCCCGCGAGCGGCTTCAACGCCATCGGCCTCGTGATGGCCGATCACGGCGCCTCGCTCATGCTCGCGAGCGGCAGGTGGACGCCGGGCGCGGAGCGGCGGGTGGTGATCGCGGAGGGCGAGCCGGACTGGCTGACGGCCGCGACGCACTGGAACGGCGATGACCGGTTCGCGCTCGCCGTGCTCGGCATCGGCGGCAAGGGGCAGTGGACCCGCGAGATCGCCGATCGCATCCCAGACGGCTCGACGGTCGCGATCTGGACTGACCAGGACGACGCCGGTGACGCGTACGCGGTCCACATCGCGACGACGCTGCGCGGCCGCTGCGAGGTCCTGGAGAGCTACCCCGACGCGCGCGCGGAGCGGAGGCGGACCTACCGCGAGCGGCAGCAGGAGAAGAGCGAGGCGGAGCGCGCGGCGCGTGAGGCGCAGCGCATGGCGAAAGGAGCTGCATGAACGGCATCCCGAAAGACCTGAACGACGCGGCCGGGGCGGGGAAGCTGCCGCCGTCGCCGACCGACCCGCGCGCCGTTGGGAGGCCGATCGATCCGCGCGCGCCGAGGACCTCGGCGGCGCCGGCCGAGCCACCCCGGATCAAGAGCATCGGCGAGCTCCTGCAGTCGGTCTACCAGCGGGCCCAGGACCCGAAGCCGAAGTGCGGCGTCCCGAGCGGGCACGGCTGGATCGATGTGATGCTCGGCGGGTTCCGGCGCGGGAACATCACAGTCCTCGGCGCGCAGACGAGCTGGGGCAAGAGCAGCTTTGCGGTGATGACCACGAACGCCACAGCGGGGGTCGGGGGGCGCGTGCTGCTCATCTCGGGCGAGGACCCCGAGGAGACCTTCGGCAAGCGGATCATGGCGGCGCGGGCGAACGTCAACGCCATCGCGCTGCGCGACCACAAGTTCAACCACGACGACTTCCGGAGGATGGCTGCCGCCCTCGATGCGGCCGAGTCGTGGCCGTTCTTCGTGAACGGCATCGGCAGGAGCGCGGAGAGCCTGTGCGAGATCATCCGGAGCTTCTGCGCGGCCGAGCAGCCGGACCTCGTGATCGTCGACTACCTCCAGGCGTTCACCTGCGAGAAGCGCTGCCAGGACCGGCGGAACGAGATCACGCACATCGCCCGGTGCTTCGTCGACGCCATCAAGAACGGCGGGGCCGCGGGCCTGGTCTTCAGCCAGCTCAAGCGGATGGAGCGCGGGCAGCGGCCGACGATGTTCGACCTGAAGGAGAGCGGCGACGTCGAGAACATGGCTGAGCACGTGATCATCGGGTACGTCGAGAAGGACGAGAGCGCGCCGGAGCACGACGAGTTCGGGCTCGAGCGGTTCAAGAGGTTCGCGCTCATCGAGAAGAACAAGGACGGGCCCCGCGTCGGGGCGCCGATCCTGCTGCCGTTCGACCTCGCGACGGCCTGCTTCACCCCGATCACGGGCAATGAGTATCAGCAGATGAAGCGCGATCTCGACGCGGCCGCGCCGCCGAGACAGGCCCCTCGAGGGCGCGCCTGACGCCCCCCTCGGCGTGGTAGCCTCGCGCCCGTGCCGCGCCGCCGCTCCGCCGCCGAGATCCTCCGCTCGGTCCCGCCGCGCGACCGCGCCGTGATGCTCCGGCTCGGCCTCGACCTGGACGACCCCGAGGTCGCGAAGCTCTTCGTCGAGGGCGTCCGCGTGGCCGACGACGCGATCGCCGAGCAGGCGCGCTGGGAGCGGCTCGGCTGAGGGGCGAGCATTCCGGCTTCCGCTGCGCATTTTCCATGCCCGGTGCCGTCGATCTGGCGAGGAGCCCGTAGTAGCCTCTCGGCATGAGCCCTCGACGAGACAGCGCCGCCCCTGCCCGGCAGCCAAGGATCCCCGAGAACGACCCGGTCTGGCAGGCCGTGCTGCGCGCGCCGACGCGCTACGACGAGGAGATCAGCGACGAGGAGCGCGCCGCGGTGGCGGCTGACGCGAACGCTCGCGGGATCCCGCACGAAGAGGTCATCGCGGAGCTCCGGAAGAGGGCGGAGGCCGAAGGGGCCGGCGCCGAGTTCGACGAGCTGATGCGGGCGCGCCATCGTCGATGAGCTGGCAGGTCGAGTGGATGCCGCAGGGCATCGTCTCGCTTCAGCGGATCCCATGGCAAGACGGTGAGCGCATCGACGCGGCCGTCCAGCGCTTCGCAGCGACCGCAGAAGGCGACGCCTACCGGCTTCCCGGGGACGACACCACGACCGTGCGGCTCGCCGTCGGCTCCTATCGCGTCCGCGCCACGTTCGACCCGTGGGACGGCACGATGCGGGTCTGGTGGGTGTACTCCGTGTAGCGTCCGTGCGCCGGCGGGGCGGCTCGAGTGCCGAAACGGCAGTCGGTCGCCTCAGGGTGCTGGTAGCCTGGTTGCATGGGGGACGACAACCCGACGCGCTGCGGCTCGCCGCAGCATCCGGCCCGCCAGCGCGGCCTCACCGTCCGCGGCCTCGGGTGTCTCATCATCGTGGGTGCCGTGGCTGTGGCGCTTGTCGGCGTCCTGCTGGAGCGCCCCAGCGGCCCCGTGCTGTCGGACAGCAGTCACCGCCCGAACCCGGACGCGGACATCTTCGCCAGGACCGTGCGCGCGAACCAGGCGCTTCGCGAGCGGCAGGAGCGAGAGCAGCGGGAGCGTGAGCGGAAGCAGGAGAAGGCGCGCCTCGCGGCAATCGAAGCGGCCAGGCCACCGGCGGAGCGCGCCGCCCTAGCGACCGAGGCTCTCACCGGCGATGGCGGTGACACGAAGGAGGCCTACTGCCGCGCCCGGGAGCTGCTTGACCCGATTGAGCCCAAGGACAGAGGAGCCGCGGACGTCCGCAAGGCGCTGTCGCTCATGAAGGCGAAGCAGGCTCTTCTCCTGCATGCGGAGCGCGCCGCCTTCGAGAAGACGCGCGGGCTGATGTGCCGCGATGGCACAATGAGCCCCACCTGCCGATGCCACGGGCCGCACCGCGGATGCTGTTCCCATCACCGCGGCGTCGCTGGCTGCGAGCCGCTGCCGACGGAGGTCTCCTGCCCGTAGCCGGCGTGCGCGGAACGCGGCCTGCACACGCCAGCGTCGCGCTTCCCCTCGCCCCCGCCGGGCGCGTATCCTCCTCGCTTCGAGGTCGCCATGCTGGTCGCCGTGCTGATGATCGCGCTGCTCCTGGGCCCGTGCGCGCCCAACGACGAGCTCGACGAGCTCTGGTGCGATTCCGACGTCTGCAATGAGTGGTGGCGCGTCCCGGCCGGCGGCGCTGGGGGCGAGGGGGGCGGCTGGGGCGGAGGTGGCGCCGCGCCGACGGAGAGCTCGGTCAGCGCGGGCGGCGGGGGCGCCTGGGGAGAGGGCGGCGCGGGTGAGGGGGGTACTGGCGGCGAACCGACCTCGGGCGCGACGACCAGCGGGGCGACGACGAGCAGCTCCACGAACGCCACGTCGACCAGCTCGACCGGCGGCCCGGTGGGGCCCACGTGCGGGAGCGACGCGGCGTGCCGCTACCACACCGATGGGTGCTACCTGCCCTACTGCCACGAGTGCCTGGCGGGGCGCTGCGTCGACGGCTACTGCGAGACCGAAGCCGTCAACGACGGCGTGTGGGGGTGCATCGTCACCGACGAGGAGTCGCCGCGGCACGGCAAGGAGGGGAGGTGCTCTGCCGGGACGTGCCTCGACTTCACGCCGGTGCGCTGCCAGACGGACGAGGGGACGTTCCGTGGGTGCGATGGGACGGAGCACCCGACGAGCGAGTACGTGGAGATCGGCTTCGACCCGGGGCCGAATCAGGCGGAGGTCGAATGCACCGGCAGCGCGCGCCAGGTGGCGTACTGCCCGCCGGGCACCTTCTGCGTGGTGCGCTTCGCATACGACCCTGTGGCGGGGGTGGAGCGGTCGATCGGCGGGCGGTGCCTCTGAGGGCGGCGGGCCGAGGCTGACCCCGAGGGGGGCCTGTCCCACATGGTGGTGGGGCCGGTGCAGCCAGGGTGGAATTCAAGGGGGGGCTGTAACAGTATTCAGGGGGGCCGAGTCCCAAGGGGGGTCGGTCTTGTATACAGCCCGGTTCGGGCCGTGGATGTGGGAACGGGCCAGGGAACGCGGGGTCGGGCGCCAGCGCGCGGCGCCGTTCCCGTCTGGAACCAGCCCGTTTCACGCGTCCGAATCTGTTACCGTTCCGGTAGCAGTAACGGGAACGGGGTGCTAAACACCTGTTGCGTGCGTTCCCGGGGAGCGGTTGGGCTGGAGGCGTGGGCGGCGGGGCAGGGCGGGGTCCGCGCCGCCGCGCGTGTGCTCGGCGTGGCGGCGGCGACCTTGTCCCGCTGGGTCAACGGGCACCAGGCGCCGCGGGGCGATGGTGACCGCGGGCCGGCGTGGCTCGAGGAGCGCACCGGCGTCCCGGCCGCCGACTGGGACGTGCTCGACGGGCAGCCCTCGCCGCCGGCCGTCGCCGGGCCGGAGGTACCCCCTGGCCCTCCCCGAGGCCTCCGGGGGCCTCCTGCGCGCGGCACGGCGGGGCCTGCGGAGCCCTCGCCCCCGCCGGCCGAGGAGGTCGACGACGTCGGCGACGACCAGCCGCCGGCGACCCTTGAGGCTCTCCAGGCGCGCGCACGTCAGATCCCCGGGGAGCTCCAGCGCCTGCGGTACCGCATCGCCTCGGGGGCCACGGCGGTGAACGCCGGCGAGGTGATGGCCAGGATGCTCGAGCGCGAGGCGCGCGCGGTCAACGCCGCGATCACGAGCGCCGGGACCGCGACGGTGGAGGAAGTCGCGCGGGCCGAGGCCATGATCCTGGACATCACGAGCAGCTGCGCGACCTGCAGAGAGCAGGCCCTGACCGCGATTCGCAGGGCGCGGGGTGAATGACACCGCGGAAGGGGCGACGCGGCGAGCCGTTCCTCGACCGGCTGTACCGGAAGATCGAGGTGACCGGGGTAGAGCACCGCTGGCCGTCGCGTCGATGGCGGGACGACCCCGAGGGGTTCTTCCGCGAGGTCTTGCTCGTCGACTACCTGACGCCCGAGCAGAAGGCGATCCTGCGCGCGATCAACCAGCGCCGCGCCCGCGTGTCGGTCGCCTCGGGCCACAAAATGGGCAAGGACTACCTCGTCGCGGGGATCGCGCTCTGGTGGTTCTGCTCCGATGAAGAGGCGCGCGTGCGCGCTACCGCGGTGACCGCGCAGCAGCTCCGCGACGTGTTCTGGCGCGAGCTCCGCGGGCACTTCGACCGATCGCACCAGCACCGCGACCCAGTGACCGGGCGGATGAAGCAGAGCCCGTATCCCATCGACGGGAAGTTCGCCGACCTGCCGGGCAACGGGCTGAGGTCGGGCATGCGCGAGATCGTCGGCTTCACCGCGGACCAGAAGCAGGCCGCGTCCGGCATCTCCGGGCGCCGCGTGCTCTACATCTACGACGAGGCGAGCGGCATCGACGACGGCATCTTCGAGGCCTCCGCGGGCAACTTCGCGGGCGACGACGCGCGCGCCCTGATGCTCTCGCAGCCGGACAGGAACGACGGGCACTTCTACGACAGCCACCATTCGAAGCGCGAGCTCTGGGCCTGCTTCAACCTCGACAGCGAGACGAGCCCGAACGTCACAGAGGGGCGCGTGGTTGTCCCGGGCCTGGCCACGCAGGAATGGCTTGACGAGCAGGCCGTCGACTGGAACGCGCCGAACGGCCCGGTGTGGCTAGTGCGCGTGAAGGGGCAGTTTGCCGAGGGCGGCGACTATCGCGTGATGACGATGGCTGACGTGGCGGCGGCCGAGAAGCGCTGGGCGGACATGCCTGACCCGCGCGATCGCCTCGTCCTCGGCTTCGACGTCGCCGGCGGCGGCATGGACGAAAACGTCGTCGCCCCGCGCCGCGGCATGAAGATCCTCGAGCTCGAGGCGTGGGCGACGCCAGCGCTCCCGACGTCAGCGGAGCGGGCCCGCGCGAACGCCGATCGCGCGATAGGCGCCGTGCGCCGTCTCAGGAGGCCGCGCGAGAACAAGCCGCTCATCGTGATGGACGCGAGCGGGACCGTCGGGACCGAGGTATATCGGGAACTGCTGCGCTTCAACGGTGAGGTGGACGTGGTACCTGTTCACTTCGGCGCGCCCTCGCCGCTGAGGCGTGAGTACCAGTGGATGAGAGATCATCTCTGGTTCGGGTTCGCGGAGAAGTGGTTGGCCGCGGGCGGCGCGATCCCACCTGATCGGAAGCTCCCGGCGGAGCTAACTGCGCCTGGTTGGGAGCGCGACGAGCTTGGCCGGCGCCACGTCGAGAAGAAAGAGCGGCTGCGCAAGAAGCTCGGGCGCTCGACGGACCGGGCCGACGCGTGCATCCTTTCGGTCTACGAGCCGACTTCCGTGCGCCACGACCGGCAGGAGGAGAGCGAAGAGCAGATGACCGAGCACGTGGATCCGGTCTATGGGGCCATCGACCCGCGGGGGGGCGGGTTCGATCCGTACGCGGGCGCAATGCGTCGGGGGGCCTCGTGATACCGCGACGGACCCATGGCTCGGTGCTCCTCGCCAGGAGCGGGCTCCGCCAGGAGGACATCGCTCGCAAGTGCGGGGTCGCGCGCTCCACGGTCGGGCACTGGATGACCGGACACGCGACCCCGCGCGCCGTGACGCACCTGTTGATCCTGCGCGACAGCTACGGCATCCCCATCGACGCCTGGGCGCAAGCGCCAGAGCAGACGATTGCTAACTAGTTAGCACGGCGCAGCGCCATAAGATGGCGTGCCCAGCCGTACGGTCCCTCCGCCGGAGGTGAGCGCGTGAACCTCTTCACGTCGCTCCTCACGCGCGTGAAGTCGTACGTGGGGCCGCGTGACCTTCCGACGGGGACCTCGTTCCAGGACGGCTTCGAGCGGCAGGCCGCGCCGATTCCGATCGTCCAGACCCGCTGGTTCCAGGCGGACCTCGAGGCGGCGATCGTCACATCGACGACTGGGAGCATGCGGCTGCCAGGCGCTCTGTGCCGCGCGCTCCGGCGCGACGGCATGATCTCCGGCGTCCTCTCGACCCGAACCGAGGGCCTAGTTCAGCTCCCCGTCCGGTTCTCCGGACCGGACGACGAGCTCGTGAACGCGCTCTCGCTCGACTTCCGCTCCGTCTTCCCGTCCGCCGAGCTCGCGCTGCTCTCGGGGGACGGGCGCGTGCTCGGCGTGGGCGTCGGGGAGTTCGTAAAGATCGACGGCTCCTTGCCCGTGCTGCGGCGGCTCGACCCGGAGTTCTTGGAGTACCGCTGGTCTGAGGACCGCTGGTACTACCAGTCGATCCACGGTGTGGAGCCCGTGAACCCGGGCGACGGGCGCTGGGTGCTCCACTGCCCCGGCGGCGCCGTCCAGCCGTGGACGCATGGTCTCTGGCCGGCGCTCGGCCGCGCGTACATCGCCAAGGAACACGGGTTCTTTCTGCGGGAGAACTTCGCGAACACCCTGGCCAACTCCGCGAAGATCGCGGTCGCCCCAACCGGGGCCACGGACGCCGAGGCCTTCAGCTTCATGCAGAAGGTCGTCAACTGGAGCGTCAACGCGGTGTACGTCCTCCGGCAGGGCTGGGAGCTCAAGCTGCTGGAGAGCCAGGGGCGCGGATACGAGGTCTTCCAGGACATCATCAAGACCTCGAACGAGGAGATCATCGTCACGATCGCGGGCCAGCTCGTCACGACGACGGGCGGCGCCGGCTTCTCGAACGCGGCGATCCACTCGACGATACGGAGCGACCTGATCCAGTCCGACGCGGACGCCCTCGCGGAGACGCTCAACACGCAGGCGATCCCCGTCTGGACGAACGAGTGCTTCGGCGCTGCCGCGGTCAAGTCGGCGCCGCGCGCGGCGTGGGACACCACGCCTCCGAAGGACATGAACGCGCACGCCATCGCCGCGAACACGGCAGCCGGCGCGGCCAAGGCCTGGGACGAGCTCCTCAAGGAGGCGAAGAAGCGCGTGAACGTGGTCGAGCTCAGTCGGCGCTACGGGGTCCCGATCGAGGACCTCAAGGAGGCAGCGTGAAGCGCTACCGCTTCGAGCGCCGCGGGGTGCTCGCCCTCGCCGCGTCGGCCTGGGGACAGGAGTTCGACGCCGCGCAGGCTCCCGCTGTCGCGCAGGAAGGGCCCGTCGCGGTGGTGACGATCCGTGGTCCGCTGACGCACCACAGCGACTGGTTCTGCGACAGCTACGACGCGGTCAAGGCGCGTGTGGGCGCCGCCCTCGCGAGCCCGGCGGCGAAGGTGGCGCTCCGGATCACGTCGCCCGGTGGTGACGTCGCAGGGTGCTTCGAGGCCGCTGCGGAGCTCCGCGCAATGGCCGCCGCGGCCGGTAAGACCCTTCATTCGTACGCCGACGGGCAGGCGTCATCCGCGGCCTACGCGCTCGCGTGCGCGGCCGACACGATCCACCTCTCGGCGGAAACGTTGGTGGGCTCCGTCGGCGTGATCGCTGGCACCGTCGACTGTACCGCGGCCGACGCGCAGATGGGCGTCAAGTTCCACCTCTTCACCAGCGGCGCGAGGAAGGCCGACGGGAATCCTCACCTCGAGATGAGCGAGGAGGCTGCGGCGGAGATCCAGCGGCAGGTGGACGAGTTCGGAGAGCTCTTCTACGCGCACGTGGCCGCGCGGCGCGGGGTGAGCGTCGAGCACGTGCGCGGCATGGAAGCTCGGCAGTACAGCGGCCAGACGGCAGTCGACAAGCGTCTCGCGGATGGCGTGGCGACGTGGAGCGGATTCCTCGCGATGGTCGCGAGAGGCGGAGCGGGCGGCGCGGCCGCCAAGGAGAGCAGAGTGGAATACGAGGAGATGGTCAAGGCCCTCCGCGCGCTCGCCGAGGGCGACGACGAGGAGAAGGCCAAGAAGGCCAAGGCGGCGCTCGTGGCGCTCGGCGAGGAGGAAGCCGAGGACGACGAGGAGCCCAAGAAGGACGAGGGCGAGGAGAAGGCCAAGGCCGAGGACGAGCCCAAGAAGGACGAGAAGAAAGAGGAGGCGAAGGCGGCCGCGTCCGCCGGAACTCCGAGCGCCGCGACCGCGGCGGCGGCGGCGGTGGCTGCCGAGAACGTCGAGCTCAAGGCGCGCCTCGACCGGCTGGAGATCTCCGCGATGCTCGACAAGCGGCCGGATCTCTCGCCGACGGTGAGGAAGTGGTGCCTCGCGCAGACGCCCGACGTCGCGCGGAGCTTCCTCGAGCAGGCGAGCAAGCCGACCGCGCAGCGCCACGAGAAGGCCTCGCAGCCCAAGGCCGGCCCGGCCCTCCTCGAGGGGCGAGAGCGGGACGAGCTCGACGAGGCGATGGGCATCCGGAAGGCGGGCGCCTCGGGGCCCAGCAAGGACGAACACGGCCGCTTCACGATCAACGTGGAGACCCCGGCCCAGACGCGCGCGCGCCTCGCCGCGCAGAAGGGAGCGTGAGCCATGACCGCACTCACCAAGCCCAAGGGAAACTCTATCCGGCTGATCGGCAGCCGTGACAAGCGCCCGCTCGCCGCGAACGTCAAGGCCTTCCAGGGCGGTCTGGCCGTGTGCATCGTCAGCGGGACGAGCCGCGGCTTCTACGCGCCGGCGTCGGACGACCTGATCGCGGTCCCGGTCGGACGCTTCTACGAGACCGTCGACAACACCGGCGGCGCGGACGGCGCGAAGAGCGTCGAGATCCAGTTCTTCAAGGAGCGGAAGGTGCTCCTGATGGCGAACGACACGGACACCCCGGTCGTCGCCGCGGACCGCGAGAGCCTCTGCTACGTGCTCGACGACCAGACCGCGACGGGGGCCGTGAGCACGGCGCCTGCCGGCCCGGTCTACGACGTCACCAGCGAGGGCGTCTGGGTCGAGATCGGCGCGGCGACGATGTCGACTGCGGAGCCCTCGGGCCTCTCCAACGTCGCGCCCGCCGACCCGAGCTCGACCGCGGCGTCGGCCGGCTCGGCCGATGAGGCCGCGCGCCAGGACCACAAGCACCACATCGCGCTCGCGACGCCCTCCGGCGAGGGCCTGATGAGCGCGGCCTACGCGAGCGCGGTGCACGCACCTGTCGCCGACCGGACCGCGCTGAAGGCGATCGCCGCCGCGGACCGCGCGAACGGGATGCTCTGCCTCGTGCTCTCGGACATGAGCCTGTGGCGGTTCCACTCCACGTCGACAGCGGCCGACACGACGGAGAACCTCGTCGCGACCCCGGCGGCCGGCAGCGGTCGATGGCTCCGCGCCGACCCTGTTGTCGCGCTCTCGCTGCCGGTCACCTCCGCCACCGCAGACGGGGCGGCGATCTTCACCGTGCCCACCGGCGCGCGGCTCCACCCGCGCGAGGCGTGGTGGGATGTCACCACGAACTGGACGGGCGGATCGTCGTCGGCGATCGGCGTGAGCGCGTCCGTCTCCGGCTGGGACACCGCAGGGGACATCCTCGGCGGCACGACGGGCGACGTGCAGGCGACGCTCGTCACGAGCAACACGCGCATGACGGGCACCATCGGCGACGCGCTCGACACGCGCAGCGACGGGCGCCTGATCCTGGTCGCGGCCGACACCCTGGTGTTCGACCGCATCACCTCCGCCTTCACCGCGGGCGCCGCCAACGTGCGCGTGCTCTGCGACGTGCTCGCCAACCTCGGCGCGTGAAAGGGATCTGAGTCATGAAGATCACACCGACTTGGATCGCGACGTTCGAAACGAACGTCCAGACGATCATCCAGAACGCCTGGGATGAGACGGCTTCCGATCTCATCTGGGACAGGTTCATGGACGTGAAGACGTCCGTGACGCGCCGCGAGCTCTTCTTCTGGCTCATCGAGTCCGCGGGCATCGAGCTCCAGGGACAGGGCGGCAACGCGCGATACGACGACATCGCGGCCACCTTCCTGGAGATCGAGAACGAGGACTCCGGGAAGAACCTCGAGCTCACCGCGAACGAGATCGAGGACAACCAGATGGCGAGTCCGATGCTCCGCGGCATGCCGGCGCTCGACTACGCAGCGAACTGGGCCCGGCAGATGGGCAGCTCCGCCGCGTACTGGCCGCAGAAGAGCCTGTTCACGCGGCTCATCGCGAACGGCCTCACCGAGGACGGGTACGATGGTGTGCCGTTCTTCTCGCAGTCCCACCCGATCAACGTGGCAAACGAGGGCGCGGGGACGTTCAGCAACCTCCTCACCGGGGCCCAGGTGAGCAGCTATCCGGGTGCGTGCCCGATCGACATCGTGAACGCGCCGACCCTGGAGGCCGCGCACACCAACCTTGCGCGGGCGGTGGCGTACATCCAGTCGCTCCGTGGTCCGCACGGGGAGACGCGTCGGCTCAAGGTCAAGCACCTGCTCTGCGGTGAGGACCTGCGGAAGCGCTCCGCGGAGATCCTCTCGACGAGGTACTACGGCACGGGACAGGGCTCGACCGAGAACGTCATCACGACCTACGGCATCGAGCCGGTCGTCGCGCCGGAGCACAACGAGCTGGGCGTCTACTACCTCGCCTGCCAGTGGCAGAAGGGGAGCGGTGGGCCGTTCGTGTTCCAGAACCGCAAGCCCTACCAGCTCACCACGTACACCGCGTACACCGATGTGCAGCTCGCGCACCGGGACAGCTACGAGTGGAAGTTCAAGGGGCGCAACGGCGTCTCCTACGGCCACCCGTATCTCATCTTCCGCGTGCAGCCGACGTGAGCCGCGCGGCGTGAGCCGCTGCCCGCCAAGGCGCTCCAGGAGCGGCGCCGCCCGAACCCCGACCGGCTTTGCCGGCGGGGCTTCTGGGTCAAGAGGCTATGAGCTGCTACGCCACGTTGCAAGACGTCATGGACCTGGGGATCCTCCTCCAGGAGGACGTCGACTGGCTGGAGCAGCGGTATCCCGGCATCGTGGAGCGGACCGCCACGAAGGTCAGCGGGGGCATCGACGGCCGGCTGGCGAAGCGCTACGGGGTCCCGTTCGTCGCGCCGTACGACGACGGCCTCGTCGACGCCACGGCCGCCATCGTCGCCTACCGGCTGCTCGTGAAGCGCGGCGCCAAGCCCGACGGCACGAAGGTGGCGGCGGCCGAGCGCGCGCACGATGCCGCGCAGGCGTGGGTCACAGAGGCCGCGAACTCGAAAGATGGGCTCGTAGAGCTCGTGCGCACGCAGTCGACTCCCCGCGGGGCGACAGCGATCGATAAGGGCGCCCCGATGGCGTACAGCGAGGCCTCTCCATACGAGTGGATGGACCGCCAGGTCGAGCGCTTGGGGGGGCGCTGCGGATGAGCGGCATCAGCGGCGCCGACCGCATCGAGGAACTCGCCGAGTGGTTCCGCCTCTTGCCCGGCCGGACGAAGGGCAAGGGCATGGAGCTCGTGGCGGCGGCCGTGGAGAAGGTCGCGCTGAACGAGTACGCGCAGGGCAAGGGCCCGGCGGGCGCCCGCGGCCCGTGGCCGGCGCGGAAGAAGGACGGAGCCGTCGCGCTGCTTCGCCCCGCGGGAGAGGTGCAGTTCTTCGGCAAGAGCGGCGCGATCCGCTCGAACACGACCGACGAGCCGGTGCTCGATCACCATCGCGGCCTCCGGCCCGTCTACCCGGGCGCGGGCAAGGGCAAGCAGATGCCGTCGTCGTGGGTCGAGGCCGCGGAGAAGGTGCTGCGGGAGTACCTCGACGAGCTGTCGCGGAGGGCGCCGAAATGACGCTGTCGATCGACTGGCTGCGTGACCAGGTCGCGACCTACTTCGAGGCGAACGGCATCGACGTGCCCGTGATTTACGGGACGGAGCGCGACTACCGCGACATGGACACGCCGGCGCGCGTGGTGATCGGCCTCAGCGAAGGGTTCGACCTCCTGCCCGCCGGCCCTTCGGGAGCTCCTGGTCATCGTCAGATCGCTCCGGGGTACTCCTCGCGGAGCATCGGGACGAAGCGACAGGGGTTCTGGATCGTGGTGCGCGCCATCCCTTCGCCGAGCGTGGATGACCATGACCGCGTGCGCGTGTCTCAGTCGCTCGCGTCGGATCTGTTCGATCACGTGTTCCGCGCGATCCACAAGGTCGCACACGGCCCGCATGGGCTGAATATCAACGGCAAGGGCAAGTGGCTTGAAGTCGACGAGGCGGACGACCGCTACGGCGCGGCGCTGCGCGTGACTGGGACGCTCGACATCCCGATCGATGAGCGCCCGCGCCCGCGCTTCGGGCTCGCCGGCTCCTCGCTCGATCCGACGAAGGTCAACATCGGTCTCGACCTCGAGGCCTGTGACTCGAACGTCTGCACCACCGTGGTGTCGTCACCGTAGGAGATTCGATGGCTCTCGCACTTCCCTCAGCCAGGCTCCGGGTACGCTCGAATCGAGCGGTGTTCGCGCCCTTGAGCCGCATTCACAGCGTGGTGGGCGTCTGCTCGAAGGGCCCCTTCACGCCGACGCGCGTCGCGGATACCGACGCGCTGACATCCACGTTCGGCTTCGGCCCGGCCGTCAAGGCGCTGGCCTACGAGATGGGCAAGACGGGGGCGCCCGGGATCATGCGCCGGATCCTGCCCGACCCGGTGGCCGCGAGCGTCGGCGAGCTGGTGCTCGACGACTGGGACGGGGCCGCGGCGCCGGCGATCAGCGGCACGGCGAACAACCACTACCACATCATGTGGGAGACGGTCGTCGCGGGCGAGCTGAACACGGCCACCGGCCGCTACTCGCTCGACGGCGGGGAGACGTGGACCACGGCGGCCACGGTCCCGACGAACGGCATCGTGGCGCTCGGGGGCTCCGGCCTCACCGCGACGTTCAGCGCGGGCACCGGCGACGACGTGGGCGGCGACTTCTCCTTCGAGGCCTTCCCGGCGGCCCAGGCCGTCCTGTCCGTGGTCGCGACCCGAGTCGGCTCCTCGACCAGCGTCGTCACCATCACCGGGACGCCGCTCGACGCCTACGAGATCGTGCTGGAGACGCTGGCCGGCGGGACGGTCGGCACGGCCGGTATCGTGCTGCGGTACTCGCTGGACGGCGGGCGCACCTTCACCAAGCCAATCCGCCTCGGGACGGCGAACACCCTCCAGATCAACGACGGCACCGAGGACTCCGGCCTCGACTTCGCCTTCGCTGCCGGGACGCTCGAGACGGGCGACGGGTTCGCCTCCGGGACGACCGAGCCGGCCATCGCTGCGTCCGACGTCGTGACGGCGCTCGGCCAGCTCGACGCGCTCGCGGTCAACTGGCGCTTCGCCCACATCGTCGGCGCGGTGAACGCGACGGCGGCCGGCACCATCGGCGCGGAGTTCGCGACCTTCGCCGCCGACGAGCTCTCGAACGCGCGGTTCGCGTGGGCGCTCATGTCGGCGCGGGACCGGCGCCGCCTGGAGACCGAGACGGCCTGGGAGAACGCCCTCGACGACGACTTCGACGGGCTCGAGAACGCGCGCGTCGCGGTGGGCTCCGGCTACGCGCGCATCACCTGCCCGATCACGCGCCGCCGGAACCGCCGGCCGGTCGCGTGGATCGCGGTCCCGGAGCTCCTCCGCCGCCCGATCGAGGAGGACCTGGGCCGGAAGGCCAGCGGTGCGCTCTCGACCGACGTGGCCATCTACGAGGACGGCGAGCGCATCGAGCACGACGCGCGCGTCTCGCAGACCCTCCAGGGGGCGCGGTTCGTCACCCTCCGCACGTTCAAGCGCAGCGGCGACAGCGTGTTCTTCACGCGCGGCTCGACCTTCGACGCAGAGGGCGGGCTCGAGGGCTACATCGCGCGGCGCCAGGTGCTCGACGTGGCGAGCGACATCTTCGCCCAGGTGCTCGAGGAGCAGCTCATGGACGGCGTCGAGGTGAACGCCTCCGACGAAGAGAACCCGGGCGCGATCACCGAGGCGAACGCGGCGCGCATCGACCGCGAGGTCGAGACGGCGATCCGTCGGCAGCTCGAGGGGAAGTTCTCGGGGCTGAGCGTCCGCACGTCGCGCACCACGGTCCTCGCGGCCGGGGTGCGGCTCCCCTGCAAGGTGTCGATCGTCGGCCTCGAGTACCTCGAGCAGCTCGATGGCGACATCGGGTTCGTGACTCCGGAGCTCGTCGCGCTGGCGGCGTGAGGTGAACGACGATGGGTCTCTACCACAACGGGAATTACCACAACCACGCGTCGGCTGAATTCGACGTCGCCGGCAAGGTGTTTCTCGGCATCACCACGCTGAACTACTCCGACGAGCTCGAGAAGGAGCTCCAGTACGGAACGGGCTCGATCGCGCTCGGCGTTGCACAAGGCCAGTACAAGCCGAATGCGGACGCCGAGATGCTCAAGTCCGAATGGGAGCGGATGAAGACGGTGCTGCCGAAGAACGGATTCGGCGAGTTCCCATTCAACATCGGCGCCACCTTCAAGGAGGCCAGCGGCACGATCGTGGACGAGCTGCGCACCGTCTTCATCACCAAGGTCGAGAACGCGTCGCAGCAGGGCCCGGCCGCGAACAAGGTCAAGCTGTCGCTGTGCGTGGTCGAGCCGATTCGCCACAACGGTTCGACGCTGGTGAAGGTCAAGGAGCGCCCGCGCCTCGCGCTGCGGACGTGACGGGAGAGGCCATGAGCAAGCCGGACATGAAGGGGTGGACCCCCGAGCAGATCGAAGCGTACGAGTTGGCCGCGTCGGCGCTGGCGGCCGAGGAGGAGGAGACGCGCGCCGCGCTCGAGCGCGCAGGGCGCGAGGCATCTTCCCCCGAGGGGATGGTCGAGAAGCTGCGCGAGCAGGCCGCCGCGGCGCGCGAGGCGCGCGCGCGGGCGGAGCGCGACGCGGCAGACGACGCCGCGTATCGCAAGGCCTGCAAGGAGCACGGCGGGGAGAAGCGCGTCGCGCGGGTCCGCACGGTCGAAGGGTCCGTGATCATGCGGGCGATGACGCGGCAGCAGCACGAGGACTTCAGCGACCGTATCGCGGGCCTGGAGGCCGAGGCCGACATCCTGAAGGTCGCCCAGCAGGCGACGCTCGACACGGTGGTTCACCCGCCGCGGCCGCGCATGCTCGAGATCCTCGAGCTCTACCCTCGGCTCTGGGTGCATCTCTACTCGGCGCGCGACGCGCTGATCACCGGCGTGGAGGAGGCGGCCCGGGGAAAAGGCTGACGCTCTACCGGGAGGCCCGCGGGTCGCTCGAGGGCGTCGCGGGGCTCCTCGCCGCGCTGCTGCCTCCCGAGCGGCGTGCGGACGACAAGGCCAGGGCGGCGCTGCTGTGGATCGCTGAGGTCGGGAGTTCGTTTCTGGGGTTGGAGCCCGAGAAGAAGGAATAGCGAGCAGTGGAGTTCGTCGCCAAGCTTGATGACCAGATGTCGGCGCCCACGGCGGCGCTGACGGAGGCGCAGCTTGCTTTTGCGGCGGCAGTCAAGGGGGCAGACGAAAAGCTCCGGCTGCTCGACAGCAGCCAGCAGAAGGTGGCGAAGCGCTCGGCGCTCACCGCCGCAGCATTCAACCCCAAGGCATACCAGCAGCAGATCCTGGCGGAGCGGCAGCTCGCCGCGGCGAAGGATGCAGCCCTGCAGAAGCTTGGACTCGGTCTCTCGCAGAAGGAGAAGGACGAGGCCGCGACGAAGAAGGCCGCCGCGGAGGAGCGGAAGCGCGCGCGCGAGGCCGCCGCGCAGCGTGCCGCCACGGGGCTCGGGGGCGCGGCCGCCCAGGCGAAGGCGCTCGCGCTCTCGCTCGGCGCCGTCGTCGGCGTCTCGGGCGGGCTCGGGTTGGCGAAGATCGCGATCGGCTACCAGGGCATGGCCAGGCTCTCGGCGATCTCCTACCAGGCCGGTCTGAACGTGCGCTCGCTCTTCCGCGGGGTGGACAGCAGGCCTCTGGAGCGCGCGTACCTCCAGTTCACCAAGCTCTTCAGCCTGTCGACCACGACGGGCCAGTCGCTCTCGGACGGGATGACGCGCGGCTTCAATGGCCTCTTCTCGGCCGTCGAGAAGGCCGAGCCGTACGTGTCCGCGTTCGTGCGCGGCGCGATCCTCGGCGGGATGAAGCTCGAGGTCCTCTGGCTCCGCGCTCGGATCTGGCTCTTCCCATTCACCGCCGCGCTCGGTGACGCGACGGGGAAGATCGACGGCATCAAGGTGGCGGCCTACGCCGGCATGGCGGCGGTCGGGCTGCTCGCGGCGAAGGCGACGGGGGTGCTGACGCTCGGCGGCGCGGCGCTCACCGCGAGCAAGGCGATGACGGTGCTCGCGGCGCGCGGGGCCGCTGCGGGCCTGGCGGCGACCGGGGCGGCGGCGCCGTTCCTCGCCTTTGCCGCAGCGATCGGCGCTGTCGTCGCCGCGGGCTACCAGCTCTCGAAGCTGATCGACGAGTGGGACACGGACCTCGTGCTGCGCTCGCTGGGCATCCGCGGCGAGAGCGACGCCGACCGGATGAACCGGCAGTTTGACGAGGAGGCCGCGGCCCGCGCGAAGGCCGGGAAGAAGTCGCGCGTCCAGTACGTCGACCAGCTCCCGACGGCGGCAAGCGCGGCGCCGGCAGCGGCGCCCGCGGTGCCGAAGGCTCCGGTGGACAAGGCGGCGGCGTCAGGGCGCGCGCTTGGCCGGGCGATGAGCGACGGCGTACTCGCCGGCCTGAAGGAGCGCGAGCGCGCCCTCGAGGCCGGCGGTGCGGCCGCGGCCGGGGCGGTCCAGCGCGGGGTGCAGACCAAGGCCGAGATCCACAGCCCGGCGCGGGCGTTCCGGCGTGACGCGCAGCAGATGGGCGAGGGCACACGCCTCGGGCTCAAGGACAGCGAGTCCAAGGTGCAGAAGGCGGCGGAAGAGAGCCTCGTCCCCTCGCCGCGCATGGCCCAGGGCGGCGCCGCCGGCGGCGCGCCCGCGGGCGTCGTCCTGCACCTCACGACCGGGGACATCATCGTCGGCGCGGGCATGCAGCGCGAGGAGGTCCGCGAGAGCTTCGACGAGGCGATGGCGGCGCTCGTTCAGCAGGTGGGCGCCATGCTCGGCGCGCCGCGCGCGGAGGTGTCGCGTGCTGGTGGATAGCCCGATCGACAACCCCACCGCGTGGGACTCGATCACCATCGACGGGATCGACACGCCAGGGACCTGCGAGCTCTCCGGCGGCGTCCGTCGCACGAAGATCGACCAGCAGGTCTCGCCGATGCAGTCGGGCTCGTTCTCGGTCACGCGCGGGCTGGAGCTCGTGCAGGTCGACTACAAGGTCCGCGTGTGGACGACGGAGCAGTTCAACGAGCTCCAGGCGCTCGCGGCGCGGCTCGCGACGGCGCAGGAAAGTCGGCCCCCTAGGCAGCTCCGGTTGGTCGATATCGCGGTCGCCCACCTGAAGATGAAGGGCGCCGAGGTCGCGTGGCTCGGTGCGATCGAGAACCCGAAGCCGGGCCGGTGGACACTGGGCTTCGGGCTCCTCGAGTGGAAGAAGCGCAAGCCGATCGGTGGCGTGGCGCGCGCCAAGGACTGGATCGACCAGGAGATGGTGGCGACGAGGCAGGAGCGGGCCCAGCTCGAATCCCAGCTACAGGCGCTGGAGACCGCGCGCGGGAGGGGGCTCTGATGGCCTTCCTCGTCGCCGGCATCGACCTCCAGCGTGCGATCGCGGTGCTCCCGGACGCGGGAATCTGGTCCGTGCGCGCCGACCTCGTCGGCGGGAAGGCGCCGCCTGAGCGGGCCCGGGTGCAGGTGGTCCTCGGCGACCTGGTGCTTTCCGGGACGGTGCGCCACGCGGACGTGTTCGCCCAGCGCGCCGAGGTCTTCGTCGTCGGCGGGGCGGACGGGTGGGGCGCGACGGTGTCGCGGCGCCCGTACCGCGCCGACAACGGGGTGCGCCTCGACCGGGTGGCTGGCGACCTGGCGCGCGACGCGGGCGAGGCGCTGGCGCCCCTCGGCGCGCTCGCCGCGGCCGTCGTCGGGTACGCGTGGGTCCGGCCAGAGGGGCCCGCGATCCACGCGCTGAACGAGCTCGGGCACCCCTGGTACGTGGACGTCGACGGCTCGACGCACATCGGCGCGCGGCCCACCGTCGCCCGGAGCGGGCTGCGCCTCGGGGTCGACTACCGCCCTTCGCTGCGCCGCGCGGTCATCACGAGCCCCGAGGACGCCTTCGCCGCGCTCGTGCCGGGCTCGGTCATCTCCGGCGACGGGTTCCCGAGCCTGACCATCCGGGCCACCACGATCCGTGTCACGGACCGCACCGCCCTCGCCGAGGTGGATGTATGAGCGCCGCGCCCGACCTCGCTCGACTCCTGCGCTTCATCGAGTCCGGCATTCGCCGCTTGATGGTCTATTCCTGGGTCCACCCCTATCGGGTGATGAGCCAGAACGTGGTTTCTGGCCGTCTGAACCTCCAGGCGGTGAACGAGGGCGACGTGCTGCTCCCGCAGCTCGTCGAGGTGCCGAAAGCGCACGGGTCGCCCGGGATCGACGAGAAGTGCCGGCCCGGGACCATCGTGCTCGTGGGGTTTCAGGGCGGCAACCCGGGCGCGCCGTTCATCGCCCATTACATCGAGCCGGTGCGGCGGCCGGGCGAGGCGGAGACGCCGCAGACGCCGCTCGAACTCGAGCTCGACGCCGAGAACGAGATCCGCGCCGGCGCGGGCGCCACGCGCGGCGGCGCGCGCGTCAACGACACGGTGACCGTGCTGCTCCCGCCGGCGACGTTCGTGGGGACCATCGGCGGGTCCCCGGCAAGCGGGATGGTCGTCTGGAGCCCCGGGCAGACCACCGGGACCATCACCACCGGCAGCGGCAAGGTGAAGATCGCATGATCACCGACTACGGCTCTCTGACCCTCGGAGTGGTCGTCCCCGGCGCGGCGAGCGCGGCGGCCGCGATCGACGTCGCGTGCGGGGTCGCCGCACCGAACGTGTCCGCGCAGCTCACGGCGCTTGCGAGCTTCACCCCCTCGGCGGGGCTCACCCTCGTGCAGCAGCTCGAGATCGCACAGAACATCGTGTCGAACATCCAGGACGCGATCGCCCTCGGGCTCGAGTCCCCGAGCCTCGCCGTGCAGGCGGCCGTCGCCGCAGCCATCACTGCCGACCTGCAGGCGAAGCTCCTGACCGTGCAGGCGCAGCTCGACGCCGCGGTGGAGCTCCAGGGCCTGCTCGCGACCGGGGGCGTGCGGCTGCTCAAGTTCGTTGGGGTGCAGAACGCCTTCGGCGCCGAGCTGGCCGCGGAGCTCGGCCCCGGGTCGGGCGCGACGTACGCCCTTGTGCTGCTCACGAACGGCGGCGACGCGTGGACCGCCGTGGAGGGGGTGCTCAAGACGTCATGAGGTACGGCGAGAGCATCAACATCGACAGTCCCACGTTCCGCCGGACGAAGGACCCCGCGCGCATCATCGCCCAGGCGATCGAGATGCGGCTGTCGACGCGGCGCGGGACGTACTTCGACGATCCGGACTACGGGATGCTCCTCGACGACCTGCTCCTCGACGCGGCCCCGGCCGGGCGCCGCGCGCGCATCGCAGCGGAGATCGCGGGCGAGATCGAGAAGGACGAGAGGGTCGAGAGCGCCACCGTCACGCTCGCCGCGGAGAGCGACGGCGGCGTCTCATTCGCTGCCGAGGTGACGCTCGTCGACGGGCGGGAGTTCCCTCTCACGATCTCGATTCAGGACCTGACCGTGGACGTCATCCTCCGAGGTGCTTGATGCCTACGCCGCTCGACGACCTTTTGACCGACCTGACGCCCGAGGAGATCTTCGACGACCTGCTGGCAATCGCGAAGGCGCTCGGGCTCTCGACGACCGCCTGGCAACCGGGTGAGCCGATCCGTGGTGTCATGTCCGTCTTCGCGCGGTGGACCGCGCCTCTGTGGAACGGTCAGGTGCTACCTGCCCTGCGCGCGCTCTTCCTCGACAAGGCATCTGGCGACTGGCTGACGCTCGTCGCGTGGGCACTGTACAAGGTCTACCGCAAGGAGGCGACCTTCGCGAGCGGCCCGGCGATCACCGTCGAGAACCACGAGGGCGGCTTCTGGGAGATCAACCCGGGCGACATCCGGTTCGAGGTCGCCGGCAAGACGTACACGAACATCGACGGCGGCACGCTCGCGGCGTGGACCGGTACCGGCGCCTTCCCGACGCTCGACCTGCTCTTCGTCGCCGATGAGGCGGGGACGGACAGCGATCTCGACCTGGCCGACGTGCCGGAGCACCCCGCGTCACCGCTGCTCGCGCCCGGCGCGGGCATCTACCTCCGCGCGGGCGACGGCATGCTCCTCGGGCAGGACGAGGAGGAGGACGACGAGCTGAAGGAGCGCTGCCGGCTCTCGACGGGGCCGCTCTCTCCGGCCGGCCCGCGCGCCGCGTACCAGTACGTCGCGCTCTCGACGCGCCGGCCGGCGGCGGACGAGGCCGTCACGATCGAGCGGCTGCTCGTCTCCCAGGCGGGGGACATCGGGGTCAACGTCAACCGCGCCCTCGTGCGGAACCTCGGCGGGGGCGTCATCGACGTGCGGCTCGCTTCGCCGTCTGGCGCCGCGTCTGGCGACGTCGCCACCGCGGGGACCGACGTCTACCTGGTGAACCAGGCGATCCAGCTCCTCGCGGTGCCGATGGGGCTCACGGCCAACGTGGCTGCCGCCGACGAGGAGCCGCTGACGATCACGCTCGAGCTCGACGTACTGCGCGAGAGCAACGTGACGGCCGCCGCCGCGAAGGCGGCCGCGGAGAAGGCCGTCAACGACTTCTTCCGGCGCTTCCCGATCGGGGGCCGCAAGCTGCCTGATAGCGCGGTCCGGTTCGTGGTCATGCACGAGGTGCGCGCGATCGCGAAGGCTGCGTCGCCTGGGATCTACCGGGTCAGATCGACGCCGGAGGATGACCGCTCGATCTTGGTGACGGATGTCGTCGTCCCCACCGTGACCGCAACAGCCGCGCTCGTGGAGCAGTGAGGAACCGATGGCGCTGATCGACAAGCTGGAGAAGATGTTGCCGGGGTGGGCGCTGGAGCGCTCGCACTGGCTCGCGCTCGGGGGCACGCTCGCGGCCGTGTTCGACGCGCTGATCGATGGCGCGCGGGACGGCGTCTTCGGCGCGCTGCCTGGCCAAGTCGACGATCTGCCGTTCCTCGGCGGGTTCGCTGGCACCGATGGGCTCCCGCTCATCGGTCGCGACCGCCGCATCCCGCGAGGCATCCTGGAGACGGCGGGCGTCTACGCCGCGGCGCTGCGCGACTGGCGGTTTATCCACCGCAGGGCGGGGCTCGCGTTCGGCTTCCTCTCGCAGGTGCGGCGCGTGCTCGGCCCGAGCTTCCCGCGGGTGCGCCTCGTGAGCTCGTCGGGTATCTGGCACACGATCGAGGCGGACGGGACGATGAAGATGCACACCCCGGCTGGGACTGGATTCCAGATCTCCGCGCAGGGCGTGTCGACGCCGCTCACCTCGGCCGCGCACCCGTGGGACTGGGACGGGTCCTCTGACCTCTTCCGGTGCTGGCTGATCGTCTATGCGCCGGTCGACGGCCTCGTCCCGGCGAACGAGGGGGAGTGGGGCGACGGCTCGACGCGATGGGGCGGCGAGGGCGACCCGGGCGGGGGCCTCATCGGCATCGACTCGACGCTCGCGTTCGTGGACCAGCTCCGCGGGCTCGTCGCGGCGTTCGGCGCCGATGGCGTTACCGTCCCATGGATCATTGTGGCATTCGACCAGAGCAGCTTTGATCCGGAGACGCCCGGGCCCTACCCGGCCGCGGGGATGCCGGACGGCACTTGGGGGCGCGCCGGCCGGCTCATCGGCGGTGTTTACTCGAGGACGCGCCTGAGCACAGCGCGGTACGTGAGAGGTGTCTCATGAGCACGGTGACGGGCAACAGCGCTGCTTATCACGCGTCGGTCGAGGTCCCGGACGACGGCGACGAGCGCGACGCGGCGGCGGTCCTCGTCGTGGCCGAAGCTGCGATGGACAACACCGCGTTCCTCTACGCGCGGGTCGTGGGCGGGTCGGGGGTCATCATCACCGAGGACATCAACGCCTCGGGGAACGTGGACATCGCCGGCCATGCGCACGTCGGCGGCAACCTGACGGTGGACGGCAACTTGAACGCCAGCACGGCCAACGTGGATGTGCTGGCCGTTGACGGCGGCGGCACATTCGGCGGCGACGTCGTGGTCGAAGACGGCTCCGTCACGACGGAGCTCGGGTACTTCCTCCTGGAGCCGCGCGAGGTCACGATTGCTATCGACGGGCCCGCAGAGACGGACGACGGTTGGGAGCTCGACCGGAGCACCAATGATTTCTACTGGGTGTCGACGACCACGAGCGAGCGGCGGCTCAGGATCCACCTGAACCCCTACGTGCCGAGGAACGCCAACATCACGCAGATCGTCGCCAGGTTCAAGGGCGCCCCCGCGCACGCCGCGCTGCCGGGGGGCAAGCCAGAGCTCATCCTCTACCGGAAGCGAATCGGGACGAGCGGCCCAGCGTCCGGCGCCGTCGGCAGCGCGTTTGACCCGTCGGCCAGTACCGCCGCGTTTCAGGGTGAGCACGATATCCCGCTGGTGCTCGGGACTCCGCACACGTTCAACTCGCAGACGCACTCCTACTACGCAGTCATCACCAGCGAGTCCGACGGCGGGGCCAACGCGATCGTCGGGGCGGAGTTCCACGGGCTGAAAGTCACCTACACGTACACGAGGGTCGACCGAACATGAGCTGGATTCGAGACAAGCTCCTCGGCCTCCGGGCCGTGTTCTTCGCCGGGGAGGAGCTCCACGAGCGCGGCGCGCTCGAGTTCGCCGGCGACGGTGTGACGGTCGAAGACGACCCGGTCAACAAGCGCACCAAGGTCACCATCACCGGCGGGGACGGTGAAGCAGGCGACGTCGATCCCACTCCCGACACGCTTGCTCTGCGGGGAGCCGACGGAGAGCTGAAGGCCTCGCGCGTGATCGCCGAGTGGACGATCAGATTCCACAAGGTGAGCGCGGACGCGTCCCCCGATGCGATTATGTTGCCATTCCCGATCAGCGACGCTCCGGGATTCCTGTGGACTGTCACGCGCGTGGAGTTCATCCCGAATGATTATCTCGTTGCCGATGATGCGAACTACGCAAGACTCACACTAAGCACGCGCAACACCACCACTGGTGGTCATGTCGGAAACGTGGCGATCGGCGTGACGAAAACCTCGGGCTCCGGAGCTACGAGTGATTGGACGGCGTTCGTGCCCGTGACGATCCCTTTCCGGGATGGCTTCGGAACGCTCCCGATCGGCGCAAACAACTACTTGGCGCTCACCATCGACAAGGGGGATAGCGGTGATGGCACTGTCATCCCCGCAGGGGTGTTGGTGGTCGTGTGCAGACCTTGGGCGAGTTGAGCAGGAAGCGGATTCATGAAAACGATCGTTCGGATGTGGTGTTGTGCAGCCCTCTTGTGCTGCGTCACGGCGTGCGACGTCATCCGCGAGGCCGCCCCGGTCGTGGTGCCGATCGTGGCGCGGCTGACGCGCGAGCTCGTGCAGGCGGAGCTCGAGCGCACGGACGATGAGCAGCGCGCCGAGCAGCTCCGGGCGCTTCTCGCGCTCTTCGAGTCCTGCGACGTCGCGCGGCGTGGCGCAGAGGCGGCGCGTGCGCACGCGGGGGAGGAGACCCGGCGGGCGGAGGAGGCCGCGCGGCGGGCGGAGGCAGCGGCCACCGAGGCGGCCCGTGCGGCGCGCGCCGGCGCCTCGGTCGAGGAGGCTGCGGCGCGGCTCTCGCGCGCGG
>NZ_JEMA01000906.1 GCF_001589285.1 Sorangium cellulosum | reverse complement strand
GCGCCGCCCCCGCGGCGGCGCAGCCGCCGGGCTCCGCCAGCGCCGGGCCGGCCGTCTTTCCTCCGCGGCCGCTCGGGCTTCCGCTGGAGCTCGGGTCCTGCCCCGCCGATATGGTCCTCGTGGGCGGCTTCTGCATCGATCGCTACGAGGCGCACCTGGTCACCGACGCCGGCGGACAGCTCACCGTTCACCCTCACTACCAGCGGCCTGAGCCGAACGTCCGCTATCTCGCCCGCAGCGAGGCCGGCGTCTTTCCCCAGGCGTACATCAGCCGCGTCGAGGCCAAGGCCGCCTGCGTCGCCGCGGGCAAGCGCCTGTGCACGCGGCGCGAGTGGCAGCGCGCCTGCCGCGGCAACGGCGTTCACCGCTACCCGTATGGCCCCCGCGGCGAGCGCGGGCGGTGCAACACCGGCAAGCCCCACCTCCTGCGCGAGCTCTTCGGCGACCACCCGCCGGGCGGGTGGAGCTACGAGCGCCACTTCAACAGCGCCGACCTCAACCAGAAGCCCGGCTTCCTGGCGAGGAGCGGCGGCCACCCCGGCTGCGCCAGCGAGCTCGGCGTCCACGACATGGTCGGGAACCTGCACGAGTGGGTCGGCGACATGGTCGATCACGAGCTCGTGCAGCGCATGCGCACCGAGGGCGTCGAGCGCCGCGACCAGCCCTCACACGACGGCAACGGCGTGTTCATGGGCGGCTTCTTCAGCACGACCAGCGAGCTCGGCCCAGGCTGCTACTTCACCACCATCGCCCACGAGCCGACGTATCACGACTACTCCACCGGATTCCGTTGCTGCGACAGCCCCGAGCTGCCCGCCGCGTCGGACGCGGCCGGCGCGACCAGGCCAGACGGCAGCTGAAGGCGCGGCCGGCTGCTCCGACCTGTCCACTCTCGCTGGAAACACGTTCTTCAAGGGGTCCGGCCGTCCCGCTGGGCGAAGGCGCGCCGCCGACGGGGCGGTCCGACCGCCCCCTCGCTGTCGAGATCGATGCCGGAACGGCGGTCCGACCGCCCCCTCGCTGTCGAGATCGATGCCGGAACGGCGGTCCGACCGCCCCCTCGCTGTCGAGATCGATGCCGGAACGGCGGTCCGACCGCCCCGTCGCTGGCGAGATCGATGCCGGAACGGCGGTCCGACCGCCCTCTCGCTGTCGAGATGACAGCACCAGGGGCGGTCAACCGCCCTGCCTTGGAGGCGCGGAAGCCGATCCGCTCACGCCGTGAACATCCGGTCGAGCACCGCCCTCGGCGCCCCGCCCTGCAGGATCGTCTCGAGCGCCTCGAACACCCCGGCGTCGACCTTCCGCGCCCTCGCGAACGCCACGACGCGCGGGATCAGCGGGATCGCCTCCACGCGCAGCCTCGCCTGCGCGACCGCCTCGTCGAGCGTCCGGCCGCGCGCGAGCGCCTTGCCGAGGAGCACCTCGGGCCGGCTCTCGAGCCGGATCGAGGCGAGCAGATCGCCGTACCCGCCGAGCCCCAGCATCGTCCGCTCCTCCGCGCCCGCCGCCGCGGCGACGCGCGCCGCGCTGTCGACAGCCCTCGAGATGAGCGCCGCCAGCAGCCCCGGGCCGGCGCCCGCCTCCTCGGCGAAGCCGACGCCGATCGCCAGGCAGCCCACCAGCGCCGACGCCCACTCGAGGCCCTGGAGATCCGGCGTCGTGTAGACCCGGAGCGCGTCGGACTGGAACGCCGCGGCCACCGCCGCGTGCACCTCGGGGAACCGCGACCCGCACACCATCGCCGAGGGGCGGCCCTCCCGGAGCTCATCCGCCTGCACAGGCCCGCCCAGCGCGCCCACCCGGCGCGCCGGGGTCTCATCGCGCACGAGATCCGAGACGGTCTTCAGCGCCTCGCCCTCGAGCCCGCGCACGCCGTGGATCACGAGGTGCGACCCATCCATGTGATCGCCGAGCGCGCGCAGCGCCGTCCGCGCCGCGTTCGACGGCACCGCCATCACGAGCAGCCGCGCCCGCGCCACCTCCGCGTAGTCCCGAACGACCCGCGGCCCGTCGTTGATCTGCGGGTGCTCGCGCCGCGAGAACAGCAGGACCTCCGCCCCGGTGCGGCTCGCCGCGAGCGCCAGCGCCACGCCCCAGAAGCCGCCGCCGATGACCCCCACCGTGGCCGCCGGACGCGCGCTCACCGGCCACCTCCGGCGCCGTTCATCGAGCCCGCGCGCACGCCCGCGGCCGCGCCGTGGGACGAGGCCGCGCCCCGGTCGTCGAGCGGCGGCGGCGGCGACGAGGCCGCCAGCGGCGGCAGCGGCGGCTGCACCTGGAGGCCGGACGGGACGCCGGGCGGCGCGATCACGTCCCACGCCACGCCGTGGGCGGCGAGGCGGTTCTGGTAATAAAAGAGCAGGTTCGTGTCGCAGATCGCGATGCCGTCCGGCCGCGAGTCGAGCACCGGCGACGAGTGGTATCCGGCGAAGGCGCGCAGCGCGCGCTCGACGATGTCCCCGCCCGAGCCGAGCCGGACGTCCTCGCCCAGCACGACGCACCCCCTCTGCTCCAGCTCACGCAGGCGCTCGCACAGGGCCATCACGTCGGCCGCGAGGTCGTCGCGCGGCACCGTGAGCACGTCGCGCTGGCGCAGCACCGTGAAGAGATCCGCGGCGGGCGCGTGCGCGCGGAGCCGGGCGAAGCTCGCCGCCGCGACCACGTGCGTCGCCATCACCACCGTGTCGCGCGCGTACGCCCGGCAGATCTCCTCGCCGAGCTCGCGGGCGTACTGGGCGTCGCGCGCCCCGTCGATGACCGGGGCGCCGTCCTGGTTCTTCACGTAGCTCGCCGGATCGACCTCGCGGCCGCGCGCGTCGAAGGAGCGGCCGAGCTCGTCGACCCGGTTGCCGAACGGATCGAGCGGCTCCGAGAAGCGGATGACCACCGCGGCGTTCATCGCGAGGAGCTTGCGCAGGAACGAGGCGATCCGGCCGATCCGGCTCGACTCGTCGTCCTCGATGATGAAGCGGCCCTTGCCGGCCTCGGAGAGGAAATCGGCGATGAGCGTCTCGGCCTCGAGCGTGATCAGGTAGTTGATCGTGGCGGGGACGAAGAAGACGCGGCGCTCGCGGCCGCTGAGCAGCGTGCGCGTGTAGGCCTCGAACGCGCTGCCGACCAGGCCCAGCTTGAGCTTCCGCTCGATGCCGCCGGAGCGCGACCGCGTGCCGCCCGGGAAGAACAGCGAGTGGTAGCCGCGCTCGAGCAGCACGCCCGAGTACGTCTTCAGCACGTCCTTGTAGAGGTTGTGCCGGACGCGCCGATCGACGCGGTAAGCGCCGAGGTTGTGCATGAAGAACGAGAGGACCGGGTTCGTGAACAGGTTCTTGCCGGCGCCGTAGGTCGCGGGCGGCAGGCCGGCGCGCTCGAGGGCGTAGCCGAACACGATCGAGTCCATGTTCGACAGGTGCGTCGGCACATAGACGGCCGTGCCGCGCTGCACGAGCGACCGGAGCTTCGCGAGCGGCCCCTGCACGAGCACCCGGTCGGCGAGCAGCTCGAGGCTGACGAGCTTGCGCGGGTCGCGGACCACGGTCACGAGCTTCCGCGGCGCGAGCAGGGCGCTCACGACCGGCGGCAGGAGCCGCGACGAGAGCTGGTAGACGCGCCGGTCGAAGTTGCCGGCGATGTCCCACGCGTACTCCTCCGCGAGCTCCCGCAGGCGGCGGCGGCGCTCGGCGTCGTGCATGCGGCCGAGCGAGCGGGCGAGCCGCTGCCACTCGGCGAGCTCGCGGACGTCCTGCGGCTTCCGGGAGCCCTCGAGCCGCTTCGCCTCGTGATACGCCGCCTCGTTCATGGCGAGCAGCGGATCCCTGGTGGCGCCGACGACCCGGTCGACCACGGTGCGCACGATCTCGTCGCGCGCGTCGTTGAACCCGAAGATGGGAGCGCGGGAGTCCATGCCCGTAGTCGTATAGAAATCAGGCGGCGGGCGCGAGCGGAATACGGCCGCGCGCCACGGCGTCACTCAGCGGTAATTGTCCTTGGCGCGCCGCACGGCGGCGAACACGTCGGGCAGCGTGGCCCCCGGGAATCGCGCCTGTACGGACGGCTCGCCGCAGCGCAGGAACGGGTTCGTCGCGAGCTCCTCGGCGATGGTGCTCCCCACCGTCGGCTCGCCGCGCTCGCGCGCCGCGCGGGCGGCCTCGAGCTTCTTGCGGACAGCCTCGTTCTCGGGCTCGACCGTCTCGGCGAAACGAAGGTTGTTCACGGTGTACTCGTGACCGCAGAACACGCGCGTGTGCCCCGGGAGCGCGGCCAGCTTGGAGAGCGACGCGTGCATCCCCTCCGGTGTGCCCTCGAACATGCGGCCACAGCCGGCGATGAACAGCGTGTCCCCGGTGAACACGGCGTCCTCGACGCAGTACGAGACGGCGCCGAGCGTGTGCCCGGGGACGTGCAGCGGCCGGAGCTCCAGGCCGGCGACCCGGACCGGCTGGCCCTCCTCGACCCGCTCCGTCTGCGCTGGCACGCGGCCGACGTCGCTCGAGTGCGCGTACACGGGGAGGTCGCCGTAGCGCGCGCGGAGCGCCTCGTTGCCGCCGACGTGGTCGTGGTGGTGGTGCGTGTTGACGATGGCGACCGGACGGAGCTTCTCGCGCTCGAGCGCCTCGATGACCGGCGGGGCCTCCGAAGGGTCGATGACGATCGCCTCGCTCCGCCCGTCCGCGGCCACGAGGTAGGCGTAGTTGTCGCTGAGGCAGGGCACAGGGAGGATGCGCATCAGGCGGGAACTATATCGCGGCGCTCGCGGGGCGCTCCGGAGAAAAACTCGATGCGGAGACCGCAATGGCACGCGCTTGTCGGCTTCGTACGAAGCGGCGCGCGGCATGACGCTGGCGGGTCGCCTCGCGCCGTGACGCGGGCGGCGGCGTGTGGCAAGGGGCGGGCATGACGTCGGCCGAGACCTCCATTCGCTACCGCATCGGCGTCGATGAGAACGGCCTCGGCCCGCGGCTCGGCCCGATGGTGGTGACGGCGGTCCTCTCGCGCGTCACCGGGCCCGGCTGGGACACGGCCAGCCGCGCGCCCCGCGGCGCCCTGGCCCAGCGGCTCGGCGACTCGAAGCAGCTCGTCTCGTACGGGGACGTCTCGCTCGGCGAGGCCTGGACCCGCGCGCTCGTCGCCCGCGGCTGCGGGCGCGCGGGGGCGCCGAGCGACGCGTCGTCGGTCGACGAGCTGCTCCACGCCGTCTCGCTCGACGATCGCGCCGCGCTGCGCGCGCTCTGCCCGGATCACGTCGAGGAGCAGTGCTGGTCGACGGAGGGCGAGGCGTTCACCGCGCCCGCCAAGCTGCTGCGCGCGATCGGCCGCGACCTCGACAAGCTCGCGGAGAAGGGGGTCGAGATCGTGGCCGTGCGCTCGATGCTGCTCTGCGTGAAGCGGATGAACGACGGCGTCCGCGCCGGGAAGAACCGGTTCGTGCTCGACCTCCACGCGATGGAGCGCCTCATCCTCGAGCTCGGCGGCCTGGCCGGCGCGGAGGTCTTCGCTGTGTGCGGCAAGGTCGGCGGCTTTGGCAAGTACGGCTCCGCCTTCGGCCCGCTCGCCGGGCGGCTGCATGCGGTGCTCGAGGAGGGCCGCGCCCGCAGCGCGTACCGCTTCCCCGGCCTCGGCGAGATCGCGTTCGTCCGCGACAGCGACGCCTCGGATCTGTGCGTCGCGATGGCGTCGATGGTGGGCAAGTACGTCCGCGAGGCGCTGATGGAGCGGGTCGCGCGCCACTACCAGCGCGCCGTCCCTGGCCTGCACGGGGCGAGCGGCTACCACGATCCGGTCACCACGGCGTTCATCGGGGCGACCCGCCTCGTCCGTCGCGCGCGCGAGATCCCCGACGACTGCTTCGAGCGGCGCGCCGCCGAGGGCGACGCCGCTCTCGAGAGCGGCAGCCCGTAACGCCGAGTCCGGCGCCTCGAGGCTGCGCCGGCCGCGCGATCCGCGCCGCGGGGCGAAATCGGCGCGGCGAGGCGAAACCGGCGGCGCGGCGAGGCGTAGGAGGGGTGGTTACGCTACCCTTCCGGCAGGCCAGGTGGATATGAATTGGCTCCGCGCTGCTCGTCTACTTTTCGCGCTCTTGCTCGTCGGGTGCGCCGCCTTGTTCGCGTGCCGGCGCGCGGGAGAGGCGGGGCGCGCGAGCGAGGTTGCTCTTGGGTCCAAGGAGGCTGTGACGATGTCGGACAGAAGCTATCGCAAACCGTCGGAGGAGGAGCTGCGCAAGCGGCTCACGCCGCTCGCATACGAGGTCACGCAGCGCGACGCGACCGAGCCGCCGTTCCGCAACGCGTTCTGGAACAACCACGACGCGGGCCTTTACGTGGACGTCGCGAGCGGCGAGCCGCTCTTTTCGTCGCTCGACAAGTTCGACTCGGGCACCGGCTGGCCGAGCTTCACGCGCCCGGTGGCGCCGGAGCGGGTCGTGGCGCGCGTCGACAGGGCCCACGGCATGGTCCGCACGGAGGTGCGCTCCAGGGACGGCGACTCGCACCTCGGGCACGTCTTCGAGGACGGGCCCGCGCCGGCCGGGCTGCGCTACTGCATCAACTCGGCGTCGCTCCGGTTCATCCCGCTGGATCGCCTCGAGGCCGAGGGCTACGGCGCCTACCGCGCCCTGTTCGAGGGCGGGAGCGGCGCGCCTCAGGCGCAGGCCGGCGCGAACGCCTGCGCCGCCCCGGCGCCGGGGCAAGCCCCCGGCTGCCAGACAACGCTGGAGACGGCCATCCTGGCGGGCGGCTGCTTCTGGGGGATGGAGGAGCTCCTCCGGGGGATCCCCGGGGTCCTCGAGACAGAGGTCGGTTACACGGGCGGCCGGATGACGAACCCGACCTACGAGCACGTGAAGACGGGAGACACGGGCCACGCCGAGTCGGTGCGCATCGTCTTCGATCCGGCGAAGCTGTCCTATGCCGAGCTGCTCGAGAAGTGGTTCTTCCGCATGCACGACCCGACGACGCGCAACCGCCAGGGCAACGACGTCGGCACGCAGTACCGCTCAGCCATCTTCGTGACGACGCCCGAGCAGCGCCGCGTCGCCGAGGAGGTGAAGGCGCGCGTGGGCCAGAGCGGCAAGTGGCGCGCGCCGGTCGTCACCGAGATCGTGGAGGCCGGGCCGTTCACGCGCGCCGAGGAGTACCACCAGAAGTACCTGGAGAAGTACCCGGGCGGGTACACGTGCCACTACATGCGCGACTGACGCGGCGGTACGATCTGCCCCGGCGGCGCGCTCTCTTCTCGGATCGTCGGGCTGGAGCACAGCAGCTCGAAGAGAAGAAGGGTTAGAACCACAGAGGCACAGAGGGCACAGAGGAAGAGAGAGAATTTTATCTCCTCTTTCCTCTGTGCCCTCTGTGCCTCTGTGGTTTTATTTCTGGCCCTTTTCGAGCCGGGCGTCGCTTCAAGGGAGCAACGCGCCGGCTCGTTGGCGGCCGGGCCCCGTGAGCCGCCGGCCGCCTCTGCCAGGGCGCGCGCTCAGCGGTTCGCGATGTGGATCGCCGCGCCCATCGCGTGGGCAGCGGCTTCCATCAGCGACTCGCCGAGGGTCGGGTGGGGGTGAATCGTCATCGAGATGTCCTCGAGGAAGGCCGCCATCTCGAGCGAGAGCGACGCCTCGCTGATCATCGTGCTGGCCTCCGGCCCCACGATGTGGACGCCGAGCACCTGCTTCGTCTTCTTGTCGGCCACGATCTTCACGAACCCCTCGGTCTCGTTCATGGCCATGGCCTTGCCGAGCGCCGCGAACGGGAATTTGCCGACGATGACCTCGAGGCCCTTCGCCTTCGCCTCCGCCTCGGTGAGCCCCACCGTGGCGATCTCCGGATCGGTGAAGATCGCGCCCGGGATCGCGACCCAGTCCTTCTCGGCCTTGTGGCCCGCGATCACCTCGGCGACGATCTCGCCCTCCTTCGACGCCTTGTGCGCGAGCAGGGGCGGGCCGCTGACGTCGCCCACGGCGTAGATCGACGGCACGTTGGTGCGGCCCGTCTTGTCCGTGGGGATGAACCCGCGCTGATCGACCGTCACGCCGACCTTCTCGAGGCCGAGGCCCTTCGAGCTCGGACGCATGCCCACGGCGACAAGCACCATGTCCACGATGATCGTCTGCTCCTTGCCCTCGATCTGGATCTTCACCCCGACCGAGCCGTCCTTCTGCTTCTCGTACCCGAGCGCCTTGGCGTTCTTGTAGATGGTGCCGCCGCGCTTCAGGATCTTGCGCTCGACGACCTTGGTGCAGTCCGGGTCGACGCCCGTGAGCAGGTCCGGGAGCGCCTCGACCACGGTGAGCTGGGCGCCGAACGCCTGGTAGACCATGCCGAGCTCGAGGCCGATGACGCCGCCGCCGATCACGAGCAGCCGCTTCGGGATGCGGCGCAGGCTCACCGCCTCCTTCGCGCCGATGATCGCGTCGCCGTCGAACTTGAACGTCGGGATCTCGATGGTGGTCGAGCCTGTCGCGATGACGATCCCCTTGGTCGCCTCGATCTGCTCCACCGAGCCGTCCGGCAGGGTCACGTCCACGCGCTTCGGCCCGACGATCGTCGCGGTGCCGGCGAGCAGATCGGCGCCGTTGCCCTTGAGCAGCGACCTGACGCCGCCGGTGAGCTTCTTGACGATGCCTTCCTTCCAGTCCTGCATCGCGTTGGCGTCGAGCTCGACGCCGCTGACCTTGATGCCCATCGAGGCGCCGGCCTGCGACTTCTCGTAAAGGTGGGCGGCGGCGATCAACGCCTTGGAAGGGATGCAGCCCCAGTTGAGGCAGACGCCGCCGGGCTGCTCCTTCTCGATGCAGAGCGTCTTCTGCTTGAGCTGAGCCAGCCGGATGGCGCAGGGGTATCCGCCGGGGCCGGCACCAATGACGATTGCGTCGTAGGTCTTCATCCTTGTCCTTTTGTGCGCTTCGGAGACTGGAATAGGGGCGCCGGGGTGGGCCAGGCAAGCCCCTCGCTGACCAGCCCTGAGGCCGCGCCCGCCACCGCGAGCCGTACCCTGGGGTCCGGCGGGCTTACACGACCTCGCACCGAGGGGAAATCCCTCGCGTGGTCAGCGTCCGCCGCCGTGCGCGGGCCCTTTCGGTGAGCGCACGAGCTCCGCGCGCTGCTCGCGCAGGTGCCAGGGCAGCTCCGCGTAGACGTCGTCGAACAGCGTCTCGCGGGCGGGCGGGTCCATCCCCTCGACCTCCGTGACCGCGGCGGCGATCTCCGCGTTGAGCTCCGCCTCCAAGGCGGCCTCCGCTGCGTCGTCGAGCAGGCCGCGGGCGGCGAGGTGGCGCCCGAGGCGCAGCAGCGGGTCGCGCTGCGTCCAGCGATCGACCTCCTCCTGCGACCGGTAGCGGCTGGGGTCGTCGCTCGAGGAGTGGGCCCCGACGCGGTAGGTGAGCGCCTCGATGAAGGTCGGCCCGCCGCCGGACCGGGCCCGCGCGACCGCCTCGGAGACGGCGCGGTAGACGGCGATGACGTCGTTGCCGTCCACCCGCATCGACGGGACGCCGTACGCACGGCCCTTGATGGCGATGGTCCTCGACGCCGTCTGCCGCGCCGTCGGCACGCTGATCGCCCAGTGGTTATTCTGGCAGATCATCACGCACGGCACCCTGAACACCGCCGCGAAGTTCATCGCGCTGTGGAAGTCGGGCTCGCTCGTCGCGCCGTCGCCCATGAACCCCACGACCACCGTGCTGTCGCGCCGCAGCTTGGCGGCCCACGCGGCGCCCACCGCCTGCGGGATCTGCGGCCCGATGCAGCTCGACCAGGACACCTGGTTCACGCGCCGCCCGCTCATGTGCGACGGCATCTGGCGCCCCTTGAGCAGATCGCCCGAGTTGCCGAACACCTGGGCCACGTAGGTGCGGAGCGGGAAGCCGCGCACCAGCATCATCACGCTCTCGCGCAGCGCGGGGAAGATCCAGTCGCCGGGCTCGAGCGCGAGCGCCGTGGCGATCGGCGTCGCCTCCTGGCCGGTGCACGCGCCATAAAAGCCGACCCGCCCCTGCCGCTGGAGCAGGAGCATGCGCGCGTCGAGCAGCCTGAGCCGCTTGATCTCGCGGAAGGCGCGCAACAGCAGCGCGTCGTCGAGGCCGGGATCGGTCGCGGGGTCCAGCGTCCCGTCGTCGCGGAGGACGCTGAGCAGGCCCTCGTCGTCCCCCTCCGCCGCTCGGGACGGCGGCGCGGGAGATGGAGAGACGTCGGCTGCAGGCCTCGTCGTGGCGCCGGGCGGCGTGGCTTCCAGCTCGCTCATGACGGGACGACCATACCGCGAAATGGCGGCGATCGTGGCGCCTTCAGCCCGCCGGAACGAGCCCTCCCGCCCCGGTCGCCTGCCGGAGCGAAGCGGCTCACATCCCTCGCGCCCGCGCTCAGCCGAGGAGGACGCGGAACATGCGCTTGCTGTCGGAAAGATAGTAATAAGCGGCGCGGTCCGCGTCGCCCATGAGCTCGAGGATGGCGCGCTCCATCTGGTCCGGGCTCAGCGAGTTGGACACCTCCCAGGTATCCCGCGTGACCTCGTCGCCCTGCCACGGTCCGGCGCAGAGCGCGACGAGGCGAGCCCGGTTCGCCTCGTCGGCGATCGAGAAGGTGAGGATGTAATCGTGGTTGACGAAGCCGCTATACAGCTTGTTGTCGCGCGGCATCTGATCTCTCCCTGTCGTGGGCGCGGCGTCACCGCGGGCCGGGCGGCAGCGGCGCGGCCGCCTCGTCGTCCTCGTCGTCCTGGTCGGGACGGCGCGCGCCGAGCGTGAACACGTGCAGCACGACCAGGCCCGCGCCGAGAAACACCTCGGAGCGCCCCACGAGCTCGGCGCGGCGATGGGCGCGCTCCAGCTCCATGCCGAGCTCCCCCTCGCCGCGCCGGACGCCGT
The DNA here is from genome assembly GCF_001589285.1 of Sorangium cellulosum. GTDB lineage: Bacteria > Myxococcota_A > Polyangia > Polyangiales > Polyangiaceae > Sorangium > Sorangium cellulosum_G. The sequence goes on along the minus strand of NZ_JEMA01000906.1, from coordinate 8,412 downwards.
CGCGGTGGAGCGCGGCGATGCGGGGGGTGAGCGCCAGGCCAACGTAGGCGGCGCAGCCGGCCATCACCATGGCGACGACCCGGCGCACGCGGGCCGCGGGGCCCGCGCCCCGACGTCCTGCCGCCCACGTGCGCGCCACCTCCGCGCCGAGGAGGATCACCGCGGCGCCGAGCGCGAGCTGATCGAAGCGGGCGAACGCCGCGCTCATCGCGTCACCGGAGAAGGGGGCCGGGGCGAGCCGGAAGACGAACGGCGCGGCGCAGGCCCCCAGCGCCACCATCCCGCCGGCCCAGGCGCCCGCCGCGAGCGCGGCCACGCTCGCGGCCACCCTGTCGATCAGGAAGCGGCGCGACGCGGCGCGCTCTTCGGGGCCCGGGGCGAGGTCGGCCTCGCTGAACTGCGCTTCATCGTTCATGCATCCACCTCGGTGGGGGCAGCGCGGCGTCCCGGCGACCTGCCCGCGGTTGGCTCCGTCCCTCTACGCCAGCCTCGGCCGCGCCGCATGCCCCGCGCGCGGCCGTCGCGCGGCTCAGTCGCCGGGCGCCGTCGGCGCGCCCTCGGCGGCGGAGGCGATCGCGGCGAGCGCCTCCTCGACGGCCCCCTGGTCGGCCTTCCGCTCGTCGCCCCGCATCGCCGCGATCGTCGCGCGGGCGGCCTCGAGACGCGCGCGACCGGCGGCGGCGACGGCGAGCGTGCGGCGGTGGCGGTCCCACGCGCCCAGCTCGCTGAGGATCTCGCGGACAGCGCGCTCGTGCCCCGTGCGCGCGAGCGCGACGCGCGCGTGCCAGCGCAGCGGGTCGCGGCCGAAGCCGATCCTGAGCCCGAACGCGCGCCGCTCTAGCGCGCTCCGGGCGGCCTGCAGGCCGAGCTCGCCGCAGAGCTCGATGGCCGCGGCCTCGTCCTCGTGGTCGACCCCGCGGAGCTTCCCTTCCACGATCTCGACGAGCACCGGGTGACCGATGGGATCGCCGAAGCGCGCGGTGACGACCGCCGCCGCCGCCCGGACGAGCGGCGACGCGTGGCCGAGCAGCGCCCGGGTTCGCTCCAGGGCCAGCGGCGGCAGCTCGCCGGTGGCTTCCCCGAGCTCCTCGAACATGCGCAAGGCGATGTGGCAGACGATCGGGTCGTCGTCGTGCGTGGCCTGCATGACGGCATCGACCGCGTCGGCCCCCTGGGCGCAGACGCGGGGGAACGCGATCACCGCCTGGAAGCGGACCTCGGGCCGCTCGTCCGCGAGGGCGCGCCGCAGCCGACCCGTGGCGCGCCCGTCGCCGATCTCGCCGAGCGCCGTGATCGCCATCTGCCGGACGTGCGGGTCCACGTCCTCCACGGCGAGGAGCAGCGCGGGGAGCGCCTCGACCGCCTTCGTGTCGGCGAGCGCGATCGCCGCCGCCGCGCGCACCGCCGCGTGCGCGTCCGAGCGCAGCGCGCCCTCGACCGCGCGCAGGACCTGCTCGCGCGCCGTCGCGGCGTACGGGACGAGGTCGCTCACCGCCTCCACGCGCACGGCGGGCTTCTGCGAGCCGACGTCGCGCAGCGCAGCTTCGAGCGTCCTTTTCGCAGGGGCCGGTCCGAACACGCGGCCAACGCTAGCACGGTCGACGCGCGACGCCGGATCGACCGAGCAGCGCTCAGCCGCCGCCCGCGCCCCCGGCGCCGCCCTCCCCGGAGGAGGGCAGGGCGGGACGCACGTCCTCGAGCGTGTCGCCTTCCACGGCGTCATCGAGGAGGAGGATGGGGCTGTCCGTGAACTCGGCCGGGTTGCGCAGCAGGCCGAGCTGCGTGAAGTGCGCGTTGCCGTCGGCGAGGGTCTGCGCCTGGCCGGCGGTGACCACCTGCTCGCCGTCGAACCACACGTCCACGGAGCCCTGGCTCGGGTTCGTCGACCACCGGACGTGCAGCGCGATGCGGTGCCACACGCCGGGCGTCACCGCGCCGTTCGCCTGCCACTGCACCTTGTTCGCGGGCTTGCGGGTGGCAAAGCTGATGTTCTGCCCCGTGACCTCGAACGACATCATCTGATTGTACGTCGCGTCGGACTCCCAGTACCCGATCTGCGTCGGCGGGTTCGCCGCGAGCGCCTCGGGGAGATAGAAGCTCCAGGCGAAATACGTCTCCTTGCCCTCGGCCGTGCGCCCCGCGGCCGGCTTGTGGTTCAGCTCGACGCGCTTGATGCCGTTGGGCCACGTGGCGTCGTTGGTGAGCTGGATCCGCCCGGCGCGCGTGCCCTGCAGGACAGGCGACGTCACCACGGAGATGCGCTCGCCGTTCAGGCTCGTGTTCCACTGCGACAGGTCGCCGGTCTCGAAGTCCCCGGTCCACACAGGCGCCGCGGCGGCGCCGGTCGTGACGGTCATCGCCAGCGCGGCGGCGGGCAAGGCGGAGAAGGCGGAGAGGAACCTCGGCCGCCGCCCGAGCAGCGCTCGGCAGCGGGCAAGCACGGTTCGACGTTCGGTAAGGATTGCTGTAGAAGTCATCGGCGGATGACACGCCTGTTCCGCCTGGGCGTCAACCGTGAAGCGTGACCCGCAGGCGCGCAGACTCAGGCGGAGTATTCGACCCAGAGCGACAGCGTCTGCCGCGAGGGCAGGTGGATGAGGCGCTCTCCTGTGTTGAGGGCGTCGCCGGGGCAGGTCCAGGGCTCGAGGCAGACGAAGTCCTTGCCTTGCAGGGTCCACACGACCCAGTGGGTGAACTCGGGCGAGGCGCGGACGGCGACGCGCAGCCCGGCCTCGCCCCCGATCGCGAGCGCGCTCTCGGCGGCGCCGTGATCGATCAGGTGGAGATCGACCTCGGGCCGGGTCAGGTCGAAGCCGGAGAAGGGCGCTTCCTGCTTCGTTGTGTTGTCGAACGCGCGCGTCGCCCGCGTCTCGATGGTGGTCCGGGCCTTGTCGGCCTGGGAGACGGCGAAGTAGGGGTGAAACCCGGCCCCGAACGGCATCGGCGGCGCGCCGCCGCCGGTCTCGTTGGTGATGCAGAGATCGACGCGGAGCGCCCTGCCACGCAGCGTGTAGGTGAACTCGGCGCGGAAATCCCAGGGGTACTGCGCGCGCGTCGCCTCGCTCGAGCGGAGGACGAGGCGCGCGTAGGCGCCGCCCGACGCGAGCGTGCCATGGTCGTCGAGCGACCACGGCAGGGTGCGGGCGAAGCCGTGCTGGCGCATCTGGCCCGCCGCGCCGGCGGCGGACCAGGCGTCGCCGGCGAGCTTGCCGGGCGAGGGGAAGAGCACCGGGTTGCCGCCGCGCACGTTGGCGGCGCGATCGTCGAACGTGGCGCGATCCAGGTAGAGCAGCTCGCGGCCGCCGACGGTCAGCCCGGTCAGGATGCCGCCGCGGGCCGGGGCCAGCACAGCGCGGCTCGCGGCGTCGCTGTCGGCGAGCTCGACGGTGGGGATCGCTCCTTCGATTTGCTTCACGCTGAACATGACGCCTCCGGTCCCTTCATTTCCTTTGCAGCCACTCGAGCAGCGCGACGAGCCCCGCGAGCGCCGCGATCGGGAGCGCGATCCACCCGAGGACGGTCGCCCAGCCCCGGCGCAGCGAGCGGCCGCCGCGGTCCTCGCACGCGAGGCAGATCGCCCACACCCGCGCGCCGCCCTCGGTGAGCACGCAGCAGTCGCCGCACACGGGCGCACGGCAGCGCGCGCACGGCCCCGCCGCCTCGGCGCCGCAGCGCGCGCAGCGCGCGACGGGCCCGCCGCCGCCGTCGTGGAAGATCAGGCCGCCGGACATCGGGCTGCGCTCTCGGGCGGCGGCGCCGCGGCGGGGGGGTGGACGGGCACGGGCGTCGGCTCCGGCCCGATTCTGCAAGCTCCGGGGGCCCGAGACAACCGGGAGCGCCGGGATCGACGGCAGGCGGGCGCGCGGCGCGCCGCCGGGCGCGAGCCGCGCGCGTCTCGGCGCGGGGCAGACGCCGCCTCCGGTCGTCACGGCTGCGGCGCCCAGGGAACCTGGTAGGATCCCGTCGAGGAAGCCCATGCCGTACGCCAGCGAGACCTCGCTCATCCCCATCCCGCCGCCCGGAGAGGACGAGCTCCCCCACGACGACGGTGAGCCCATGGAGAGCGACCGCCACCGCAAGCAGATGCTGCTGCTGATCGAGACGCTGGACCTCTTCTGGAAAGAGCGCGATGACGTGTACGTCAGCGGCAACATGGCGATTTACTTCAGCGAGCTCCAGACCATGAAGAACGACTTCCGTGGGCCGGACGTCTTCGTGGTGCTCGATACGGTGCGCCGGGACAGGAAGTCCTGGGTGGTGTGGCAAGAGAACGGCAGGACGCCTGATGTTGTGATCGAGCTCCTCTCCGAGAGCACGGAGGCTGTCGATCGCGGCGAGAAGATGCGCATCTATGCCAAGGTGCTGCGCGTGCCAGAGTACTTTATGTACGATCCGATGAAGAGCGCGCTCGAAGGACATGGGCTCGACATCGGCTCTCGCAGCTACAAGCCCATGGCCGCGAGCGCGGAGGGCGAGCTGGTCAGCCAGCAGCTCGGGCTGCGTCTCGGTGTGCGGGAAGGCTTGTACCTCGGCAGCAAAGGGAGATGGCTCCGGTGGCTCGACGCCGAGGGGCGCGTGCTTCCCACGGCGGAGGAGCAGGCCCGCGCGGCGGAGGAGCAGGCCCGCGCGGCGGAGGAGCGGGCACAGACGCTCGCGGACAAGCTCGCGGCGTACGAGAAGCGCTTCGGTCCGCTCTCGTGACGTCCGCGCCGACCTGAGCCTGTTGGTCCGCTTCGATGTTGACGCCATCCTGACGCGCCCCGCGCCAGGGCCTGCGATCCTGCGCTCCGAGCCCTTACCCGCCGATGGGCTGGCGACAGGAGCGCCTGACGTGCGTGTGGCGCGGGACAGGCCGTAGCGGGCGAGCGCTCACGCGAGCCCCGCCTCGAGCATGCCGAGCAGCATCTGCGCCTCGTGGCGCCGGCCCTCGGGCAGCCGGCCCTCGCCGTCGCACGCAGCGAGCAGCGCCTCGGCCGCCAGCCGCCCCTGCCGCGCCTGCGGCGCCAGCTCCTCGAGCGCACCCGCCAGCCCCACGAGCAGCCGCAGCGAGGAGGCGTCGTCGCGCGCGCCGCGCAGGAACGGGACCCGCGGCTCCGGGCGCGCGCAGGTCTCGCGCACGAAGCGCTCGATCCAGCGCGACGTCGCCTCCATCTTCGCGAAATCGAGCTTCTCCGGCGTGTCCTCTGGCGTGTGGTAGACGCGCGACCGCCCGCACGTCAGGAACAGGAACGGCACCTCGCGCTCCCAGAAGGCGAAGTAGTCGGAGAGCGGCGGGATCACCTCCGCGTCCGCCCGCCGCACGATCACGCCGGGCTCGGCGCGCGCGATCGCGTCGACGTGCGCCGCCGTCCCCGCGCTCCGCTCGGCCCCGAGCGCGATGAGCGACCGGCGCACCTCGTCGGGCGTGCCCTCCGGACCGAGCGCGTGGCCGACGAGATCCATGCACACCATCATGTCGATGCGATCGAGCGGGACGGGCGAGCGCTCCGCGAAGTGCACCGAGCCCATCGTGCCCGAGAGGAAGTGAGGCGGCTCCTCGCCGTCGAACGCCGCGACGATCACGCCGCGGCCCGCGGGGCGCGCTGCCGCGAGCGCGCGGGCGACGTCGACGAGGATCGCGACCGCCGCGGCGTTGTCGTCCGCGCCCCAGAAGACCTGCTGTCCGAGGCTCCCGAGGTGATCGAAGTGCGCGCCGACGAGCGTGTACCGATCGGTATCCCCCGCGAGCGTGGCGAGGACGTTCGCGCCGCCGAGGCCCGGCACCGGCTGCTCGAACGGGTCGAGCCCGGCGGCGCGCAGCGCCTCGACAACGACCGCCCGCGCGGCCGCCCCCTCCTTCGTCCCCGGGCGGCGCCCCGCGCACCGGGGCGAGCAGAGCTCCCCCACCACCGCTTGCATGTCCGGCATCGCGCCGAGCGTATCACGGCGATCTCCGCGACCGCGGCGATCAGGGGGATCGCGCGGCAGCGGCCCGCGCGCGGGATCGCGATCGAGGGGTGGCGTGGGAGCGCCCGGGCGCTCGTTCAGCGCAGGCCGGGGAGGCCCAGGCCGGGCAGCGAGTTCCCGATCGCCGCCATGAGCTGCTCGTGCGTGATCGTCCCCGCGAGGCGGAACGGCAGGTCCACGTTGAGCGTCTCGCCGCCGATCGCGACCGTGCCGTTCACCTGGTACGGGACGCCGCGGCCCTGCGCCCCCAGCGCGGCGATGCTGGTGAGATCCTGCCACTTCACCGACAGCGGCACCTGGATCGGCGTCCACTGCTTCGCGGACAGCTTGAGCGGCGCGGGCACGGTCACCGTGCCGACGTCGTACTTGCCGTCGAGCAGCACGTTCGCCTTCATCGAGCGCGTCGTGAGGTCGATGCTGTTCGGGTTGTACGCCTGGATCTGGACCCGGAGGTCGATGCCCTGGGCGGTGACGGCGGTCACCACGGCGGCCTCGGGCCTGAGCGTCGGCGGCTCGGGGCGCGAGCACGCGACCAGGGTGACGGCGGCGGCGAGGAGCAGCGATCGCACGGGACACATGTGGCGCGGAATCCCATGGAGCTCAACGGAAATCGGGCCCAGCGCCGCGCGCGGCAGCCCGAGCAGCGCCCCCTTCCACCGCCCGCTCCGCCGCCCTTCCGCCCGCGCCGGGATCTCCCCGATCTGCTATGCCCGGCGGATGGGCATCCTCCCGCTCGCCGAGCGCCTCGCCAAGAGGGCGCTGAACAGATCCGGAGTGCAGAGCCGCTGGGTCGAGACGTCGGTCTGCAGGCTCCACCTCTACGATGCCGCGGGCACCGGCCCGCTCCCGACCGTTGTCCTGCTCCACGGCATCGGCTCCTCGGCGCTCCCGTACGCGCCGGTGCTGCAGCGCCTCCGGCGGCGCGCCCGCCGCGTCATCGCCGCCGAGGCGCCGGGGCACGGGTGGAGCGCGACGCCGGCCTCGGCGTTCACGCCGGAGTGCCTCAGCACCGCCATGAACGAGCTGCTCGACAGCGAGCTCGACGAGCCCGCCATCGTCGTCGGCAACTCGCTCGGCGGCGCGGTCGCCGTGAACTACGCGCTGAGCTCGCCGGACCGCGTGCGCGCCCTTGTGCTCGCGTCGCCGGCAGGCGCCTGCATGGAGCAGGCCGAGCTCGCCGCGCTGCTCGGCACGTTCAAGCTGCGGTCGCGCGCCGACGCGCGCGCGTTCTTCGCGCGCCTCTACCACCGCGTCCCCTGGTTCACCCCCCTTGTCGCCGGCGACGTCATGCGGATGTTCGCGCGCGAGACAATCGTCTCCTTCACGAGCTCGACCCGGTGCGACCACGCCTTCACCCCCGAGCAGCTCGGCTCGCTCTCGATGCCGATCCTGCTCATCTGGGGCCGCTCGGACCGCCTGATGCCGGGCGCCAACCTCGAGTACTACCGGCGCCACCTGCCGCCGCACGCGGAGATCGAGGAGCCGGAGGGCGTCGGTCACTGCCCGCACGTCGACGACCCGCGCCGCTTCGCCGCGCGGATCGCCGCGTTCGCCGAGGGGGTGCTGGCGAGGGGAGCGGGCGCGGCGGCGCCGGAGGCCGCCGCCGCGCCGGCCGCGTCAGGCGTCGCCGGGGAGCGCGCCGTGCCGCTGGAGCAGGGCACGGGTCAGGCTGCGACGTAGCGGCATGAGCCGCTTGCTGTCGCTGTCCTTGCCGAGCAGCACGGTCGCGTAGAAATAGGTGTCCGCCCCGCGCTCCACGGAGCCGACAAGCCAGCCGGTGGTCGTCCGCTCGTCGACCGCCAGCCCCGTCTTGCCGCGCAGCGTGTAGGCCGGCGTCTGCTCCAGCACGATGATCCGCTTCACGATGTCGAGGCTCCGCGGCGAGCAGGGCAGCGCGCCGGCGTGGAGCCGCCGCTGGAAGTCCACCTGCTCGTGCGGGGTGATGCGCAGCCCCCCTGTCAGCCAGAACCAGTCGATGCCCCCGGAGATGTCGCGGTTGCCGTAGCCGAACGCGTCGAGGTGCGCCTTCATGCGCTCGGGCCCGATCCGGCGCGCGACCTCCTGGTAGAACCAGAAGACCGAGTGCTTCATCGCCGACGCCAGGTCGTGATCGCGGTTCCAGTCGGGGATGCTGCGCTTCACGCCGTTCCACCGCAGCGAGAAGCGCTCGTCCGGGATGACCCCCGTCTCCAGGCCGATGATCGTGTTCGGGATCTTGAAGGTCGACGCGGGCATGTACCCCGCCGCCGCCCGGTCGGGGTTCACGACGTGGGTGACGCCCCGCGCGGCGTCGAGCAGGACGAACGCGCCGTCCACGCCCTCGGCGCGGAGGAGCGCCGCCCCACCCTCGTCGACCTCGGTGCGCATCGCGGGCGCCGCGGCGGCCGGCGCGCCCGCAGCAGGCGCGGCCGGCGCGCTCGGCGCTGGTACCGGCGAGGCCTCGCCGGCGCTCGGCGGCGGAGGGGG
>NZ_JEMA01000905.1 GCF_001589285.1 Sorangium cellulosum | reverse complement strand
CGGCCGCGCCCGCGGTGACCTCGGCGCTCCAGCTCCTCGCGCTGCTCCAGCGCGAGGGGCGGCTTGTCGACTTCCTCGAGCAGGACATCGCCTCGTTCGGCGACGCGGACGTCGGCGTGGCGGCGAGGATGGTCCATGAAGGCTGCCGCAAGGCGCTGCGCGGCCACGCGAAGCTCGCGCCCGTGCGGCGCGAGGACGAGGGGGCCACGGTGACGCTGGAGGCCGGCTACAGCCCCGCCGAGGTCAAGCTCATCGGCAACGTCTCCGGCAGCGCGCCGTACCGGGGGGTGCTGCGCCACCGCGGCTGGCGCGCCGAGACGATCTCGCTGCCGACGCCGGTCGCCGGCCACGACGCCAGCATCATCGCCCCCGCGGAGGTCGAGCTATGAGCGCGCGCTACATCATCGGCATCGATCTCGGCACGACCCACTGCGCGCTCTCTTATGCGCGCGTCCCGGACGAGGGCGCCGATCCGCGGCTCACGCCGGCGCCCGAGGTGCTGGCCGTGCCGCAGCTCGTGGCGCAGGGCGCGCTCGAGGCGCGGCCGCTGCTGCCCTCGTTCATGTACATCCCCCTCGAGAGCGAGGGGTTCCAGGTGCTGCCGTGGGACGCCGAGCGGCGGTTCGTCGTCGGCGAGCACGCCCGCGCGCGCGGGGTCGACGCGCCCGCGCGCATCATCTCGAGCGCGAAGAGCTGGCTCTGCCACCCCGGCATCGACCGGCGCGGACCGACGCTGCCGGTCGGCGCGCCCGAGGACATCGAGAAGATCTCGCCGGTCGAGGCGTCGTGGCGCTACCTCGAGCACCTCACCGAGGCGTGGGATCACCTGTTCGCGAAGGACGATCCGGAGCTCGCCCTCGTGAAGCAGGAGATCGTGATCACCGTGCCCGCGTCGTTCGACGCCGCCGCGCGCGAGCTCACTGTCGAGGCGGCGAGCGCCGCGGGCTTCGAGGACCTCACGCTGCTCGAGGAGCCGCAGGCGGCCGTGTACGCCTGGATCGACGCGGCCGGCGAGGCGTGGCGCAAGCACCTCCAGCCGGGCGACGTGCTGCTCGTGGTCGACGTCGGCGGCGGGACCACCGATTTCTCCGCGATCGCCGCGGTCCCGCGCGACGACGGCTCGCTCGAGCTCGTCCGCGTGGCGGTCGGCGATCACATCCTGCTCGGCGGCGACAACATGGACCTGGCGCTCGCGCACGTCGTGAAGGCGAAGCTCGCCGCCGAGGGCAAGGAGCTCGACCGCTGGCAGATGACGTCGCTCACGCACGCGGCGCGCGTCGCGAAGGAGCGGCTGCTCGGCGATCCGTCGATGAACGAGGCGCCGATCGTGATCGCCGGCCGCGGCTCGAAGCTGCTGGGCGCGTCGATCAGGACGGAGCTCACGCGCGACGAGATCACGCGGACGCTCGTGGACGGGTTCTTCCCCGAGGTCCCGTCCTCCGCGCGCCCCGCGACCCGCGCGCGCGCCGGCCTGACGCAGCTCGGCCTTCCGTACGCGCAGGACCCGGCGATCACCCGCCACCTCGCGGCCTTCCTCGGGCGGCAGGCCGGCGCGACGTCGAAGCTGGAGGGCTTCGTCCCGAAGGAGGGGGCGAGCGCCGAGCCCGGCCGCGCGCCGCTCCTGCTGCACCCGACGGCGGTGCTGTTCAACGGCGGCGTCATGAAGAGCGCGGCGCTGCGGGAGCGGCTCGTCGCGACGCTCGGCGCCTGGCTGGAGGAGGACGGCGCGCCGCGGCCGCGGGTGCTCCCGATCGACGACCTCGATCTCGCTGTCGCGCGCGGCGCCGCCGCCTACGGCCTGGCGCGGCGCGGCCGGGGGCTCAGGATCCGCGGCGGGACGGCGCGAGCCTACTACGTGGGCATCGAGGGGGCCGTGCCGGCGGTGCCCGGCCTGGAGCCGCCGATCACGGCGCTCTGCCTGGCGCCCTTCGGCATGGAGGAGGGCACCGAGGCGACGCTGCCGCCGCAGGAGTTCGGGGTGGTTGTCGGCGAGCCGGTGCGCTTCCGCTTCTTCAGCTCGTCGGTGCGCCGGGACGACCAGGCCGGGACCGAGCTCGAGGCCTGGAAGCCGGGCGAGCTCGAGGAGCTCTCGCCGATCGAGGTCACCCTGCCCGCCGAGGGGCGCCGCGAGGGGGACATGGTGCCGGTGCGGCTGCGCGCCTCGATCACCGAGGTGGGGACGCTGCTCCTGGAGGCGATCCCGCGCGAGGCGCAGAAGCCGAACGAGCGCTGGCGGATCGAGCTGTCCGTGCGCGCCGAGACGTGAGGCGCGGCGCGTCAGCGCCGGGAACGGGCTGACGCGTCGCGCCAGCGCGGCGCGCGCCCGCTACCCTCCCGCGCGGGGGCGCGCGAGCGGGCCGTGACGGCGCTGGAAGAGCTCACCGAGCCACGACATCACGACATCACGACATGACGCCGACGACTCGCAAGCTTCGCGTCGTCCACAGGACGAGATACACCTACGATCGCCCGGTGGAGCGCAGCGTGCACAAGCTGCATCTCTGCCCGATGGACGACCGGGATCAGCGCGTCCTCTCGCACGCGCTCGCGATCGACCCGGCGGTCCCCACGGTGGAGATCGAGGACGTCTTCGGAAACCGGGTCGCGCGCTTCGAGATCGCCTCCCCCTATACCGCGCTCACGATATCGGCCGACTCGGTCGTGGAGCTGCGCGACGCGGATCCGTTCGCGTTCGCGACGACGAAGATCCGGCCCGCGTTCCCCCTCGCCTGGACGCCGTGGGAGCAGGCGATGATCGCGCCGTACGTGCGCCCCGTCGAGCTCCCTGCCCCCCAGCTCCAGGAGCTCTTCGATTATGCCATGTCGTTCGTCGAGCGGAACGACGCGGACCTGATGGAGACGCTCTTCGCCATCAACCTGACGCTCTTCCGCGAATACAGGTACATGCCGGGCTCGACCGACATCGCGACCACCCCTCACGACGTCTTCGTCAACAGGCGCGGGGTCTGCCAGGATTTCGCGAACCTGTTCATCTGCCTGGCGCGGATCCTGGGCATTCCGGCGCGCTACGTGTGCGGATACGTCTATACCGGCAACGTCGGCACGAACCGCGCCGGCTCCGACGCGACGCACGCGTGGGCGCAGCTCTACATCCCGAACATCGGCTGGAAAGGGTTCGATCCGACGAACGGCGTGCTGCCCAGCCTCGACCACGTGCGGGTCGGCTACGGCCGCGACACAACGGACGCCACCCCCACGGCGGGGACGCTCTACACGCCCGCCGCGGAGACGATGACCGTCGATGTGACGGTGTCGGAGGTGGAATAGCTTCGCTGCGGTATCGACCGCGCGTCGACAGGGCCCGTCGCCGCGATCAGGAGCGCATCGCGGAGCCCACGCGAAAACGGCCGCAGGGGCGACAGGCGTCCTGCCTGCCCCTGCGGCCGCGCGCTGCTCGCCGAGGATCGGTCGGAGGCGCCCGCGATACCTCAGCGACTCGAGATCACTCGCCTCTGTCCTGGAGGCAGGCGGTGCCCTCCGCCGCGCAGGCGCCGTCCTCGGTGGTCGCCGCCGTGGTGCCGCACACCGTACACTCGTCGCTCTGCTCCGCCCCCTCCGGGGAGCACTCGTTGTAGCAGGGGTCGCCCTCGGCCACGCCGCAGGCCTCGCAGATACAGGCCGTGAGCGCGTCGTACTTCGGCACCGAGGACTCGCACAGGTCGTTCGAATCGGCGTCATCGAGGAGGGGCGCCGAGCAGGTCACACACTCCGCGTCTTCACCGCCGCCGCCGCCGTCGCCGCCGCCCTCGCCGCCGCCGCCCTCGCCGCCGGTGCCGGTCGTGGCGCTCGTGGTGGTCGTGCTGCTCGCGGTCGTCCCGCCGCCCGTGCCCCCGTCGGAGTCGTCCCCGCACCCCGCGGAGAAGGCGGTCGCGCCAAGCATGAGAGCCATCGAGACAATGCCAACAAGATTGATGCTACGCATGAGGTCCTCCAGCGCGCTTGAACGAGCGCCGCCTTCGAGAATCGCTTCGTCACCGGTCCCACCGGGACATGCCGGTCGCGGCGTTTCCCGCGCGCCGGCGGTGGCACCCTACTGCACCCAGGCTGTGACGCTCAACTGTCTCGATACGGCTCACAGAGACGACTTTCCGAGCTTCGCCCTTCGCTCGACCGAAATACAGTGACACGAGCCCCGCCGAGGACCACCCCGCCGGGACCGCGCGGCTCGGGAATCGCCTGACCCCGGCCCGAACGCGGGAGACCCGCAGTCGCTCGTCGCGGGTCGAGCGCGCCTTCGCAGCGCGCCGCGACGGCATCACGGCGTCATGCCGAATCCGGCGAGCCACGACTTCCGAGCCTTCTTGTGCTCCGCGAAACCCCGCACGGCGGAGATCGGACAAGGCCCCGCGCGCGCACGGCGCCGCTCCGGGATCTCGCGCCGCGTCGATGGCTCGAACGAGCCTGGAGACGGCGGTGGACCTCGCCGGGAGCGCTCATTCGAGAGGAACGTGGAAGTTGGAAAGCGCCGGTGTTCGCGGCCGAGCGGCCCGGAGCTGCTATGATGAGAGGCGCGACGTCGCAGCCGCCCGCGGCCGCAGCTCCAGCTCGTCGCGCGTTCATCGCACGTTCGTCGCACGTTTCAGGTCACCGGGGAGAGCACGATGAGCTTTCGGTTGCGCGTGTGTCTGTTGGCGACGCTCGCGGGCCTGTGCGCCTGCGCGAGCACGCCGGTGCAGTGGCCCTCGCCGGAGGGGCAACCGAGGCTCCCGCCCGCGCGGGAGATCAACCCGATCGCGCGGCCGGACGCGACGCGCCCGGTGGCGATCGTCGGGGCCACGCTCATCGACGGCCGCGGAGGGCCGCCCGTGCGGGACGCCGTCGTCGTGGTCCGCGGCGATCGCATCGTCGCCGCGGGCGCGCGCGGCGCCACGGAAGTCCCGGCCGGCGCGGAGATCGTCCGCGGCGCCGGGCTCTCGGTCCTGCCCGGCCTCATCGACGCACATTTCCACATCGACGGCGACGACGGGCTGCCCGGGCTCTCCCTGCAGCGCGGCGTGACCTCGCTGCGCGAGCCCGGGAACTGGATCGAGGCGTACGACGCCGCGCGCAAGCTCGGCCCGGTGCCGCGGCTCTTCCTGGCGGGGCCGATGCTCGACGGGCCGGACCCCGCCTACCCGGAGAGCGCGGTGATCGTGCGCGACGCGGCCGAGGCGCGCTGGGCTGTCGATCGGCTGGTCGAGCGCGGGGCGTCGGCGATCAAGGTCTACTTCCGCCTGCCGCTCGGGACCGTCGAGGCGATCGCGCAGGCCGCGCACGCGCGCGGGGTGATCGCCACCGCGCACCTCGAGACGGTGGACGCCGCGGCGGCGATCCGCGCCGGGCTCGACGGCATCGAGCACATCACCTCGCTCGGCACCGCGCTCGTGCCGCCGCGCGAGGCGGAGCGCTACCGGCAGGCGGTGATCGCCCGCAACGAGGCGCGCGTCCAGGGCCGCTACGAGCTCTTTCGCGGCATCTCCCTCGGCGCGCCGCGGACCTCCGAGCTCCTCCGGCTGCTCGCGACGCGCGGGACCTTCGTCACCCCCACCCTCGCCATCTTCGAGCGCCGCGCCGGCGACGAGGGAGCGACCGAGACCCACGTGCGCGGCTTCGAGAACATGATGAGGCTCACCGGCGCGGCGCGGCGCGCCGGCGTGCGGGTGGTCGTCGGCTCTCACGGCGAGGTGCCGGGCGCCGAGCGAGGGTGGGCCTACCAGCACGAGATGGAGCTGCTCGTCGAGAGCGGCCTGTCGCCCATGGAGGTCCTCGTCGCCGGCACCGCGGAGAACGCGAGGTTCTTCCGCGTCGACGACCGGCTCGGCAGCGTCGAGCCGGGCAAGCTCGCCGATCTGGTCCTGGTGGAGGGCGACCCGCTCGCCGACATCCGGGCGATGCGCCGCGTGAGGCGGGTCATGTTGAACGGGCGATGGGTCGCCTCACCTCAGGGCGACTGAGCCGAGCGCGCCGCGGGCTGGCCGCGGCGCGCTCCGGCGGAGGCGCTCAGCCCATCTCGACGTCGACGCGCACCGTCTTGCCGGCAGGGGCCAGGGGGATCACGTTGCCCTCGACCGCCTTGCCGTCCACGGTGAGCTTCTTCACGCCCTTGCACACCCCCGAGTTCTTGACGTTGATCTCGTAGGTGGCGCCGCGGAAGCGGCGGGAGATGGAGAAGCTCTTCCAGGCCTTGGGCACGCAGGGGTCGAGCTTCAGGCCGTCGTACTGGGGCTGCACGCCCAGGATCCCCTGGCTGACGGAGACGAACGTCCAGGCCGCGGTGCCGGTGAGCCAGGCGTTCTTGGCCTCACCGAAGACCGGGGCGTCCTTGCCCGCGATCATCTGCGCATAGACGTAGGGCTCGGCCCGGTAGGTCTCGATCTGGCTCTCCTTGGCGGAGGGGCAGATGGAGAGATAGTACTCGAGCGCGCGCTCGCCGTCGCCCAGCAGACACCATCCCAGGTGGATCCAGGTGTTGTTGTGGCAGAAGATACCGGCGTTCTCCTTCACGCCCGGCGGGTACGAGGTGACCTCCCCGAGCTCGAGGTGGTAGGTCGAGTACGCGGGCTGCTGCAGCACGACGCCGTTCTTCGTGTAGAGGTGCTTGTGCACGCTCTCCATCGCCTGCTTCGCGCGGCCGTTGTCCGCGCCGGCGCCGCCGAGCACGCACCAGCCCTGGCTCTCGATGAAGATCTTGCCCTCCTCGTTCTCCTTGCTCCCGACGGCGCGGCCCTGGGCGTCGTAGGCGCGGCGGTACCACTCGCCGTCCCAGGCCTCCTTCTCGACAACGGCCAGCATGTCGGCGTACTGCCCGCGCATGCGCTCCGCGTCGGACTTCTGGCCCATCCAGTCATACAGGGCGGCCATCTCGCGGCTGGCGTAGAGGAAGAGGCCGGCGATCATCACGGACTCGGCCTTCGAGTCCTTCACGTCGCCCGCGGTCTGGAAGCTCTCGTTCGGCTCGGTGCTGAAGCAGTTCAGGTTCAGGCAGTCGTTCCAGTCCGCGTGGCCGATCAGCGGCAGGCCGTGCGGGCCGCGCTTCTTCATCGTGTACGCGATGGACGTCTCCAGGTGGTGCAGGAGGTCCTCCTTGGAGCCCTGCTTGTCGGCGTAGCCCACGGCCTCCTTGAGGATGCTCTTGTCGCCCGTCTCCTTGATGTACGCGCACGTGGAGAGGATGAGCCACAGGTGATCGTCGTAGAAGTCGCCGCCGATGTCGGCGTTCCCCTTCTTCGTCAGCGGCTGGTACTGGTGGTAGCAGGTGCCGTCGCTGAGCTGGGTGGCCGCGATGTCGAGGATGCGCTGGCGGGCGCGCTCCGGGATGAGGTGCACGAAGCCGAGGAGATCCTGGTTCGAGTCGCGGAAGCCCATGCCGCGGCCGATGCCGGTCTCGTACATGCTGGCCGACCGCGAGAGGTTGAAGGTGGCCATGCACTGGTACTGGTTCCAGGTGTTGAGCATGCGCCGCGCGTGCTCGTCCGGACAGTCGGCCTGGAAGTTCGCGAGGAGCCCGGCCCAGTCCTCCTTGAGCTGAGCGAACGCCCCGTCCACGGCGCCGGGCGCCGAGTACTTGGCCAGGATCTCCTTGCCCTTCTGCTTGTTCAGGACGAAGGGCGCCTTGAACTTGGGCAGATCCCCATGGTCCACGTACGAGAGCACGAAGCTCAGGGTCTCGCTCGCGCCGGGCTCGAGCGACAGGCTCACCTGGTGGCTGCCGATCGGGTTCCAGCCGAACGCCTTGGAGTTCGTTGCCTTGCCCCTGGCCGGCACCTGGGCCTCGTGGAGCCCGTGGTGGACGCTGCCGCAGAAGGCGTCGCGGCTCGTGTCGAACCCGTCGACGGCGCGCGTGCAGGCGAAGAGCGAGTAATGGGAGCGGCGCTCGCGGAACTCCGTCTTGTGGTAGATGGCGCTCCCCTCGATCTCCACCTCGCCGATGGAGTAGGTGCGCTGGTAGTTCGTCATGTCATTGAGCGCCTCGAAGAAGCAGAACTCCTGGAAGGAGAAGAGCTGGATGTCCTTCTTCGCGCCGCTCTTGTTGGTGACCCGGGTGCGCCAGATCTCCACGTTCTCGCCGGGGACGATGAAGAAGAGCACCTCGACCTCTACGCCGTTCTTCTCGCCCGTGATCCTGGTGTACCCCAGGCCGTGGCGGCACTCGTAGCGATCCAGCGCCGTCTTGACCGGCTTCCACATGGGGTTCCACACCACCCCACCGTCGTTCACGTACAGGTAGCGCCCGCCGATATCCATGGGCACGTTGTTGTACCGATAGCGCGTCAGCCGCCGGAGCTTGGCGTCCTTCCAGAACGTGTAGCCGCCGGCCGTGTTGGTGCAGAGGCCGAACATCTCGTCCGAACCCAGGTAGTTGAGCCAGGGCAGCGGCGTGTCGGGCCGGGTGATGACGTACTCGCGGCTCTCGTCGTCGAAATGGCCGTACTGATTGCTCATGGACGCGCGTCTCCGTGCATTCGGTGGAGTCGAAAGCTGGGTCGGAAGCGGGGAGCTTCTCTCCCGTCAACGACAGAAAAAAACCCAGCGGCAGGGCTGCCCCGGGTTCGATAAGCCGATGATTGTTGGGCTGGGGCCTCCGAGCGAGCTCAGAGGGCCGCCACTCTAGACCCCTGCCCTGCTGGTTGTCAACGGGGCCCGCGGGAGCGTAGGCCGGCGTTTTTCCCAGGGAAATGCGGCACTCGACGCCCTCGCGCTCCATGGCATGGCCGCTGTGTGGCGGACAACGCAAGATTACGGTGCAGTGTGAATTTTACACACTCCTGCCGGGCCGGCCTTGGCGCGGCGCGGCGCGGCGCGGCGTGGGAGCGCGCTGTCCAGTCTCGTGCGCCCGCAGCTACCGATCGTCGTCGGCGTCCCGGTCCTCGCCGGCGAGCACCAGCCTGCCGATGGCGACCTGGCGCGCCGTGGCCGGGTAATAGACAGTGGCGGAGGCCGTGCTCCATGTGTGCCCGACGATGGTGTCCGATGTGTTCGTGTAGACGCGCATCACGCCGTAACCCGCGCCGGTGGCCGACCGGCCGCCGGAGGACATCCTGGAGTCGGACGGGCCGTGATGTGAGCTCGTCGAGTCGACGATGCTCACCTCGTACTGGAACGTGCCCAGCACGAAGGGGCTGACCGGGAGCTTCAGCCTCGGCGCCCGGCGGAGGATCGCGACGTGACCGGTCGACGACTCGCCCGCAGGATAACGGAGGGCGATGACGTCGCCGGCGCGCGCGTCCCCCAGGTCGCGGATCCTCTCGAATCCATTCTCCTCGACGATCGCGGCATAGTAAGCAGCGGCGCTCGGGCTCCGGCTGCCCAGCCAGTCGCCAAACGACGACTCGGACCACCCGTAGCTCCGCTTGAGCAGCTCCGTCAAGAAGGTGGCGCACTGCGTGCGGTTCATGTAACGCCGCGCGCCGGACACGCCAGCCCAGGAGACGAAGCTGGCAGTCGAGTATTCGTTGTTCTCAGGAGCGAGGTTATCGACGAGCTGCTCCGCCCACCTGAGGTGGTCGACGTCGCGCGCGGCCGCAGGCCGCGGAGAGAGCCACGAGAGCCCCGAAAGGGCGAGACAAGCGATCCCCAACGGACAACCACGAACGCTCGCCATGATCCACCACGCAATGCAATGTGTTGCTTGGACTGGCGCGTCGCTCTCAGCGCGCGTATTCCCGTGATGTATTAACCACGATCGGGAGACGCCGTTCAACATAAATTTGCAGCGTGATCATCTTTGGGAGTCGCTTGTCCCACAGGCACACAGAGGGACAGGCACTCTCGCGCGCCGTCCTCCTCGCGGGACGACGGAGAACGCCAGGGCGGCGACGCGGCGGCCCCCCCGCGCGGCCGAGGCGGCGCGTCGGTGGAGGAAGCCAGCGTGGCGCGCGGGGCCAACGCGGCCAGCGTGGACCACAGCCCCGCCGTGGCGGGCGTGACGGGAACAGGCGACCTCGCGATCTCGCGCGGGGCGGCGGAAAGCAGGAGATCTCGAGAGAGGATCCGTGTTAACCTGGCCTGTTGTCCAGGCGCACTACCGGCGCGGGAGAGCCGGCGCGGGTGACGTGCTGGCGGAGGGAGGACGCGCGGCCCGCGGGGGCGCCGGGCCGCAGGCCCCTCACCTGGTCTTGATACGGAACTCCACGCGCCGGTTCATGGCGCGGCAGCCCTCGTCGTTCGTGAAGCAGAGCGGCGCGCCGGCGCCGTACCCGGGCGCCGTCATCGGCGTCGTGACGCCGCGCTGGACGAGGTAGCGGACCACGGCGTTCGCGCGGCGCTCGGACAGCTTGATGTTGTGCTCCACCGTGCCCTGGTTGTCCGTGTGCCCCTCGACCGTGAGCGCGGTGATCTCCGGGTGCGTCCTCAGGATGTTCGCGACCGCATCGAGGACCGAGAACGACTCGGGCCGGATCTCGTCCTTGTCGAGGTCGTAGAAGATCGGCCGGGCGATCTTGATGCGATCACCCTCGATCACCGCCTCGGCGGAGTCCGCCGGCTGGACGGGCGCAGGCGGAGGAGGGGGCGGCGGCGTCGCGCTCGCCGCAAGGGACATCTCGGTCTTCGCCGACCCGCACCCCGCCGCAAGGACGCCCATGACCACAAGCCAGATCGCTCGGTTCGCTCGCATTTCGCGCCTCTAGCACGGGGAATCGCCCGGAAGAAGTACACTGGCACCGCTGGCGCCCCGCCCGCCGCTCGGCCCGCCATAGCTGCGGGCGGAAGGCGCCGCGGCGATCCAGTATCGTTGCTGCGCGCACGTATGTCCGCCCCCGCGAAGAACCCGAGCCTGATCGTCGGAGTCGACCTCGGCACCACGCACACCGTCGTGGCGTGGGCCGAGCGCGACGCCGATCCCGGCGCGATCCGCGTCTTTCCTATCCCGCAGCTCGTGACGGCCACGGAGGTCGAGGCGCGCCCGCTGCTGCCGTCGCTGCTCTACGCGCCCTTGCCCGGCGAGGCGCCGGCCGACCCCTTCGGCGACGCGCCGTTCGTCCTCGGCGAGCAGGCGCGCCGGCGCGGCGGAGAGATCCCCGGCCGGCTCATCACCTCGGCGAAGAGCTGGCTCTGCCACCCCGCCGTCGACCGCACGGCGCCGATCCTCCCCTGGGGCGCGGGCGACGACGCGGCCGACCTGCCGCGCGCCTCGCCGCTCGACGCGAGCGCCCGGCTGCTCGCCCACGTGCGGCGCACCTGGGACGAGGCCTTCCCGGATCGACCGCTCGCGGAGCAGGAGGTCGTGCTCACCGTGCCGGCCTCGTTCGACCAGGTCGCGCGCGAGCTCACCGTCGAGGCCGCCCGCCGCGCCGGCCTGTCGGCGCGGCTCCTCGAGGAGCCGCAGGCCGCTTTCTACGACTTCATGCGGCTCGCGGGCGCGGGAGGCCTCGACGCCCTGCTCGCCCGATCGGGCGGCGAGGCGATGGTCCTCGTCTGCGACGTCGGCGGCGGCACCACCGATCTGTCGCTCATCCGCGTCGCGCGGCGCGCCGGCGCGGCCGGCGGCGCTCCCCTCGACGGTCCTCCGGTCGAGGTCTCGCGCGTCGCGGTCGGCCACCACCTGCTGCTCGGCGGCGACAACATGGACCTCGCGCTCGCCCACCTCTGCGAGCCGCGCCTCGTGGGCGCCGGCGAGAAGCTCGACCCCGCGCGCTTCGGGCAGCTCGTCCTGGCCTGCCGCGCCGCCAAGGAGCGCCTGCTCGGCGGCGCGCCGCGCGACGCCGACGCCGCGCCCGCGCCGCCGGACGACGCGCCGGTCACCGTGCTCTCGCACGGCGCGCGGCTCGTCGGCGGGGCGCTGACGACGCGCCTCGGCCGCGAGGAGGTCGAGCGCATCGTGCTGGACGGGTTCCTCCCGGAGACGCCGCGGGACGCGCGGCCGCAGCGCGGGCGGAGCGGGCTCGTCGCGTTCGGGCTGCCGTACGAGCGCGACGTGGCGATCACGCGGCACGTGGCCTGGTTCTTCGCGCGCCACGCCCCCGGGTCGCTCGGGCCGACCTCGCTGCTGCTGAACGGCGGCGTCTTCCGCGCGCGCCGCGTCGCCGAGCGGCTCGCGCACGTCATCGAGCGCTGGGGCGGCCCGCCGCTCGACGTGCTCCCGCACGCCGATCCCGACCTCGCCGTGGCGCGGGGCGCGGTCGCCTACGGCCTCGCGCTCGCGGGCCGCGGCGTGCGCATCGAGGGGGGCGCGGCGCGCGGCTACTACGTCGGCCTCGAGCCGCCCGCCGGCGGGGGGCCGCGGCCCGCTGTCTGCGTCGTGCCGCGCGGCGCGAAGGAGGGGAGCGCGCACGCGGCGGCCGGGCGGACCTTCGCGCTCGTCGTGGGCCGGCCGGTCCGGTTCGACCTGTTCGCGTCGGACGACGCGCGCGAGGACCGCGCGGGCGACCTCGTCCCGCTCGAGGAGGACCGGTTCGAGGCGCTCCCGCCTGTCGCGGTGGCGTTCGACGCCGGCGACGCGGCGCGCGCGCGCGCCGAAGGGGGCAAGCGGGCGGAGGTGCGCGTCCAGATCGAGGGAGAGCTCACCGCGATCGGCACCCTGGATCTCGCCTGCGTCGAGGTGGGCGTCCCGGCGCCGCGCCGCTTCCGGCTCGCGTTCCAGCTGCGCGACGACGGCCG
>NZ_JEMA01000904.1 GCF_001589285.1 Sorangium cellulosum | reverse complement strand
CGCGAGCTTGTCGCGACCGCCTACCGCGCCCACGCCGCGGCCGAGGCGCGGCGCCGCGAGCGCCCGCCGGTCCGCGCCTTCATCCCGATCTGGATGGACCCGCTGATGACCGTGCACGGCGACACGTTCATCTCCGACATGCTCGACCTCGCCGGCGCGCAGAACGTCTTCGAGGATCGGCCGCGGCGCTACCCGCTCGCCGCCGACCTGGGCAAGGCGCCGGCGCTCCCGCCCGAGCGCGTCCAGGGCCGCGACCTCCGCTACCCCCGCGTGACCCTCGAGGAGGTGATCGCCAGCGCCCCGGACATCGTGCTGCTGCCCGACGAGCCGCACGCCTTCACCGACGCCGACGCGGCAATATTTCGCTCCCTCGATATCCCCGCCGCCCGGCGCGGCCACGTGATCCGGTGCGATGGCAAGGACCTCATGTGGTATGGGGCGAGGGCGCTCGAGGGGCTCAGTCGGCTCCGCGAGCTCATCGACGCCGCCCGTCCCTGATGCATCGCCATCGTCTGTTCAGGGGGTCCGCGGCCGCATTCGAGCGCCGCGCCGCCGGCGCAAGCCCCTCCTCGCCACGCCGCAGTTGGGGTAGGACCGTACGATGACGTGGACACGGGAGACATTGCGGGCAGAGATCATCCAGCTCCTGGAAGGACACACGGCCGGCGAGGTGAAGATCGAGGAGTCGAGCCATCTGGTCGCCGACCTCAGCCTCGACTCGCTGGGGGTGATGGAGATCGTCGCGGACATGGAGGATAAGTTCGACCTCTCCATCCCCGACGACATGTTGCGCGAGGTCGACACGGTCGCCGACGTCGTCAAGGCCATCGAGCTCCGGCTCAAGAACGAAGGAAGGCTCTCGGGATGACGTCTGTTTGGAAAGCGCGGACGGTCGCACAGGCGATCGAGGACGCAGCGGCGAGCACGAAGACGGGCTATCGCTTCATCGAGGAGTCGAGCGAGAACGAGCCGTTCTTCACGCACGGCGGCGTCGAGCGGGCGAGCGCGCGCCTCGGCGGCGCGCTCCAGGCGCTCGGGCTCCAGAAGGGCGATCGCGTCGCGTTGATCCTGCCGGACAACGCCGACTTCATCTTCGCCTTCCTGGGCGCGATCCGCGCCGGCGTCGTCCCGGTGCCCATCTACCCGCCGACCGGCCTCGGCAAGCTGACCGGCTACCTCGAGAACACCCTGCACATCGTCGCGAAGAGCGGCGCCAAGGTCCTGCTCACGACCGCCGAGATCAAGCGCATGCTCGGCACGATCCAGGCGCAGGCGCCGGAGCTCCAGCAGGTCGTGGCGGTGGAGGGCATCCGCGGCTCCCGCGAGGAGCTCAGGCCCGTGAAGGTCGAGCTCGACGACGTGTGCTTCCTCCAGTTCACGAGCGGCTCGACGTCGCGCCCGAAGGGCGTGGTGCTCACGCACGCGAACCTGGCGGCGAACGTGCGGGCGATCGTGGAGCTCGGCCTCGGGGTGCGCGGGTCGGTGGACACCGGCGTGTCGTGGCTGCCGNGTCGGTGGACACCGGCGTGTCGTGGCTGCCGCTCTACCACGACATGGGGCTCATCGGCTTCGTGATCGCGCCGCTCTACTACGTCAACACGGTGTCATTCCTGCCTCCGCTGCTGTTCCTGAAGCGGCCGGTGCGCTGGCTGGAGACGATCACGCGCCACCGGGGCAACGTGTCGTTCGGCCCGAACTTCGCCTATGCGCTCTGCGTGAAGCGGATCCGGGAGCAGGACATGGCGGGGCTGGATCTCTCGACGTGGCGGGTGGCCGGCTGCGGCGCCGAGCCGATCCGGGCGGACAACCTGCGCGCGTTCGCGGAGAAGTTCGCGCCGGTCGGGTTCGACGAGAAGGCGTTCGTCTGCTCGTACGGGATGGCCGAGAGCACGCTGGCTGTGTCGTTCAGCGCGCTCGGGACCGGGCTGCAGACCGACTCGGTCGACGGCGAGACGCTCTGGAAGGAGGGCAAGGCGGTGCCCGTCCCGGCCGACAGCGACGGCGCGTCGGCGCTCGTGCAGTGCGGGTCGGCGTTCGAGGGGCACGAGATCGCTGTGTTCGCGTCGGACGACGCGGAGAGCGCGCGCCCGCTCGGCGATCGCGAGGTCGGGGAGCTCAGGCTGCGGGGCCCGAGCGTGATGCCCGGGTACTTCAATGATCCGGACATGACGAAGGAGGCGTTCGCGGGCGGGTGGCTGCGGACGGGGGACCTCGGGTATCTGGCGGAGGGCAAGGTCTATATCTGCGGGCGCTCGAAGGAGGTCATCATCGTCAACGGGCGCAACTACTACCCGCAGGACCTCGAGTGGGAGGCGAGCCGCGTCTCCGGGGTGCGGAAGGGCAACGTCATCGCGTTCGGGACGATGAAGCCGCACAACGACCGCGAGCGGGTGGTGATCGCCTTCGAGACGGGGGCGTCGGACGAGCAGGAGAAGCAGGCGCTGAAGGGCGAGGTGCGCCGCGTTGTGCAGCAGGCCATGGGGCTCACCGTCGACGACGTGGTGGCCGTCGGGATGGGCGTGCTGCCGAAGACGTCGAGCGGGAAGCTCCAGCGGAGCAAGACGCGGGAGCTCTACGAGAACGGGGAGCTCCTGATCCGCAGCTCGTCGCGCGACGGGGACCGGCTGGACGCGGCCAAGGAGTTCGCCAAGAGCCAGATCAACTACTTCCGCCACGCGATCTTCCGCGGGCGCGGGGGGTGATCCGGGCGGGGGGGTCCGGGACGCAGGGGCTGCCGGGGGGGCAGCGAGCGCCAGCGGCGCGCGCGAAGGCGTAGCCGCTGGTGCGGGGGGCCGTTATCGTCGGCGGCCGGAGGGCGATCCATGCCTGCCTGGCTCAATCAGCTTCTGCCGATCCTTCTGCTGCTCGCGGCCATCGCGGTCGTCATGCGGCGGCTGCCGAAGATCGACCTCGGACACTCGGCTGAGTTCCGGCGGAGGCGGTTCTTCAACTGGTTTCCGCTCGGGCTCACCTACGCCTTCCTCTACATGGGGCGGTACAACTTCTCCGCCAACGCGTCGGCGCTCGACGCGATGCACCTCGTCAGCAAGCAGGAGTTCGGGAACATCGACGGCTGGGGCTCGGCCGTCTACGGGGTCGCCTTCCTGCTGAACGGGCCGCTCACCGACCGGTGGGGCGGGCGCGTCACCATCCTCCTCGCCGCGGGCGGGTCCGCGCTCATGAACGCGCTCATGGGCACGGCGGTCCGCTTCGCCCAGGAGGGGCAGCTCGGGCACGACGCGGCCATCACCGCGATGACGGTGCTGTTCGCGGGCAACATGTACTTCCAGAGCTTCGGCGCCGTATCCATCGTCAAGGTGAACGCGCCGTGGTTCCACGTCCGCGAGCGCGGGATGCTCGGCGGCGTCTTCGGTATCCTGATCTC
Source organism: Sorangium cellulosum (assembly GCF_001589285.1). Lineage (GTDB taxonomy): Bacteria > Myxococcota_A > Polyangia > Polyangiales > Polyangiaceae > Sorangium > Sorangium cellulosum_G. The sequence continues at coordinate 41,137 of NZ_JEMA01000904.1, read as the reverse complement.
GCTGGGGCTCTATTTCGCATACGACTGGAGCCGGTTCATCGCGAAGGTCCTGCCGATGCCGTGGGTCTTCCACGTCCCCGCCCTGCTGCTGCTCGGGTTCGCGGCGCTCGACTTCTTCGTCATCCGCGACACGCCGGGCCACGCCGGATTCAAGGACTTCGACACGGCCGACGCCTCGTCGGGCGACACGGGCGAGCAGCTCGGCCCCGTCGAGGTCGCGCGGCGCATGTTCTCGCAAAAGGTCATCTGGATCATCGTCGCCATCGAGTTCTGCAGCGGCTTCCTCCGCAACGCGGTGATGAAGTGGTACCTCATCTTCGCGGACAAGACGGGGCTCAAGGGCTTCGTGTCGACGCACTGGGGCGTGCTCCTCTGCATCGCCGGCATCCTCGGCGGCGTCTTCGCCGGCTTCATCTCCGATCACGTCTTCGAGTCACGCCGCGGACCGGTGGCCTCGGTGCTGTACGGGGGCCTCGTGCTCGGCGCGGTGATCGTCCTCTTCACGCTGAGCCTCCCCATCGCGGGGTGGACCGTCGTGTTCATGTCCCTCTGCGTCATCGGCGTCCACGGCATGCTCTCCGGGACCGCGAGCATGGACTTCGGCGGAAAGAAGAACGCCGGCGTCGCGACCGGCATCATCGACGGCTTCGTCTACCTGGGCACGGCAGCGCAGTCGTTCCTCTACGCGAGCATCCTGCCCTCGGGCGACGCGGCGAAGGACCCGGCAAACTGGATGCCATGGCCCGTCGCCATGCTCCCCGTCGCCCTCGTCGGCTTCGCGCTGGCGACCCGCGTCTGGAACGCGAGGCCGCAGCGGCACGTCGCGGCGCACTGACGCGCAACGCAGCAGGCCAGGGTGGCCCCTGAGCCGCGCCGTCGCCCCCGGAGAGACAAATTGGCGTGAAGGGCCGCTCCCCCTGGAGGCATCAACCTGTCGAAGGGATCACTTCGGACAGCAGGTGCCAATTGCTCGTGGAGCTCAACGGACGGCCAGCTCGCTCCCCCGAAGGTGGGACAATCCCCCACCTGCTCGAGGATCTCGTGCTCCCTGCGGACATCTCTGCCCCGTCCGGCCCAGGGCGCCTGGCTCCCCGGAACGTGCTGCTCACGGGGGCGACCGGCTTCATCGGCGCCCAGCTGCTGCACGACCTGCTGGGGCTCCGCGACGTACGCGTGTTCTGCCTCATCCGCAGCGCCAGCGCGCCGGAGGCCGTGCGCCGGGTGCAGGCCAACCTGAGGCACCACGGGCTGTGGGACGAGTCCCTCGTGCCCCGGATCGTCCCTGTCGTGGGCGACCTGAGCCAGCCGGGGCTCGGCCTCCCGCCGGAGGTGCTCGACGGGCTGGCGCAGACCCTCGACACCCTCGTGCACAGCGGCGCGCTGGTGAACCTGCTGAACGATTACGAGGCCCATCGCGCCGTGAACGTGGCAGGCACCGTCGAGCTCCTCCGGCTCGCCAGCCGCGGGCGGCCCAAGAGCCTTCATCACCTCTCGACGCTCAGCGTCTTTCCCGAGTCCGCCCGCGCGCGCGCCGCGGGCAAGATCCCCGAGGACGCGGAGCCGTCGGAGGCGTCGCTCCCGACCGACGGCTACAGCCAGTCCAAGTGGGTGGCCGAGAGGCTCCTTTCTCAGGGCCGCAGTCGAGGCATCCCCGTCACGCTCTACCGGCTCGGCGAGGTCATGCCGCACTCGGGCAAGGGCACCCCGAACCCGCGGGGGCTCGCCGACGTGCTGCTGCAGGCCTGCCTCCGGCTGGGCCTGTCCTTCGAGAGCTCCATCCGGCTCGACTACACGCCGGTGGACCACGTGAGCCGCTTCGTCGTCGAGGTGCTGCGCAGCAACAGCGCGCGAGGCGGCTGCTTCCACGTGCTCCAGCCGGAGAGCATCTCCTTCGACGACATCCTGGCGACCTTCGCGCGGCGCGGGCTCGGCTTGCGCAAGGTGCCCTACGCCGAGTTCTGGCAGGCGCTGACGGAGAGGGTCGCGCGCTATCCGACAGAGAAGGGCCTGGCGAGCCTGGTGGCGCTCTTGCCCGTGCCGCTCGGCGCGGGGGACGACCCCGGGGACAGGCGCGCCGAGGACGCGCTCGCGGCGCTGTTCACGGACGCGACGCGCCACTACGCCCTGGAGAGGACCACGCAGGCGCTGAACGACATGGCCCTCCGCTGGCCGCCTGTCGACGCGCGCGTCCTCGGGGCGCGCGCGGAGCACCACCTCGCGGCGCTGCGCCGAGGGCTCGCTGGACAACCCTCCCCTCGGGCGGCAAGGCGTGCGAGGAGCGCCGCCGCGAGGTAGGCGCGTCGCGTCCAGGCGCCCCGAGGGCGCATGGACGCTCCGGTCCACGACACCCCGGCTCGACGGGCTCGAGCTCGCAGAGGCGCTCCCGAGCGACCGGCGGGCGGCTCTGCCGCTACAGGATGATCGGCTCGCAGTTCGTGTACTTGAGCGTCGAGATCATGAAGCTCGATCCACCGCTGCGGCGCTCCGCGAAGAAGATGTCGAGCGGGTATTCCTTGCCGACCTCGAGGCCGAGCTCGTCGGCCATCGCGTCGAGATCGAGGGTGTCGAACATCTGGCCGTGGACCCCGCCAAGATCCATCACCAGCTGGTTGTTGATGAACACCCAGATGTCGTCGTCGCCGCCGAAGGTGAAGTCGTCCCCGCCCCTGTACCTGAAGCTCATGTGGAGCTCGAACGTGAAACCGTAATTGTGGTCCCTGCCCTGGTTGCCCCAGCCTTTGCCGTCGATGGGGAAGAACTCCCTGCTGGTGAAGAGGCGAAACACGTCATCGCTCACGTTGAGGGGGACGGTGAACCGGATCGCGTCGTTGACCCCCGGGACGTCCCGGAACCATTGATCGAAGTACTCGGGCCCGACAGTGAACTCCGTCGCACCCTCATGGGCGTACACCGGCTTCTGGTCAGGGCCGAGCACGCGCTCGACGATGCCCGTCAAGCCCACGCCCTCGAAGCGCTCGAAGTCCGGGTGCCCGCCGGGCGTGCCGTGCGCCTTGAAGTCGCGCACCACCCCTTCGAGCCGCGGCGCGCAGCCGGCTTGCCCGCCGCTCGAGGAGGACGCGTCCTGGGTCGATCCGCCGGCCGGCGGGAGGTCGCCGCCCAGGCCCGTCCCGGAGGAGCCGCCGCCCGTCCCGGAGGCGTCGCTCGTTCTGCCGATGAACTCGGGGATCGCGGTGCATCCGGCGAGCGCGAGCGCCGAGAGGAGGACGGCCAGCGCTGGCGGAGAGCCCTGGAAGAAAGATGCCGTCTGCGGGGCCATGTTCATCGAGATCGCCTCCTGCTCGGTGGATGCGCCATGCTCGCTCTTCCTTTGCTCAATCGTCCACGGCCGCGCTGGCGCTATATAGCAGGTCGGGTCGACTCGCGCCCGCGTGCCCACCCGGGCGCCTGGAGGATGTCAGTCCATGAGCATCGCTTCCGAGGCGCCGCCGGGCGCAGAGGCCCTGTTCAACAGCCGTGTGTTCCTGCGAGATCGTTACGAGATCCAGGTGCTACGAGCCGCCCTGAGGGGACGGTCGCCGCTCGGCGAACGAGGTCGTCACCACCTGTCCTCGACCGCCTCCACCCTCACCTCGCACGCCTCGTCCCCCCGGAGCGGCGACTTCGTCTCTTGCACCCGGAACCGCGTCCCCAGCTTGAACAGCGCGCCGTACGTCTCCGCGTCGATCGGCCGATCGGTCCCGAAATCCACCCGGTGCAGGAGCTGCATGATCGCGACCGCCGTCCCCTGTTGAAACAGGAGCCGACCCCGCGCCGTGGGGCCGTGCTTCATCGCGTAATACGCGCTCTCGTGCGTCATCGGCGCGCGCAGCACAAGCACCCGGCCCGGCTGGAACTCCGGCGCTGAGAGCGCCCCCCAGCCGAGCGCGCGGGCGAGCCCGAGGAGCTGCTCCAGGCGCTCGTGCTGGTCCCGGCCCACCGGGCCGCACGCCGCCTCGAACGACGCGGACGCGAGCATCCCCCCGAGCAGGTGGAACGCGCCCGTCTGCGCCGCCTCCCGCACGAGCGCCTCGAACACCGGGACCAGCTCCGGAGACCGCCGCTCGATGAGGTGCACCGTGTCGAACGTCTTCTGATGCACGTACCCTACCGGCAAGAGCGCCAGGTTCACGCCGTACGCGGAGATGAGGCCGCGCTCGTCGGCCCGGAGCGCCCCGAGCTCCTCGAGCATCGCGATCCCCGTGCGCCGCGCCCGCGCCGCGGCGCCGCCCTCGAACGCCCAGCTCACCCGCGTCGACTCGACCACCTTGCGCGTCAGCGCCTCGCCGAAGCGCGGCCGCTCCGACCGCCGCGTGAGCAGGAACGTGCAGACAGCGTCGCCCCGCGCGACGCACGTCACCTCGTCCGCGTCGAGCCGCCCCCAGTCGGAAGGGAACGCGAGGCTCCCCGCCGCCGCGCAGTAGCCGGACGCGAACGCGTCCATGACCATCCGGTTCTGGATCCGGCCGCCGTACTTCGCGAGGAAGCTCGTCCCGTGGAAGAGCGACGCGGCGTGCACCGCGCCGCCCTCCGCGCTGAGCTCGAACTGGAGCCGCCCCTGCCCCATCGCGGCGAACAGATCGGCCGCCAGCTCGAGCTTCTCCCGCGGCGAGGCGCCGTGGCGCTCGGCGTACAGGGGGCCGAGCAGCGCGTGCGCCGCCTCGAACGCGGCCTGCCGGCGCACGCCGCGGCTCTCCCCGCCCAGCGCGTCGAAGATCGTCTGCTCCAGGAAGAGCGCGAAGTGGTGCGAGTGCGCGATCACGAGCTGATCCGCCACGTGGAGCAGGCAGTGCGGCTCGATCGGGCCGAGCAGATCGTCCAGCGGGCCCTCGACGCGGCCCCGCAGGCCTTGCCGGAGCGCCGTCACAGGAGCCTCCGCAGCGCGGCGCGCTCCAGGCCGAGGATGTCCGCCGCCGCCGTCTCGATGAGCACCACCGCCTCCGCGCCGAGCTCGTCCGGGTGCTCCAGCGCGAGCGGCGTCAGCCCGGCGCGCAGCGCGAGCCGCAGCCGCGCGACGTGCGGCTCCGGCGCGCGGGACTCGAGCAGCGCGAGCAGCCGCTCGGTCCGCGCGACCTCGGCCGACGGCGGCTCGACCGGCGGCGGCGCCCCGCTGCTCCGGCGCGACGGGATGCTGCTGGACGAGCCCCGCGGCGGCGCCGAGCGCGCGACCCCGCGCACGAGATCGTCCACCGTGTCGGCGCTGAGCGGATCCTCGAAGAGCCCCGGCGGGTCGCTCAGCATCTCCTCGGGCGGCTCCTCGAGCGGCAGCTCGGGCGCGAGCGTCGCGGCGAGCCGCTGCGCCACGAGCCGCGCCATGCCGAGCGGCATCGTGCCGTCGAACAGGCTCGCGACGACGCACGCGCGGACGCGCCGCAGGAGCACCGTCCTGCCGCTCAGCTCCAGGGTGACCACCGGGTCCGGCAGCTCGTCGGCGCGGCCCTGCGATCCGGGCGGCTTGCTCGACGCGCGCGCGCCGCGGCCGCGGCCCGACCGGGCCTGCGCCTCGCGCTCCGGGACGAGCCGCTGGGCGGCGAGCTGGCTCCCGAGGTACGCGTCGCGGAGCCCCGCGGCCACGTCCGCGGGCGAGAGCGGCGCGCCCTCGCGGACGAACACGGCGTGGACGCGCGCGTCGCTGAGGTGGAACACAACGATCGCGTCGAGGCCGGCGACGCCGTAGCCGATGCTGTCGAGCGCGATCGGGGCGAGCGGATCGTCGTCGTCCAGCGCGCCCGCGATCGCCGTGAGCCCACGATCGAGCGAGGGCTCGCCGTGGTCCGCGCTCACCCGACGACCCCGATCGCGGCGTCGAGCGCGTGCTGGCACGCGATCCGCACGGCGTGCGCCTCGCGCGGCATGAGCGGGCTCGGGCGCATCAGGCCGACGATGTACGCGGCGGAGCGCACCTGGAACCCGATGAGCTGGAAGAACGGCCCGTCGCCGGCGCAGAGCTCGAAGCGCTGCGACGGGGCGCCGGGCAGCGCCGCCACGAGCGAGCCGATCGCCGACGCGATGAGGCCCGAGGCGGCGAGCCTCGCCTCCGTGTCGCGGATCGCGCCGGCGAACGGGAGCCCGGCGGCGTCCGCGAGGAACACGTCCGTCGCGCCGGTCGCCTCGGCGATCCACTCGATCACCCGCTCGCAGCGCGCGACAGGCCCGGCGGCGGAGAGGTCCGGGAAGCGCGGCGCGCGGCCCGCCGCGAGCGCGGCGATCGCGTCGTCGAGCCGCTCCGCGCGCCGCCCGGACACCGCCGCGTACGAGGCCGACGAGGCGGGCGACGGCAGGTCGAGCGCCGCGCCGTGCCGCGAGTCGACGTCGTCGGCCGAGGGGGGCAGCGCGCTCCGGAGGCCGATCTCGCCGCTCGCGCCCGCGCTCGACAGGGGCAAGAGATCGCTCGACGGCGCGAGCTCCTCGAACGCCGGCGACAGCGGCGACATCGGCGGCGAGGAGATCGGCTCCGGCTCCGGCCGCGTGGGCGGCGGCCGCGACTCGAACGACACGAGCGGCGCGGCCGCGGGCGCGATCGACGGCGCCCGCGCCTTGCGGGGCCTCGGCCGCTTGACGAGCGCCGCGGCGGTGGCGACGGCGCCGTCGATGTCAAAGGAGGAGCGAGATCGGGCCATCGTCATCGTCCGGCGAGGTGGGCTCCAGGCGAACGAGCACGTCGTTCGCGAGCTGATCGAAGACCCGCGCGAGCGGCGGTGGCCGCTTCTGCATCAGCAGGAGCGGCGCCCCGCGGAGCGACGCCTCGAGGAACGCGCCGTCGCGCGGGATGACCGTGTCGAGGATGATCCCGTCGGGGAACCTGGTCCAGAGCGCCTCGGCGACGTCGAGCGACGCCGGCGCCTGTCGGTCGAACATCGACAGCACCATGCCGATGAGCGACAGGCGCGGGTTCTTCTCGGCGCGGATGCGGTCGATCACAGCGAGGAGCTGGCCGACCGAGCGGAGCGCCAGCGGCTCGGCCTGGAGCGGCATGAGCGCGTGCGTCGCCACCTCGAGCGCCCGCGTCGTGACCTTGCCGAGCCCCGCGGGGCAGTCGACGACGACGACGTCGAAGTCCGGCGCGAGCCGCGCGAGCACGCTGGGGAGCACGGGGGCGCGGGCGAGCGCGTCCTCGAAGCCCGCGACGGTCGTGGGGTCGACGCGGCCGACCGTGAGCACCTGGAGCTGCGGATCGCGCGTCCGGAGCAGCACCGACTCGAGGCGCTCGGCGCCCGTGAGCAGCTCCGCGATGCCCGCGCGCGCGCGGTCGGCGAGGCCCAGCGACAGCCCGAGGCTCCCCTGCGCGTCGACCTCGAGGATCAGCACGCGATGGCCGGCGCGCGCGAGGGCGAGCCCCAGGTTGAGGGAAATCGTGGTCTTTCCCACGCCGCCCTTCTGGCTCGCGACCGCAATGACGTACATGGGCTCCCTGACGGCGCACACCCCGGCGCCCGGGGCGCATCCTAACAGGACGGGCGCCGCAGGAAACCAGTGCCGCGCTCGGCGCCCCGCGGCGGGACGCCGAAGCGCAGGGCTACAGCAGCGAGATCCGCTTCATCAGCGTGCCGCACAGGTTGCTCTGCGGGTTGCGCTCGCGCTCGATGGTGAGGCCGGCGCGGAAGATCTTGTCGGCGCTATCGAGGTTGCCGAGCACCACGTGGCACAGCCCGAGGAGCTCGTGGTCGCCGGGATCGCCGTGGATCGAGACGAGCTCCGTCAGGGCGGGCACCGCGGCGCGGTGGGCCTCGATCATCGCGTCGGTCGGCGTCGACGGGACGCCCTTGGCGAGGATCATGAGCCGCAGCACCTGCCGCTGGTCCTCGGGCCGGTGCTTGAGAAACTCGGGCTTCTGAAAGAGATCGCGGTACCCCCGGTAGGCGGCGTCGAGATCGCCGCTACGCGCAAGGGTGACGATGGACTTGACCGCCTGGACGAGCGCCTCATTGGCCATGACGAGACGATACACGGGCCCGCGCCGCGCGGGGAAGACGCCGCTGCGCCGCCGCGACGCCAGCGCTTCCGTCGCCGGCGAGCGAGGGCGCTACGCTTGCGGCGCCGCTGTGCGCCGTGGTAGTCGCGTGGGGCTCTCTCACCCATGCGCGCGTCTGGAGCAGAAGCAGGGACAGCGAGGCCTCGCGCCGGCGCGCGGCGCACGTCCGCTCTGGAGGGCGCCGCAGAGTTCGCCGCTCGTGCATCGAAGCGATCTGCCGTGTCGAGGAGCCGCTGGGTGTTCGCCTGCTGTCTGTGGACCAGCGCCGTCGTCGCGCTCGCCGCGCCGTCGGCGCTCGCGCAGCCCGGCGCGGCCGCGCCGCCGCAGATCCTCGAGCACGTCGACCCGGTGTACCCGCCCGAGCGGCTCGCCGAGGGCGTCGACACGACGGTCACGCTGTTCGTCACGGTCGAGAAGGACGGCACTGTCAGCGACGCGGCCGTCGCCGAGTCGGGCGGCGCGGGGTTCGACGAGGCCGCCCTGAACGCCGCGCGGCGGTGGCGCTTCTCTCCGGCCATGCGCGACGGCGCGCCGGTGCGGGCGCGGATCCGCGTGCCGTTCCACTTCGCGCCGGGCCCGCACGAGGCGCCGCCCGAGCCGGCGCCGGCGACGCCCGAGCAGCCGGCGGCGTCCCCGGCGCCCGCGCCCGAGGCGCCGAGGCCCGTGGAGTTCGCCGGGGGCGTCGCGGGCCCGCACGCGGTGGCCGAGCCCGGCAAGCCGATCGAGATCCACGTGCAGGGCCGCCCGAACCCGCCCCGGCGCGCGTCGAGCGATTTCCGGATCGGCCGCGCCGCGCTCTCCGCCGCGCCGCACGCGACCGCGGCCGACCTCCTGCGCACCGCGCCCGGCGTGCACGTGGCGCACCCCGAGGGCGAGGCGGTCGCGCAGCGCATCTTCCTCCGCGGCTTCGACGCGGAGCACGGCCAGGACGTCGAGCTCCGGGTCGGGCCGATCCCGCTGAACCAGCGCTCGCACGTGCACGGCCAGGGCTACGGGGACCTCAACGTGATCATCCCGGAGGTCGTGCGGTCGCTCCGCGTCGTCGAGGGCGTGTACGACCCGCAGCAGGGCGATTTCGCTGTCGCGGGCAGCGCGTACTTCGACCTCGGCGTGGAGGATCGCGGGCTCCTGCTCAAGGGGACGCTCGGCTCGTTCGGCGCGCGGCGGCTGCTCGCGATCTGGGCGCCGGAGGCGCAGTCGGAGGACACGTTCGGGGCCGCCGCGGTGCGCGCGACCGACGGCTTCGGCGACGGCACGCGGGGGGCGATCTCGGGCGCCGCGGTCGGCCAGTACAGGATGCCGCTGCCGGACGAGTACTCGCTGCTGATCCACGTGGCGGCCCACGGCAGCCGCGCGAACCTCGCGGGCGTGCTCCGGCGGGACGACATCGAGGCGGGGCGCGTCGGCTTCCACGACGCGTACCGCGACCCGTCGGCCCGCTCGCAGTCGGCCGCGTCGACCCGGCTCCAGGTGGCGCTGTCCGCGGAGCGGGCGGACGACGACGGGTCCCAGAAGAGCGCGTGGCTCTGGGCGATGACGTCCGGGTACCGGAGCCGGATGAACTTCACCGGCTACACGCAGCGCTCGCGCGAGCGGCCCACCTGGGCCGGCCGGGGCGATCTCATCGAGCAGTCGAACGAGGACGCCGCGCTCGGCGGGGGGCTCGCCTACCGCACGCCGCGCGCCCCGCTCGCGTCGTGGCTCCACGGCCAGGTGGCCGTCGGGGCCGAGGTGCAGACCGACGGCATCGAGCAGGCGCAGAGCCTCCTCCAGCCGCCGCAGAACGAGACATGGGACCGGCGCGTCGACGCGTCGATCCGGCTGACCGGGATCGGCGTGCACGGCGACGCGCTGCTCGAGCTGTCGCGCTGGGCGCGCCTGCGCGGCGGCGCCCGCGCGGACGTGCTCGTCTTCGACGTGGACGACCGCCTCGGCAACTTCATCCCGGCGTTCCAGAAGGAGACGCACATCCAGGGGTTCCGGCGCACGGCGGCGGGCGTGGCGTTCGGCCCGCGGGCCACGCTGGAGGTCGATCCGCTGCCCGCGCTGCGCCTCTCCGCCGCGTACGGCCACGGCTACCGCTCCCCGCAGGCGCGGCAGCTCGAGGAGGGCGAGAACGCGCCGTTCGCGACAGTGAAGAGCTACGAGGTCGGCGCGACGGTGCGCCCCGGCGGGGGCCTCAGCGCGACGGCGGCCGCCTACGAGACGCGCCTCTCCTACGATCTCGCGTTCGACGCGGCCGAGGGCGGGCTCGCGCGCATCGGCCCGACGACGCGCCGCGGGGTCGTCGTCTACCTGCAGGCGTCGCCGAGCCCGGCGCTGACCGCGGGCGTCAGCGCGACCCTGGCCCACGCCACGCTGGACGCGCCGCCGCCGCCGACGCCCGAGAGCCCGACGCCGCCGTACGTCGAGGGGCAGCAGCTCCCGTTCGTGCCGCCCGTCGTGGTCCGCGCCGATCTGTCGGTGAAGCGGCCGCTCGTCACGATCGCGGGCCGTCCGATCGAGGGGCGGCTCGGCTACGGCGCGACGTTCCTCTCGGCGCGGCCGCTGCCCTACGCGCAGAGCGCCGCGCCGGTCCTCGTGATGGACGCCTCGCTGTCGCTCCGGCGGAGCCTGCGGGCGGGCGGCGACCCCGCGCAGGAGGGCCCGTGGATCGAGGTCGGCGTGGAGGCGCAGAACCTGCTCGACGCGGAGCACGCGGACACCGAGTACTCGTTCGTCTCGAACTGGCAGACAACGCCGGTGCCCTCGGCGCTTCCGGCCCGGCACATCAGCGCGGGGCCGCCGCTCACGGTCCTCGGCAACGTGACCCTCTCGCTATGAACGATCGCCGCGCTCGCCACGATGGCCAGGGCCGCCCCGCCGCGCGCGGCCTGCTCGCGCTCGCGCTCGCGTTCTCCGTGGCGCCGCCGGCGCTCCTCGGCTGCGCCGGCACCGGCCAGCCGGAGGTCTCGTACCTCGCGTACGCCGAGGCCGCGCCGCCCGGGGAGATCGCGGCCGGCGGCTGGACGGTCGCGCTCGACGAGGCGGCGGTGGCGTTCGGGCCGGTCCAGTTCTGCGCGGCCGCGTCCGGCTCGGCGACGCTGTGCAGCACCGCGATCGCCGAGCTGCTCTCGATCGCGCAGGTCGATCTGCTCGCCCCGGAGCCGCAGCCGCTCGGTCGGGTCCGCGGCTTCGAGGGGGAGATCCGGAGCGCGTCGTTCGACTACGGCATCCACTGGTTCCTGACCGAGTCGGCCCCGGCGCGATCGCCCGCGGCGCCCGGGGGGCGCTCGGCCCACCTGCGCGGGCGCGCGACGCGGGGCGACGACGTGCTCGAGTTCGTGGCCGACGTCGACGCGGTGCCGCAGTTCCAGGGGCAGCGCGCCGTCCCGAGCGTCGCGGCCGCGGCGATCGTCGGCGCCGAGCCGGTGCGCCTCGCCGTCCGCTTCGACGTGGGCGCGTGGCTCGCGCGGGTCGATTTCGACGCGGTGCTCGAGGGCGCCGGGGGCGAGGGCGGGACGACCGAGGCGGTGATCGCGCCGGGGTCGCGCGCGCACAACGCGCTGGTGATCGCCATGACGGCGCAGAGCCCGCCGGAGTTCGTCTGGTCGGAGGCGCCGTGAGGGGGCGCCGCGGCGCGGTCGCCGGCGCGACCGCGCGTGGGCCTGCGTCCGGCCCGCGCGACGGGCGGCGCGCCGGTGCGCGCTCGTCCGGAGTCTTCGACGACAGAGGAGCCAGGATCATGGGAGCGAGAGAGACAGGGGTGCTGGTCGCGGCGTGCGCGCTCGCGCTTGTCGCGGGGTGCGGCGGTGAGGACGGCGCGGGGTCCGGGACAGGCACCGTGCAGATCTTCGTCGAGCCGGAGGACTCCATCCCCGAGGGGCTCGAGCCGGGCACGGGGGAGGAGAACATCGCGGACGGCTGGCGGGTCACGTACGACAGGTTCCTCGTGACGGTCGGCAACGTGCGCGCGGCGCGCTCGGACGCGCAGGAGACGCTGAACGATCCCTCGGTGTTCGTGCTCGACCTCAAGAACGCGCCGGCCACGAGGTACGTGATCGCGGAGTTCGAGGGCGTGAGCGCGGTGCGCTGGGACCGCTTCGGGTTCGACCTCCCGAACGCGCGGGAGGGGGTGAAGTCGCTGTCGCCCACCTCGGAGGGCGACGTGGCGATGATGGTCGAGAACGGCTACTCGGTGTTCTTCGAGGGGTCGATCGAGAAGGAGGGCGGCGAGTCGTGCCCGCGCGGCGAGGCGTGCGTCCCCGCGGAGAAAGTGCGCTTCAGCTGGGGTCTCTCGGCCGGGACGTCGTTCGACGACTGCGCGACCGAGGACGAGCTGACCGGGTTCAGCGTGCCGACCGGCGGCACGATCGCGGTGAAGCCGACCATCCACGGCGATCACTGGTTCTTCAACAACATCACGGCGGGCGCGGAGATCACGAAGCGCCATGCGCAGTACATCGCCGACAGCGACATCGACGGCGACGGCGAGACGACGATCGAGGAGCTCAAGGAGGTGAAGGTCGCCGAGGTCTTCGGCGAGGACTACAACCTCGGCGGCGCGCTCGGGGTGATCGAGACGGCGTACGACTACGTCGTCGCGCAGGCGCGCACGCTCGGCGATTTCCAGGGCGACGGCGAGTGCCCGACGCGCGCGGTGCTGCCGTGACGGGCTGAGGGCGGGTGGCCGCGCCGGTCATGACGGCCGGCGCGGCGCGCCGCATCAGAGGCGGTAGACGCCTTGGCTCTTGTGCTTGATGACGGCCAGCACGCCTCGAGCCGTCCATCGATCAACTTGCTCGTGCGCCTTCCATATTCCGCCTCCGCGGGACTCGCGATCCTCGGTGCCGTCCTGGCATCGGCCTGCCGGCGCCGGCGGCGGCGACACGAGACGTTGCGCCTCACAGCGCCTCCCCTCCTGGACCCAATCGGAGATCCTGAAGGCCAGGGCCTTGCCCCCTGATCGTCTCGCTGACGGTACGGGACAGCCATACGGACAATCTTGCCGTGTCGGATCAGGTGAGTGCCCATGGAGACGACTGGCACGGGTTTCCGGCTGTTCCTCGACGCCCCGACGCTCACCTACCGCGCCTCGTGCTCGCGCCAGAACGCGATCGCCTCGTCCAGGTAAATCTCCCTCGCGCCGTGGCCGACCGGGTGCTCGGCGACGCGCACGGGCCAGCCCGCGCCGCGCAGCACGCCGGCGAGGGCGCGGGCCGAGCGGCCCACCGTGTCGTGGGAGCCGAAGCCGATGTAGAACGGCCGGGGGTCGAGCGTCGCGAGCTCGGGCGTCGCCTGGCCTCCCCCGCCGGACATGGCGCCATAGCCGTCGGCGACGACGCCGCCGCGCAGCGCGAGCGCCGCGGCGAAGAACGCGCCCGACGACGAGCCGGCGACGTACACGCGCGCGAACGGCGCGCCGGCGATCTCCTCGAGCCTCCGCCGCTTCTCCGCGAACGTCGCCGCGAACGCCGCGGCGTGCTTCTCGTACGCGGGGCCGCCCGTCGGCCAGCCCCACCAGCGCGCGTACCCCTTCGGCGCGAGGCCGACCTTGCCGCGCGGCATCAGCGCGGCGACGCCCGCGCGCCGGGAAGCGCGCGACACGACCGTCTCGAAGTTGGTCTTCTGCTGGCTGTCCTTCCCCGGCGGGACGATCCCGTGGAGGTAGATGAGCAACGCGCGGGTCGGCGCGTCGGGCAGCACGTAGCAGGTCTCCTCGTCGAGCGCGTCGACCCCGTCGATGCACCAGTCCGTCTCGACCCGCGGCGGGCGCGCTCGAGGCCACGGCGCCTGCTCGGGCTGCGCGCTCGCCGCTGCAGGGACGACCGGGGGCGGCGGCGGCGCCGGGGCGGGCTCCGCCCGCGCGGGCACGGCCCCGTCGTGCGCCAGCGCAGGCCTGCTCCTCGGCGCGTCCGCCGCGCTGTTGCACGCGCAGGGGACGACCACGAGCGCGGCGAAGAGCCGCGCGATCCGCCCGCCGGACGCCGCGCCGTTCATCGAACCTCGAGGCGACGCTCCGGCCGGCCCATCACCCCGCCCGCGCGTCGCTCACCGCGATCAGCGCCCCGAGCGCCGCCGCGCACACGGTCTCGGTGCGCAGCGTCAGCGTGCCGAGGCGCGCGCGCTCGAACCCGAGCGCCGCGCACACGCCGAGCTCCTCCGGCGTGAAGCCGCCCTCCGGACCGACGGCGAACGCCGCCTCCATGCCCGGCGTGAGCGCCGCGAGCCGCGCGCCGAGCGGCGTCTCCGCGTACGGGTCCAGGCACATCCCCAGCGCGCCCCCGCCGGTCGACGGCGCCGCCCGCGCCTCCGCGAGCGCCGCCGCGAGGCTCATCGGCGCGTCCACCCGCGGCGCGTCCCCGCGGCCGCACTGGCGCGCCGCCTCCACCGCGATCCGGCGCCAGCGCTGGACCCTGTCCTCCGCGGGCCGCGCCACGCTGCGCGCCGAGATCGCCGGGATGATCCGCGTCGCCCCGAGCTCTGTCGCGTCGCGCACCACCGCGTCCATCTTGTCGCCCTTGCCGACCGCCTGGATCCACGTCACCCGCCGCCCGGGCCGCAGCGCCGCCGGACGGGGCGCCTCGATCCGCGCCTCCGCGCTGCGCCGGCCGATCGACTCGAGCGTCGCGTCCGCCTCGACCCCGAGCTCCGGATCGAAAACGACGAAGCGGTCCCCCTCGCGCAGGCGGTGCACCCGCACCACGTAGCTCGCCGCCTCCGGCGGCAGCGCGATCACGCCGGCCGCGATCGATCCGAGCGGCACCCGCAAGAGCCCCGGGCCGCTCATCCCGGCGAGGGCGCCGCGCCGCCCGGCACAGGAGCGCGGAACAGGAGCGCCACCCACCCCTCGCCGCCCGCGTCGCCCCGCCCCGCCGGCCGCGCCGCGCCCCGCTCGCCGCGCGGCGACGCAGGATCCGGGCGGGTCGCGACGTGCTCGAGCGGCAGCGCTGTGTACCGCGCCACCAGGTCGTCGCGCTCGCTCTCGAGGATGCCCGACAGGATCAGCCGGCCGCCCGGCTCGAGCACGCGCGCGAGCTCCGGCGCCAGCGGCCGGAGCACCCGCGCCTCGATGTTCGCGACGACCCACGGGAACCGCCGCGTCACCGCCTCGACAACGCCGGCGCTCGCGTCGACGCGGCCCTCGAGGCCGTTGCGCGCCGCGTTCTCGCGGACCACCTCGATCACGTCGTCGTCGTTGTCGATCGCCACCGCCCGCTCCGCGCCGAGCAGCAGCGCGACCAGCGCGAGGATGCCGCTGCCCGTGCCCACGTCGAGGATCTCGCGGCCGCGGAGCTCCGCGGCGTGCTCGTCGAGGAGCTCCGCGACGAGCGCGGTCGTCGCGTGGAGGCCCGTGCCGAACGCCCTCCCCGGCTCGAGCAGGAGCGCCCGCTCGCCCTCGCCGCGCGGCGCGTGCGGGGCCCACGGCGGCACGACCGTGATCGTGGGCGTCAGCGCGAACGGCGCGAAGTGCTCCTTCCACGCGTCGCGCCACGCGTCGCCCACCACCTCCTCGAGCCGCGCGACGCGCGGCGGATCGAGCTCCGCGAGGGTCGCGATCGCGGCGTTCGCCTCGTCGTGATCCTCGAAGCTCGCGACGAGCGTCACCTGGCCGGAGAGGGCGCCGCGCACGAGCGTCTGCTCGTCGCGCTGCTCCACGCCGGTGGCGCCCAGCTCGAAGAGCGCGGCGGCGATCTCGTCGGCCTCCGGCTCGGGTACATCGACTGCGACGAACGGGTATCGAGGCTCCACGTGGCTTGCTCCGTGACGGGCCGCCGGCCTGAAGAGCGGCGGCGGCGCGGGCGGGAGCCTAACGAAGATCCCGCGCGGCGGGGCCGCCGATCGCGCGGAACCGCTGGAGGAACCGGAGCATTTCGGCGCTCCACCGCCGTTGCTCCCCCCGAGCCACGCCGCGCTAACGTCCCACGTAGCGGCGCCGCGACGGGACCGAGACGAGCACCTCGCCGCGCGACGCCGGCGGGGGCACGCGCTCGCCGTCGTGGAGCACCATCGCCGTGAGGCGGCCGCCGTACACGGCGCCCGTGTCGATCCCGGTCGCCCACGCGTGCATCTGCGGCTCGCTCCGCGCGTTGTGCCCGAACACAACGTGCGGCGGGCCCTGGTAGGTCTGGCCCCACAGCGTCTTGCCCCCGCGGCGCTCGACCGGCTCGCCGTAGCGGCCGAGGCAGCGCACGTACATCAACGTGTGCGGGTCCTGCCGCTCGATCGGCAACCCGGGGATCAGGCCCGCATGCACGACGCGCAGCCCGTGCTCCGGCAGATCCAGCCAGTACGGCAGCGTCTCGAGCCAGGCCCAGTCGCGCTTGCGGAGCTGCTGCGCGGTCTCCTTCGAGAGCTCGCCCAGCGGCTCGCCGCGCGGATCGCTGCGCCCCGCGCGCCAGCGGAGCAGCCGGTCCTCGTGGTTGCCCCGCACCGAGATCGCGCCGAGCTCCCGGAGCAGGTCGAGCGTTCCGCACGGATCCGGACCGCGCACGATCATATCGCCGACCATGACGACCCGGTCGCCCGGCGCGAAGCCGACGTGCTCGATCAGCCGCGCCAGCTCATCCCGGCAGCCGTGAACGTCACCGATGATGATCGTGCGCGGCATCTCACACCCAAGGTAGCAGGGACGCCCGGTCCAGGGGGCCCCGAGGCCCCGACCTCCCGCGCGCAGCACGACAGCGCGGCCCCCCCCGCCCGGCGAACGCCCGCCGCTCCCGGGCGCCCCGAGCAGCGGTTTTCCCTGAAATTCCGGACACCTGGACGCGCATCGCCGCCAGGCGACCGGGCTCATCGGCGCCGGAGACGCTGTCGCCGCGCGGGCGCGCGGCGACAGGGGCTCCAGTCAGGAACGTTACGGGGAGTCGATCTTGGCGCGCTTCGGGATCACCACGATCCCACCCTCGCTGACGAACCACTTCTTGCGGTCCTCCTCGAGGTTGAAGCCGATCTCGGCGCCCGCGGGGATCTCGACGTCCTTGTCGATGATGCAGCGGCGGAGCTTGACGTGGCGCCCGATCTTCACGTCCTCGAACAGCACGCACTCCTCGATGTGGCTGAACGAGTTCACGCGCACCCGGTTCGAGAGCACGCTCCGGTGGATCCGGCCGCCGGAGATGATGCACCCGAGCGAGACGAGGCTGTCCGTCGCGATGCCGACGCGCGCGTTCGCCTCGTCGCGGAACACGAACTTGGCGGGCGGGTCGTGGCTGATGCCCGTCCGGATCGGCCAGCGCGGGTTGTAGAAATTGAACGCCGGCTGGATGCTGACCAGATCCATCTGCGCCGCCCAGTACGCGTCGATCGTCCCGATGTCGCGCCAGTAGCCCGCGCCCTCGTCCTCGCCGGGGACGAGGTTCTCGTGGAAATCGTAGACGTAGACGCGGCTGCCGCTCTGGACCATCCGCGGGATGATGTCGCGCCCGAAGTCGTGCGCGCTGTCCTCCGTCGCGGCGTCCTGCTCGAGGACGTCGAGCAGCGCCGGGGTCTTGAAGATGTAGTTGCCCATCGAGGCGAGGCACATGCCCGGCCTGCCCGGCATGCTCGGCGGATCCTGCACCTTCTCGTGGAAGGCGAGGATGCGCCCCGCCTCGTCGCACTCGATGACGCCGAAGGAGCGGGCCTCCTCCTTCGTCACCGGGATGGCCGCCACCGTCACCTCGGCGTCGCGCGACAGGTGCTCGTGCAGCATCTGGCGCACGTCCATCTTGTAGACGTGATCGCCGCCGAAGATGCAGAGGTGCTCGGGCGACTCGTCCGTGATGACGTGCTGGGTCTGGTAGACGGCGTCCGCCGACCCCTTGAACCAGCTCTTGCCCGTGCGCTGCTGCGCCGGGACGGTCTCGATGAAGCTGTCGAGCATCGGCGACAGGCGCCAGGCTCGGGCGATGTGCTCGTCTAGCGACGCGCTCTTGTACTGCGTGAGGATCTTGATTCGGTGCAGGCCGGAGTTGACGAAGTTCGAGAGGACGATGTCGATGATCCGGTAGCGGCCTCCGAACGGCACGGCTGGCTTCGCCCGATCGTGCGTGAGGGGGCCGAGCCGACGGCCTTCACCGCCAGCGAGGATCATCACCAAAACCTTCGACGCTTCGAAAGCGGCGCGCAGGGTCGTCTCGCGCATGGGACGCAGAGGGTACTCGATCGGTGTTGCCAGCGCGAAGAGCGGAAACGCGCCCTCCGCGCATTCGAGGCGATCCGGGGCGCCGGGAGCGCCGCGCGGAGGCCCGCGGCACCGCGCCGGCGAGCGCCGCGCCCCGCGATCGGGCTCCTCCCGCGCGGCCTCTCGCCGCGGCGCGGCGGCGGGCGCTGTCGGCCAGGTCGCCGCTCGCCGCTTGCTGAAGCGCAGGGGACGTTTCCGTTTCTCTTTACGATCCGCTCGCGGCCGTGTTAGCCGTTTTCGCCGCCACGCGCGCATGCGAGAGGCGCCTGATCCGCGCGCGGCGCACCGCTGTCCGAGGGCTACTCCAGCGCTGGATCTTTCCTGCTGGCGCGCCCGTCACGTTGACCTTTGGAGATGCCATGAACGTCCGATTCGGTCGAACCCTCGCCGCCGCTGTCCTCCTCGTCGCGGGCACTTCAGGGTGCGGAACGGACGAGCAGCCGTACCAGCCCAAGCCTGCGTTCAGCGGCCGCAAGCCGAACCTCCCCGCGGTGCCGACGCTGCCCGCGAAGAACAAGAAGCAAGGCGACGCCTACACGGTCTGGGGCGTCACGCACGATCTCCGGAGCCGCGTCCACTTCGAGGACGTCAACGGCAAGAAGCTCTCGATCATCGGCTACATCGTCAAGACGAACCTCGCGGACGCGCCGACCTGCGCCGTGCACAAGACCGGCAAGGCCGACCCGCCGGACTGCAAGGCGCCGGTCCCGAGCTTCGCGATCGCCGACGAGAAGGGCGAGACGAAGGACGTGATCGAGGTGATGGGCTGGGCCTCGAACTTCGCGCAGATCTACAGCATGATCGAGGCGATCGACAAAGCCCCGCGCGGCAAGGAGGGCGAGGCCAAGCTCACGGACGAGTTCTGGGGCCAGGAGATGCCGAACCCGATCCCGGCCGTCGGCGCGAAGGTGAAGGTCACCGGCACCTACGGCGTGACGTTCACGAAGTCGACGGGCGGCGCGGCCGCCAACCCGAAGTACGGCATCATGTCGGTCGAGCAGATCGAGTACCTCGAGCCGCCGACCGAGAAGGCCACCCTCCCCGGCATGAAGCGGCGCCCCTGACGCCCCCGCGCGCGGCGGCCCGCGGAGGGCCGCCGCGTCACGTGAGGTTCACGTGAGGATCGGCCGGATCCCGCTGCTCGGCTCGGTCGCCGCCGACTCGAAGATCGCGTCGATGATCAGCCGGCGCGCCGCATCGTCGCCCGCCTCCCAGCGGTCGAGGCGCACAAGCGAGGCGGGCGCCTGGCGGATCACCGCGTCGAACGACTCCGCGTCGAAGCGGTACAGCTCCTCCGCGACGACGATGGCGTAGGGCTGCGACGCGGCGATCGTCGGCCGGAGCGAGCGCAGATCACACTCGCGCACAGCGACCCCGAGCCGGGCCCCTACCTCCCGGCACACGGCGACGAACTCGGCAGGACAGCCTGCCACGATCACGAGAGGGATGGGCGGAGCGCTCGGGACCACGGCCTTGCGCGGCTTCGTACCGTCCTCCATACGCGGCTCAGGGTAGGCCATGACCGGAGTACGCCGGCAAGGGAATTGTTTCGCCGAGCACCACGGCGCGCGGCGCGGCGCGGGCACCTGCTGCGCTCAGCGCACCCCGGCGCTCGGCTGGACATGCCACCCGCGGCCCTCCTCCGCGCCGACGAAGCGGATCCGCCCGGACCGCTCCATGTCGTCGACCAGCTCCTCCGCCTCGAGCTGCGAGATGTCGATACGGCCGCAGAGCACGTCCCGGAACTGCGTCTTGCCCTGCACGTAGTCGGCGTCGATCAGCGGGCCGAGCGTGGCCGCGAGGATCTCGGCCGCCAGGTCCAGCGCCAGCACGGGCGTGAACACGGCGTCGTCTGTCGTCCGGACGCTCTCGTCCGTCGTCTGGACCGCCGCGTCGCCCATCGCGACGCTCTCGTCCTCGGTGATGATGGTGCCGTACTCGATGGTGCTCGGATCGTCCGTCATTCCTCCACCTCGCCCACGCTCCAACCGGGCCCGGAGACCGCGCCCGCGTCAGGCTCTCTCCCACGCCCATGGGGCGCGGGAGCGCCAGGCGGAAGCCGGTCCCGCGAACGCGCCGCCGGAGAAGTCGCGCCTGGCCTCGATTTCAGGCAGCAACCGGCGGAGAGATCAGGGAAGCTACCCGCCGGGGGGACCCCGATCCCCGAGGTCATGATGTCGTCCCCCGAGGACTCCCACGCACGCCCCAGCCGCATGGGGATCGCGCGCACCCCGCTCCCCCGCGCGCAGGGGCTGATCGCGTTCCAGCTCGTCGGCCGGGTGCTCCTCCACGCGATCCTCGTCGGCGTGGCGGCCGGCATCGTCGGCTCGCTCTTCTTCGCCGCCCTCGAGCTCGCCGAGCACGAGCTCCTCCTCTCGCTCACCGGCTACGTGCCGCTCCGCGCGAAGGGCGAGTCGGTGTTCCGGGGCGCGTACTCCGGGCCGTTCCGGCCCTGGCTCGTCTGCATCCTGCCCGCGCTCGGCGCCCTCGTGGGCGGGCTGCTCACGGCGAGGCTCGCGCCGGAGACGCGCGGCGGCGGCAGCGACGCCTTCATCGCCGCGTTCCACCACAACGCCGGCAACATGCGCAGGCGCGTGCCGGTGGTGAAGGCGCTCGCCGCCATCTTCACCCTCGGCAGCGGCGGCTCCGGCGGGCGCGAGGGGCCGACAATGCAGATCGGCGGCGCGATCGGCTCGATCATCGGGCGCGCCCTGCGCGTGGGCGCGCGCGAGCGGCGGATCCTGCTCATCGCGGGCGCGGCCGCGGGCATGTCCGCCGTGTTCCGGACGCCGCTCGGGGCCGCGCTCCTCGCCGTCGAGGTGCTGCACCGCGACGACTTCGAGGCCGACGCGCTCGTCCCGTCCATCCTCGCGAGCGTCGTCTCGTACTCCGTCTTCATCTATTTCTTCGGCGAGTCGACCCTGTTCGCGCACGCGCCGCGCTACCCGTTCATCCCGGGCCACCTCCCCCTCTACGCCGCGCTCGCGCTCGTCGTCTCGCTGGTGGCCACCGTGTTCCTCCGGACGATGCACGCCGTGGAGCACGCGGTGCACCAGATCCGGCTGCCGATCTGGGCGAAGCCGGCGCTCGGCGGCCTCGCGCTCGGCGCGCTCGTGACGCCGCTGCTCATGCTCCTCGGGCCGCGCTTCGACCGGCCGGGGCAGGGCTTCGGGATGCTCGGCGCGGGCTACGGGGCGGCCCAGATCGCGATCACCGGCGCCTCGTGGATGCCGAGCGGGTGGACGGCCGTGCAGCTCCTGCTCGTGGTGCTCGCCACGAAGATCGTCGCGACGTCGCTCACCGTGGGCTCGGGCGGCTGCGCGGGCGACTTCGGCCCGTCGCTCGTGCTCGGCGCGCTCACGGGCGGGGCCTTCGGGCGCGCGGCGGAGCTGCTCCTCAACGACCCGCGCATCGATCCCGGCGCCTTCGCGCTCGTCGGGATGGGCACGTTCTACGGCGGCATCGCGCACGTGCCGATCGCCTCGCTCGTCATGGTCTGCGAGCTCGCCGGCAGCTACGACCTCCTGGTGCCGCTCATGCTGTGCGAGGGCATCGCCTTCGTCGCGCTCCGGCACAGCACCCTGTACCGCGCCCAGGTCGCGACGAAGCGCGAGTCCCCGGCGCACCGGGACGAGCTCATCGTCGACGTGCTCCGCAGCATCCGCGTCGCCGACATCGTCATCCGCAGCCGCCCGTTCGTGTCGTTCGACCCGCGGACGCCCGCCGCGAGCGTCGTCGAGCGCATCGCGGCCTGCGAGTGGCAGGACACGTTCCCCGTGCTCTCCGACGACGGCAAGGTCATCGGCACCATCGACGCCGAGATCCTCCGCGCCGCGGCGATGAGCCCCGAGCTCTCGGGGCTCGCGATCGCGCACGACATGATGGCGATCCCCGCCTCGGTCAGCGAGACGGAGGACCTGCACGGCGCGCTGCGGGTGCTGCTGGAGCACGGCGTGCGCGAGCTGCTGGTCACCGACGCCGACGGCAAGATCGTCGGCATCCTCGACGAGTCCGACGTCACCCGCGCTTACCACGAGGCGACCGAGCAGCTCGAAGGCGTGGCGCCGTAGGCGCCGCGCCCGCTGGCCCCCGCGCGGCGCGACGCTCGAAAAAAGCAAGCTTTCGGCGCCCGCGCGCCCGTCCACGAACGCCCGTGCTTCACGAATGCACGCGCGCGGCTGTCCCGGTCACGCGTCGCGCGGCCCGCCGGTCGACCGCATGAACGGGCGCGGGGATCGAGCGCGCGGCCGTCGCCCGGTTTCGGGAGTCTCCTGAGGTACCAATCTTGGATTCCACGCAGCGACGGAACGAGAGGTGTGGGGGATACTCTGGTTCATCCCTGGAATTCGGTCCGGAGAGCGCGCAGGGGAGAGGTTCATGCTGGTCGATACGCTCGGAGGTCGGACGGTGCGGCGCAACGCAGAGGTACGAACACGCTCGAGCGCGCCGAACAGCCGCGCCAAGCTGGTGGTGGTCGTCGACGACGAGCCAAGCATCCAGGAGGTCGTGAGCATGATCCTGGAGAGCGAGGGCGGCTACGAGGTGCGCTGCGTATCGAACGGCGAGGAGGCGCTCGCGCTCCTCGACCAGATCGCGCCGCCGGATCTGCTCGTCGTCGACATCATGATGCCGGTGATGGACGGCTGGGGCCTGCTCACGGCGCTCCGGCACAACGAGAAGACGGCGCGTATACCGGTTATTGTTTCATCCGCGTCTTCAAAACATGACGCGACGAGCCTCGGTGTCGCTCGCGTGCTCCCGAAGCCCATCGACTACGACGCGTTTCTGGCCGCTGTCGACGAGCTCACCCGCTGCCGCGAGCGTCAGGCCCTCGACGCCGAGTGACGCCGCCGCTCACCGCCACGGGCCCATGGACCTCGAGGGCCTCAAGGCGGTAGCTTCGCTCCAGTGTTGTTAGAGACCCCGGGTGCCGGCCTCTTCGCCGGCTACACACCAGTCCCCGGCGCCTACGACGAGCTGTTCGGTCCAGACGGCGCCCCTCGACCCGAGTTTCTGCGCACGGCGACGCTCCTCGGCGCGTTCGCGCCGGACGAGTTCGCGCGCGCGCAGCAGCTCGCGGAGCTCGCCCTGCTCAACCAGGGCGTCACGTTCTCGGTCTACGCGGATCAGCGCGGCGCGGAGAAGATCTTCCCGCTCTGCCTCATCCCCCGGATGCTCTCCGCCGCGGACTGGGCCCACATGGAGCGGGGCCTCGAGCAGCGGGTGCGCGCGCTCGGCCTGTTCCTCGACGACATCTACGGCGAGCAGCGCATCCTCCAGCACGAGCGCGTCCCCCGCGATCTCGTGCTCGGCTCGGGGCAGTACCTGAAGCAGGCCCACGGCCTGCGGCCCCCGGGCGGCGTGCGCATCCACATCGCGGGCGTCGACGTCATCCGCGACCCGACCGGCACCTTCCGCGTGCTCGAGGACAACCTCCGCACGCCGTCCGGCGTCTCCTACGTCCTCGAGAACCGCCTCATCAGCAAGCGCGTGCTGCCGCACCTGCTCGACAAGGGGCGCGTCCAGCGGGTCGACCATTACCCGGCCCGGCTCGCCGAGACGCTGCGCTCGGTCTCGCCCGTGGCCCCGGGCGCCACGAGCGCCGTCGTGCTCACGCCGGGGCCGTACAACTCAGCGTATTTCGAGCACAGCTTCCTCGCGCGCACGATGGGGCTCGAGCTCGTGCAGGCCCCCGACCTCTTCGTCGATCAGGACCAGGTCTTCGTCCGGACGACGCGCGGCCCGCGCCGGGTCCACGTGATCTACCGCCGCATCGACGAGGCGTTCCTCGACCCCGAGGCCTTCCGGCCCGACAGCCTGCTCGGCGTGCGCGGCCTGATGCGCGCCTACGCCGCCGGCAACGTCGCGCTCGCGAACGCGCCCGGCAACGGCGTGGCCGACGACAAGGCCGTGTACCCGTTCGTGCCGGAGATGATCCGCTATTACCTCGGCGAGGAGCCGATCCTCGAGCAGGTCCCCACTTACCTCTGCATGCGCGACGACGACCGCCGCTACGTGATCGAGCACCTCGACGAGCTGGTCGTCAAGGCGGTGGACGAGGCCGGCGGCTACGGCATGCTCATGGGGCCGCAGTCGACAGCGGCGCAGCGCGAGGAGTTCCGCGCGCGCATCGAGGCGACGCCGCGCCGCTACATCGCGCAGCACCGGGTCGAGCTCTCGACGAGCCCCACGTGGGACCCCGCCGTCAGGGCCGCTGTCCCGCGCCGGCTCGACCTCCGCCCCTACGTGCTCACCGGCCGCGACGGCTCGTGGGCGCTGCCCGGCGGGCTCACGCGCGTCGCGCTCGTGGCCGGCTCCTACGTCGTCAACTCAAGCCAGGGCGGGGGCTCGAAGGACACGTGGGTCCTGAACAGCCCCTCCGACGGCGCGCAGCGGGTCCCGTCGGTCGGCGCCGCGGACCCGGCCTCCGGGGCCGCGAGCAACGACCGCAACGACCGCAACGACCCACCAAGCGCGCCGCCCCCGTCCGACCCCCCGGAGGCGCTGTGATCTCCCGCGTCGCTGACCATTGCTTCTGGCTCGGCCGCTACCTCGAGCGGACCGAGAGCGTGGCCCGGATCCTCGCCGTCACGCAGAACCTCGCGCTCGACGCCGAGCTCCCGGCGCACCAGTGCTGGATGCCTGTCGTCATCGTGGCCGGGCAGAAGGAGCACTTCATCGCCCAGCACGGCGAGGAGGCCGCGGCCGACGGCGAGCTCGTGCAGCGCTACATGAGCGTCGACGACGACAACCCGACGAGCCTCTGCCGATCGAGCTCCGCGGCGCGCTGGAACGCGCGGTCGATCCGCGAGGTCGTCAGCCTCGAGGCGTGGGAGACCACCAACGAGCTCCACCTCTGGATCAACAGCGAGCAGGCGCGCGAGGAGTTCAGGTCGAGCCGCTACGCCTTCTACAGGCGCGCCCGGCACCTCACGCAGCTCTGCCTCGGGCTCACCCAGAGCACGATGCTCCACGACACGCCGCTCGACTTCATCTGGCTCGGCGTGCTGCTCGAGCGCGTCGGGCAGACGGCGCGCACGCTCGACGTCCACCACCACGCCCTCACCCACCTGGCGCCGCCGCTCTCGGAGCGGAACGGCCAGGCCCAGGGCGCGGTGCGCCGGCGGCACCGCGTCGTCGAGACGGCGCTCTGGCTCTCGCTGCTCCGCGCCTGCTCGGGGTTCGAGCCGTTCATGAAGCTGAACCAGGGTCAGGTGACCCCGCAGGCGGTCGCACAGTTCCTCCTCTACGAGCCGCGCTTCCCGCGCTCGATCCGGCACTGCGTGCACGCGGCGTTCGCGCGGCTCTGCGAGATCCGCCCGCCGGAGAGCGCGACGCTCCCCGGGGGCGCGTGCCTGGAGCGGCTGCACCTGCTGCACCAGTGGGTCGCCGACAGGGCGGCCGAGCCGTTCGATTCCCTCTCGGTGCACG
Organism: Sorangium cellulosum; assembly: GCF_001589285.1. Taxonomy (GTDB): domain Bacteria; phylum Myxococcota_A; class Polyangia; order Polyangiales; family Polyangiaceae; genus Sorangium; species Sorangium cellulosum_G. The sequence continues at coordinate 15,593 of NZ_JEMA01000904.1, read as the reverse complement.
CGGCGCTCACGCACGTGGTCGACGAGACATCGACGATCTGCGACGGTATCGGCCGCGAGCTGCTCGGTTACGGGCCGCCCGACAGCCATCCACCCGCGACGAGCCAGTAGCCGGACCCGCCAGATCCCTCCATGCCGAACCTCCTCGCGATGTCGTTCGAGGGCGAGCTCGCCCCGTGCTTCGATCTCACCTGCCTGCGCCCCGGGGGCAGGCTGCCGGACGGCTGGGGCATCGGCTACTACCCGGGGGGCGAGCCGAGCGCCACGGTGCTCAAGGAGCCGGCGCCGCCGCAGGGGAGCATCCGCAGCGAGCTCGTGAAGGCGTGGGAGCACCTCGAGTCGTCGCTGCTGGTGCTGCACATCCGCACGGCGACGTGGGGGAGCATCAACGACGCGAACACGCAGCCGTTCAGCCGGAGCTGGGGCGGGCGCGACTGGCTGTTCGCGCACAGCGGCAGCCTGGTCGACCGGATCGAGGTCGACCCGAAGTCGCTCTTCCAGCCCGTGGGCTCGACGGACACGGAGCTCATCCTGTGCGAGCTCCTGCGCTGGATGGCGTCCGAGGACCTGCGGAGCATCGGCGACATCGATCCGCGGGTGCTGCGCGACTGGTTCGACGAGATGAACGAGCACGGCCCGCTCACCTCGGTCCTGTCCGACGGCCGGGACCTCGTCGTCTACGCGGACCGGGATCGCGAGGGGGACGCGTTCCTCTGGGAGGTGCTGCCGCCGTACGAGCGCCTCGCGTTCGGGGACGACGACCTCGAGGTCGATCTCACCAAGCGGGGCGTCAAGAGCCGCAAGGGCGTCATCGTCTCGTCGGAGGAGCTCAAGGTCCACGCCGGCGCGCAGCCGGCGACGTGGACGCGCGTGTCGCCGGGCCACCTCGTGGTGCTGCGCCAGGGCGCGCTCCGGGCCACCGCGTCGCCGAGCACCGACAGGCGCAGGTCGTCGCCCTCGACGCCGCCGACGTCGTCGCGCCCGGTCCGCCGGCCGACGCACGCCTCGATCCGCCGCTTCCAGGTGGTGCACCGCACGGCGTACCGCTACGCGACAGCGGTGGAGCGCAGCACGCACCTCTTGCGGCTGACGCCCGCGCACGACCGGCTGCAGACGGTGCTGCACAACGAGATCGACATCTCGGTCGAGGGCAAGCAGCGCGAGTACGACGACGTCTTCGGCAACCGCGCGCGGCGGGTGCTGCTCGAGACGCCGTTCAAGGAGCTCGTCATCGAGTCGAGGTCGCAGGTGGAGCTGCTCGACACCGATCCGCTGAGCTTCCGCCCGCTGCGCGCCCGGTCGACGATCCCGCTCGTGTGGATGCCCTGGCAGCGCCAGGTCTTGCAGCCGTTCCTCCTGCCGCCGGAGCTCGCGGAGAGCGAGCTCGCGGAGCTCAGCGAGTACGCGATGACCTTCGTGGAGCGGAACGACTACGACCTGCTCGACACGCTGCTCGACCTGAACGCGTCGATCTTCCAGGAGTACGAGTACAAGCAGGGGGCGACCAACCTGTCCACGACGGCGTTCGACGTGTACGCGAACCGCCGCGGCGTGTGCCAGGACTTCACGAACCTGTTCATCTGCCTGACGCGGCTGCTCGGCGTGCCGTCGCGCTACGTGTGCGGGTACATCTACACGGGGCCGAAGCACGAGAACCAGCGGCAGAGCGAGGCGTCGCACGCCTGGGTCCAGGTGTACCTGCCGGAGATCGGGTGGAAGGGCTTCGATCCGACGAACGGGATCCTGACGCAGACCGATCACATCCGCGTGGCGGTCGGTCGCAACTACGTGGACGCGACGCCGACCTCGGGCACCATCTTCGTGGGGGGCGGGGCAGAGCGCCTCGAGGTCGACGTGCGGGTCGAGCCGATCGACTGAGCGGGAGGGCCGCTCAGGGCCGCGTGGCGATCCAGTAGAGGAGCGCCGTGCGGCTGAGCCCGTTGTCGAGCTCGGTCAGCGCCTGCGCCTCCTCCCAGGCCGCCTCCTTGTCGATGACCGCGTGCGCCGCGGTCAGGAAGGCCTTCCAGGGCTCCTCCGCCTGCTCCGCGGCGTCCGACATCGCCGGCCACGCGTCCTGGATCCACTCCTTGGAGAGGAGCGACTCCGAGATGGGCGTGATCGGGAGCATCTGGATGCCATAGACGTACTCGGGATTGGCCCCGAACCAGGTGGAGAAGTCGGCCTTGGTCGACCAGAGGACGCCGACGGCGCCGTTGTCCTTGAACGGCACGTCATAGATGGTGCTGTTCGACGTGATCTGCCAGTAGGTCTGCGCGGAGGCCGTCTCCACCGCGAGGAGCAGCCGGCCGATGTTCATCACGTCTTCGTCGCCGAGCGCCTCGCCGAGGAGCTTCATGCTGTACCAGGCGTTGACGGCCTCGGACGTGGACTCCTGGTTGCGGCCGTCCGCGAACGGGAACAGCCCGGAGGCCCAGGAGTGGCCCCGGAACCAGTCCATGTTGCGGAACGGCGTGAAATGCTCGTCCTTGGTGCTCGGGTTCGCGATGTCGCGGACGAGCCACAGCACCTTGTCGGCGTAGCTGTCGCGCCAGTTCTCATCGCCCTTCGCCAGCACGGCCGCCGCATAGAGGAAGTAGCCGTAGTGGAAGTGGTGATCGTTGTAATACGCCTGGCCGAAGTCGGCGGTCTCGTCCTCCAGGCCCTTCGTCGTCACGATGCCGCCCCAGGTCGAGTCGTAGACGAAGGGGTTCTCGTTCGTGCCGTTGAGCCACGGGTTGATGAGCGACTTGAGCCGCGCCCTGAGCTCCTCGGCGAGGTCCGCCTTGCCGACAACCTCGGCGATCTGCGCGAGGCGCGCGAGCTTCGCGAGCTCCTTGCCCCCGAAATAGGGGTCTGAGCCGACGACATTCGCGTCGGGCGTGAACCCCCGCTCGTCCTCGAGCGCCTCGACGATGGCCTCTCCCCACTGGTCCGAGACGCGGCGCGGCGCGTCCCAGCCGATCGCGCTGAGCGGGTACACGAGCTCCCACTCCGCCCCGGAGACGGCCTTCATGTCGCCGATCACGGTCGGGTACGAGAGGTCCGCCGTCGTCGCCTTCTCGAGGCGCTCGAGGTGGTGCGGCAGGGCCATGGTGAGGAGATCGCCCTCGCCCTTCGTCTTCCAGACGAAGCGCAGCGAGGCGGTGTCCTCGATGATCGACGCCTTGATGTCGCCGCCGACCGGGATGACGCCGGCGTGCTCGTCGAGCACGGCCGCGGCGTTCGGCCCGGGCACGATCGCCACGCGGAGCGACCCCACGTAGGGCTCCGCCGCGTTCATCACGATGGCGTCCCACTCGAGGGTGATGGCGGGAGACGCATAGAGGACCCACGTCTGGCCGTTGTTGAGCGAGATCTCGAATCGATCGCCCGTGACCTTGGTGGGGCTCGTGGAGTCGCCGTTCACCGCGGTGAACGCCACGCCGTCGCCGGCGCGCACGGAGGGGGTGAGCCCGTCGTACATGGCCGTCACGTACGGCATCCCGTACACGATGGGCGCCGCCATGGTGCCGCCCTGCGCCGCCCATTCCACGGTGACCGAGAGGAGGTCGGACGACCGGACGGCGTGGCCCGTGACCGCCTGGCGCACGGTGAGGCCGAGCTGCGACGCGTCGGCCGACGTGACGGACGTGCTGTTCACCGTGATGGCCGGCCGGGAGATCGACAGCCCCTGTCCGAGCGCCTTGAGGTCGTAGGGCGCGGCGTTGATCCGCTGGTCGCCGTCGCCGAGCGCGAAGTTCATCCAGGCGGCGTTCGTGGGGAGCGGGGTGTCCAGCTCGCTCAGGACGTCGCCCGGCTCGAGCGGGTGCGGCGCCTCCGTGAAGCCCGGCTCCGCCCCCGGCAGCGGCCTGTCACGGTCGAGCTCCCACACCTTGATCTCCTCGCCGCCGGCGCCGCCGGCGCCGCCGCCGCCGCCGGCCCCGCCGCCGCCCTCGTTGTGGGGCACCGGGGGCGGCGGGGGGTCGTCCCCGCCGCAGGCGACGATCGCGCCGAGGCAACTCAGCAGGGTAAACGTCCTTACCATCGGATGCTTTAGAATCATGATCTGGCTCCCTCGCTCCAGCGCTCATCGCTCCACCTGACGTGAGGCGAGTCGAGGGATGAGCCCTGGTGTCGTGGTAATTTCATCGATCTACAAGAAACGGTGCAAGATTCTTTCACGAAGCGCGGGGCCCGTCCAGCCCGGAGGACGCGCAGGCGGCCGCGCGGGATGCCCTCGCGACGGCCTCAATCAGGCGATCGCCGCGCGCGATCACGAGTACGCCGTGAGTCGGCTGCGTGGTTGTCCGCCCGTCCGGGCGGCCGTTATCGGGGCTTGGCAACGGGCTTTGCCGGCGCCTTCACCGCGCCTCTCTTCGCAGGCGCCTTGGCCGCGGTCTTCGCGGGCTCGGGCGCGCCGCCGCCGCGCACGAGCGCGAGCACCGCGTCCGCGTGGCCGTCGACCTTCACGCCGCTGAAGATGTGCTTCACCGTGCGGTCGGGGCCGATGATGAAGGTGCTCCGGATCGTGCCCATCACCTTCTTGCCATACATCGTCTTCTCGCCGTAGGCGCTGTAGGCCTCGTGCGCGGTGAGATCCGGATCGCTGAGCAGCGTCACCCCGAGATCGTATTTGGCCCTGAACTTCCGGTGGCGCTCGACCGAGTCGCGCGAGACGCCGAGCACCACGGCGCCGGCCTCGGTGAACGCGTGGAGGGCCTCGGAGAACGCCTGCGCCTCCCGCGTGCAGCCGGGCGTGTCGTCCTTTGGATAGAAGTAGAGGACGACCGTCTTGCCCGGAAAATCGGCGAGGCTCACCGTCTCGCCGCCGTCGCTCTCGAGAGAGAAATCCGGGGCACGATCGCCTGCATTCAACATCGCTCGCTCGCTCCTTGTCCGTCCGGAGGCGAGGAGGACTGCCCCCCTCCCCCCGCGGGGCGAGCACGATACACGGGCCGTCGCCGGCGCACCACAAGGCGTCGGCCTGGCGCGCGGGCCCGAGCCGGCGAGTCGACCCCCCCGGCCCCGGCAGGGCGGCGAGCGCTCAGGGCCAGCCCGGGTCCGGCTCGGGCGGGGCATGAATCCCGTCCCAGAGCGCCCGCACGGCGTGGGCGGGCCACGCGTCCCTGAGCCGCGGCCGCCCTGCGACGCCGCGCGCGGCGTCGCAGGGCAGCCGCGAGCCGTCGTGCGGGTGCCGCCGCGCCCAGTCGTACATCGCGTCGCGCGTCGCGCGGTCGGCCATGGCCTCGAAGATCCGCATCCCGGCGCGGATGCGCCGCCCGAGGATCGCGAAGCCGCCGACCTGGATCGACGCCTGCGTGCACGGCAGCACGACAGGGGCCTCCTGCCCGAGCGCCTCGGCGAGCGCGACGAGCGCCCGCGCGATCGGGAACCGGGGGTGGTGCACGACGCGGCGCTCGATGAAGTTCTGCTCGTTCGTCACGAGGTCTCGCACGAGCGCGCGCTCGAGGGCGTGGTGCGGCTGGCCGGCCCGCCGCGCGCCCTCGTGCCGGGCCCACGCCTCGCGGACGAAACGCGAGCACCGGCCGGGCGCGAGATCGGCGCTCCGGCCGAGCAGGTGGTGGAGCACATGATACCAGGCATCGAAGAAGATGAGGTGATTGGCGCGCTCCAGGAAGAGGAAGAGCTCTCGCAGCGCGGCCGGGGCGATCACGCCGTCGCCGCGGTCGAGGACGACCGCGACGTCGGTCATCAGGGCGCCCGCGTTGCGCGACACGAGGTGCGCCATGAGCAGCCAGGGCAGATCCGGCGGATGGGCGCGGGTGAGCGCATAGAGCTCGAGGTAGCTCTCCGTGCGGGTCACATTGTCGAGATTTCGCTCGTCGAGCTCGGCGAGCAGCGCCGTGAGGCGCGCCACGCCGGCGCGGCCCGGCGCTTCCGAGCACACCGTCTCAGCCATGCCAGGGCGGCTTTGCACGAGCCCGGCCATGGAGAATTCAAGGCTTTCCGCGTTCTCTCCGCGCGCCCTGTGAAACGGCGCGAGCTGTCGTGAACTGTGAGGGACCGCGCAGGCGGCGGGGCGTCCTGGGCCGGCTTGCCCCCACAGGTCAACCGAGGTACCAAAGGCACATTCGTGAGACGCCCTCGACGGCGTCATCGAATGAGACGGCGCCGGCGCCGCTGGAGGAAATCATGACCCTACCCGTCCCCGTGTACATCGTCGCAGCGGCCCGGACGCCGATCGGCGCGTTCCAGGGCGCGCTCTCCCCCTTGCCCGCCCCGCGGCTGGGCGAGGTCGCCATCCGGGCGGCCCTTCAGCGGGCCAAGCTCTCTCCGGACGCCATCGAGGAGGTCTTCCTGGGCAACGTCCTCTCCGCGGGCGTCGGGCAGGCCCCCGCCCGGCAGGCCGCCATCTACGCCGGCATCCCGAGCAAGGTCCCGGCGACAACGGTGAGCAAGGTCTGCGGCTCGGGGCTCCAGGCCGTCATCTTCGGCGCCAAGACGGTGGCGCTCGGCGACGCGGACGTGGTGGTCGCCGGCGGCATGGAGTCGATGTCGAACGTGCCCTACTACCTGCCGCAGGCGCGCACCGGCTACCGCATGGGCGACGGCAAGCTCGTGGACGGCATGATCCATGACGGCCTCTGGGACCCGTACGGCAACTTCCACATGGGCACCGCGGGCGAGGCGTGCGCCAGGGAGCACGGCTTCTCGCGCGAGGCGCAGGACGAGTATGCGAGGGAGAGCTTCCGCCGGGCGCTCGCCGCGCAGCGCGAGGGGCTCTTCGCCGCGGAGATCGCGCCGGTCTCCGTCCCGCAGAAGAAGGGCGACGCCGTCGTCGTGAAGGACGACGAGGGGCCGCCGGCCGGCAAGCCCGAGAAGTTCGCGTCGCTGAAGCCCGCGTTCCAGAAGGACGGGACGATCACCGCGGCCAACGCCTCGTCGATCAACGACGGCGCGAGCGCGCTCGTCCTGGCGAGCGAGCGGGCGGTCAAGGAGCACAAGCTGACGCCGCTCGCGCGGATCGTCGGCTACGGCGGCGCCGCGCAGGCGCCCGAGTGGTTCACGACGGCGCCGGCCGCGGCGATCGCGAACACGACGAAGAAGCTCGGGCTCACCGCGGACACGATCGACCTGTTCGAGGTGAACGAGGCGTTCGCGGTGGTGGCGCTCGCCGTGAACAAGCTCGCCGGGATCGACGCCCAGAAGGTGAACGTCCGCGGCGGCGCGGTCGCGCTCGGCCACCCGATCGGCGCGAGCGGCGCCCGCATCCTGACCACGCTGCTCTTCGCGATGAAGGACCGGAACGCGAAGCGCGGCCTGGCGACGCTCTGCATCGGCGGCGGCGAGGCGCTGGCCGTCGTCGTCGAGCGGTGATCCGGCCGCGACCTGTCGCGCTCCGCGCGGGTGACGTGCGCGACGTGCGCAACGTTGAAGCCTTCGCCGCGCGCACGCCGACCTTGCCCCCCGCCACGCACACGAACAGCTACGCGCTCGGCGGCCGCGAGGTGCTGCTCGTCGAGCCGGCCACGCCGTACGAGGACGAGCGCCGCGAGTGGCTCGCGTGGGCGCGCGGCTTCGCCGCCCAGGGGCGGACGATCGCGGCGATCGCGGTGACCCACCACCACGCCGACCACGTCGGGGGCGCGCGCTTCTTCGCGGCCGAGCTCGGCGTGCCGGTCTGGGCCCACGCCGAGGCGGCCCCGCGCCTGCCCGGCGTGCCGATCGCGCGCCGGCTGGCCGACGGCGACGTCGTGCGGCTCGGCGGGCCGGAGCCGATGGAGATCCGCGTGCTCCACACGCCGGGGCACGCGCCCGATCACCTCTGCTTCCTCGACGAGGCGCAAGGCGCCCTGGTCTGCGGCGACATGGTGGCCGGCGTGGGGACGATCCTGATCGACCCACGGGAGGGCGACATGGCGGTGTACCTGGCGCAGCTCGAGCGGCTCGCGGCGCTCGGCGCCCGGGTCGTGCTGCCCGCGCACGGCGCGCCGATCGAGGAGCCCGAGGCGCTGTTCCGGCGGTATGTCGCGCACCGGATGGCAAGGGAGCAGCGGGTGCTCGAGGCGCTCGAGGGGGCCGGCGAGGGGGGCGCGGCGCTCGAGGGGCTCCTGCCGGTCGCCTATGCGGACACGGCGCCGGCGATCTGGCCGCTCGCGCGGCTGAGCCTGGAGGCGCACCTCGTGAAGCTGGAGCGCGAGGGGCGCGCCGCGCGGCGCGAGGATCGATGGCGGCGGGCGTCGGGGAACGACGCCTGACCTGCCTGCGCGCGGGCTCCGCGTTTCGCCCGCTGCGCCGCTTCCGCGTCTTCCCTGCCGTCCGACGTCTCGCCGGGCGCCAGGGGCCTCGACGTCGACGCGGGCTTCGGCTTCGTGGGTGCGGCGCGCGCTCCCTCTGGCCGGCTGCAGGCGCCGTGTCGGCCCGTCTGGAGCCGCGGCGCCGCAGGACTACAGGCCCGTGTGAGCCCCGGTGATCCAGACGGTCGCGTGGGAGTCGTCGGACTGCTTGGCCCAGGTGCGAACGCGGTACTTGGCCGTCGCGACCTGCTGCGCAGTCCCGTAGTTCTCGTGGTAGTAGAGGAACGCCGGGGTCGAGCAGTGCCCGCGGCCTGAGATCGGGTTGTCCCAGACCCACGCGCCCGCCTGCTCCTTGTACGTGAGCTGCACGAACTGGCCCGTGGCCGAGTCCCAGCGCTGCACGCGCGTCGCCATCCTGGTGTTCGCGCAGTCGCTCATCGCCTGCGACGCGCCGCTCCACGAGGTGGAAGAGGAAGCCCAGAAGGACGGCCGCACGGAGAAGCTGTACGTCTCCGGGATCTGGTGCTGGTAATAGCCGGGCACAGGGAAGTCCACGATCGTCGTCGCGCGATCTTGCCCGCTGGCCGGACAGATGCTGTCGATCCACTGGTAGGAGCGGGTGTACGACTCGCTTGCTCCGACCTCGGTGAGCTGCGCGCTGGTGAAGTTCGGGAGGGTCCCCGTCGCGCACGGGTCAGGGTTTCCCCCGAGCGCCTCGGCGCCCTCCGCCGTGTCTTCATCTCCGAGGCTGCCGTCATCGGCCACCACGCAGCCCGTGACCATCGAGAAGGTGATGAGACCGAGACCGACATGATATGCAGCAATCTTCATGGTGCGACTCCCTGGGTAGGCCGGCCTCTCCGGCCGCGCCCGTGCCCGACCAAGGAGCAGGGAGCATGCCCACGACGATCCGCTGCGCGCCCCCGAGCGTTCGACGCGCTCGCGGCGCAGATTCGCGACGCGGGCCCTGGAGCCGGCCGCCGCTCGCCCCGGCGATGGAGGCTGCAGCCTCCTCCATCGCCAGGGCGACGGAGGCTCGCGCCTCCACCCCGGCGAGGCCCCTGATCCCGTGGACGTGGACGAGAGCGGGCGCGGCCCGCCGTCGCCAACAGGTTGACGCGTGGAACCCCGCGACCTCGACCGCTTCACCGAACAGCACGTGAAGGGAGCACGGAGAGGGGCATCTCGACGTATGCCTGCTTCGGTGAGCGTCCTGGCGCGCACGGCCCTGTTGCGGTTGACGCCGAGGATCAACGCCGGCTACGCTGCCTACCCGCGATGAACCGGGGAGGGACATGCGGGGAACGCGGATGGTTTGGCGAGCGGAACACCAGATCTTGACCGACGCGGGCGTCACGGTTGCGCCCGGTTTGACGGAAGCCGAGCTCGACCGAGCCGAGTCCGTCATCGGCGCCAGGTTTCCGCCGGATCTGCGCTCCTTCCTTTCGGAAGGCCTCCCGGTCGGCGGGCGCTTTCCCGACTGGCGGGGGCCAGACTCGACGGATATCCGTCGGCAGCTCGACTGGCCATTCGAAGGCATGGCGTTCGATATCGGCAACAACGCGTTCTGGTTGGACGCGTGGGGCGCTCGGCCCTCGGAGCTGCAGGAGGCGATACGGATCGCGCGGGCCATCGTCGCGGAGGCGCCCCGCCTGATTCCGATCGCGGGACACCGCTACATCCCGGCGGAGCCAGCGCTCGCCGGAAACCCCATATTTTCAGTCTACCAGACCGACATCATTTACTACGGCAGCGAGCTGGCGACGTACCTGCGGCACGAATTCCATCGGATACCTCACGTCGACGCCGTCCGCGAAGGAACGCGCAGGATCCGGTTCTGGAGCGAGCTTGTGGATGCCAACGAATAGCGGACCGCCCAGCATGGCGTTGCGGCGAAGGGGCTTGTCGCGCCGGCCTCGCCGTCGCGCTGGCGCTCGCAACGGAACGCCGGCGCCTTGAGCAGGCGCATGGCCCCGACGTTGGCTGCAGAAGTGTCGCGCCTCCATGAGGCAGCGTGGAGGGATCCAGCGCAGTGGACGTCCGCGCTCGACCGGGCTGAGCGCCTGCTGCGTGCACACCTCGAAGCGGAACCGGACTGCATCGATGCCTTGACGTCGCTCGGCGCCGTGCTGTCCGACGCGGGGCGGCACAGCGAGGCGCTGACAGAGCTGCGACGTGCCGAGCGACTCGGGTCCGCCGACGCGAACACGTACCACAACCTGGCCGTCGCCATGATGAACACGAGCGAGCGCGGTAAAGCACGCGATTACTTCAAGCAGGCCGCTCTGCTCCAAGCGGGGGCAGGCACCCTGCAGGCCTACTTCGATCCGCACGGACATTGACGGGAGCGCATCGGACCGCGCCCTGCGAAGCCGCAACAGCCCGCGAAGCGGACGGCGTGCTTCGGCGATCGGTACCCAGAAGCGGCCTTCAGAAGCGCAGGCCCAGATCGAGCGCTGCGGCCGCGTAGACGTTGCTCTCGTCGACGGCCTCGTACAGCTGGGCAGAGCTGCCACCCGGCGGATCGTCGATGCGGGCCGCGAACAGGAAGGCGTACCCGGCGCTCACGCTGCCGTCGACGTAGAAGCTGCTGAAAGGCAAGCGATACCCCGCCTCGATGTGCGGCACGCCGTAGAACGAGCGCGCCACCGTGCGCTCCGCCGGGTGCTCGACGTTGGTGCGCAAGAGCTCGGCCGCGACGCCCAGGTGCAGGCCGCGCTGCGCGGGCTGAAGGTAATAGCGCCCGCGCAGCGCGACCCCATAGCTGAAAGCGAACGACCACTCCTCCTCGAGGAACAACGCGCGGCTCAGCAGACCCCAGTGGAAGACGCGCGCGCTCGCGCCCATCGTCCAGCGCTCACCGCCGAGCTCCGCGCCCACGCGCGGGCCGAACAACAAGAACCCCGCAGGATCCACGAACGCCGAGCCGAGCACCGCGCGCTCGGGTTGGGTGAGACATGCTCCCCCTCTGTGCCAACGTCCAGGCAACCTGCGAGCTCCGCGGTCGGAGCACGCTACGGACCGACGTAGCGGTAGACGCGGAGCCAGTCGTACTCGGCGCGCGTGGGGGCGGTGCTGCTGTCGACGGGGCCTGCCCAATCTGGCGCCCCGGAAGCCCAGATCGTCAAGAGGATGTTCTGAGGGAGGACCATGCGCTCCATTTCCTCGGTGGCGGTGTGCATGAGCGCTCCGTCGACGTAGAAGCGCGCCTCGCCGGGCACCCATTCGATGGCGTAGGTGTGAAAGCCCGCTGCGGGGTTGAAGTCCAGAGTCACGAGCTCGGGGAACTGGAGGTGGCCGGTGGCTGGATCAGCGGGCGGGATGTTCACCATGTGGTTGAACTGAACGCGATCGTGGTTTTTGCCCAAGAACTCGATGTCGAGCTCGTTCCAGTCGTCGGGGGGCCATGGGGTATAGATGAGCACCAGAGAAGAGACGACCGCGGAGCCCTGTGCAAACCGAGCTGACGCCTCAATTTTCCCGTAGGTCAGCGTCTCGCGAGAGCGCATTTCCACGCCGCGGAAGGGCTTGCTGGTATCGTTGGCTGCCGTCAGCGAAAGGCGCAGGATGCCGTCGCTCACAGCAGCGTTCTCGCCGGTAAACTGCGCGAGATTGCCGTCCCAGCTGTGGGTCATCAGCTCCCAGCGCGTGAGATCGACGGTGTCGAACGGATCTTCCCAGGCGAGCGCGAAGCTGCCATCCCCGGCGCCACCTCCAGCGGCGCCGCCCGTGCCGCCCGACGTTGCGCCGATCGTCCCACCGGAGCTTGCGCCGCCCATACCTGCGCCGCCCATACCTGCGCCGCCGGTACCGCCGGCGCCACCGGTCGTGGATATCTCTGGCGGCATGCCGCCAGCGCCACCGGTCATGGGGCCGGCGGCAGCCCCACTCGTCGCCGTGCTGGGGGGAGCTCCACCGGCGGCGGGGGAGGAGTCCGGATCCGGCGAGTCGTTGGAGCATCCCGAAAAGGCCAGGAGCGCGAGCAAGGCGAGAGCTGATCGACTTCGCATGCCGAGCGAATACTCAGCCGCCGCACGGCGAGCATCAAGGTTTGTGCGTTTTCGCAGCCTGAACGCCGATCGCGGGGCAGCGGTGCCGGAGACGATGGGCGTGCGTGCGCGAGCTACCCGGGATCTCGGCGATCGTGCTGCGCGCTCAACGGTTCCAGCCTGTCGGCGAGTAGCTTCCGGGTGCCTGGGTCGAGGAGCGCGCTGGGCGCCATGCCCAGCAACTCTCTGATCACCTGGTGACAGCGCGAGTAGCTGCCGAACCCGGCTTCGAGCGCCGCATGCGTCAAGTGGCTACAGCCCTGTTCGAGCAGCTCGAGGAGCCTCAGCGTTTGCAGCCGGTTCTTGTACTCCGTCAAAGACAGGCCCTGGTCGCGGCGAAACTTGCGGCTCACATCGCCGCGGTTGCTGGCCAGGCGTCGGGTCAGCTCGTCGCGGCGGAGGCTCGGCGCATCGGCCAGCAGGGCCGCAGCACGGTGGCCAAGGCTCATCTGCGGAGGCGGTGTCATCTGGGCCAGCACCGCAAACAAGTCGAGCAGCCGTCCTTCGACAGCCTGGTTGTCGCGGCTGCTGGGCACCTGGGCCATGGCGTCTGCACAAGCCAGCAAGGCGGCCCCGTCAAGGCGCTGCTGAGGCCGAGAGAAGCTCGGCGCGCAGCCGTGCTCCCGCGCGAACGCATCGATCAGCTCGGGCCGGAACCCTACCACGTAGAGCTCGATGTCTGGGCTCGCGTCTTCGAGATAGTGATCCAGCCCGGGCGGATACCAGAACAGCGCTCCGCGGCCCATCAGGACGCGACGATGCCCCACGCGGAAGACGGCGGTTCCCCGGACGACGAGATTGAACTCCGGCTCGTCGTGGAAATGGGCTGGTCGCCTGTAGGCGGGATGATATCGCCAGGCCTGGGCGCGCCGACCTTCGGGCATGGGGAACGACTGCCACAGCAGGTTCACGGTAAGTCCAAGGATAGTGCAGCCTGGTCAGGGAAGCACTGCGCCGAAGGCGTGCAGCGGCGCGTCCGGGCAGCCGGGGACCTTCAAACGCACATTCCTGGATGTGCTTCGAGGAGCGGGGGCCAGGACAAACGATCCGCTCGGGGATCGCCTCGAGAGCGTCGATGGCGGCCGAGGCGCCGCGGGCCGGGCGGCCTGCGGGAACGCCTGCTCGTCGTCTTCAGCGGCATCGACATGGGCGCCGAGGGCGCGCTCGACGAGCTCGGTGAGCTCCGGAACGCTCGGCCTGGCGCCCGTGGCGCTCTCAGGGGCATCGTCCGGTGCCGGGGCAGGCAGTCCAGGCGATGTGGAAAGGGACGTCGCCTGTGTAACTGGGGCGCAGCTGCCCCTCGAAGCGCTCGGGAGAGCCTTCTGGCGACGCCGTCCCTTCGAAGCTGTAGTCGGCGGGCATCTCGAGCATCGGCCACGGGAGATGAAAGCTGAACCGCACCGTGTCGCCCGACACGCTGCCGTCCGTCACTGCTCCGCAGTTCGTGTTCGGCACGTCCACGGAAATTTCAGGCCCGCAGACAGTCCCGCTCAGCGCCCCGTCCGCTGCCTGGGTCAGCTGCGCCTCGAAGGGATCCTCGAACTCCGAGCTGGTCCAGCGCCCGGACACGCCGAGCGCCGCAGCCTCCCCCGTGTCCGGAACGGAGTCCCCGCCCGCCGCGCCGTCGAGACCGGCCTCGGCCCCGCTGGGGGTGTCGGGATCAACGCGGCCGCAGGACGACGCGAGCGCCGAGAGACAGCAGGCGAGGAGCATGGTGGTGGTATGCAAGGTAATCTTCATGGGCGCAGTCTAGGCCTCACGGCGCGACCGCGCCACGGACGCGCGCCGCCCGCACCACCGCCCCGTCGAACGCAACCCGGAGTAACGCGCGTGACGCATCGCGGCGTTCACGAGCGCTCGCCCGCGGCGGGCGAGCGCGCAGCTCGCCCCGGCAGTGAACCTCGTCCAGTGAGCGCTCGATGCACACCGCGAGCATGCGAGCGAAGCCGATCTCGCCGACGTCCAGCCCTGGACAATCAGGTCCGGAGACGTACGTGAAGGACGGGCTCAGCGCAGCCCCGTCGTGATGACATACCGCGTCTTGCCCGACTCCGGATCCACGCAGTCCTTGTAGTACTGCCCGGGCGGGTGGAGCTTGCTGCAGTGAGCCTGGCAGTCTCCGACGATCTCGATCATCCCGCAGGCCTCGAGATCCCCGTCCCCGTCGACGTGCCCCGCCGCGCAGTCGCGCAGCGCCGCGCGCGACAGCTCGACGCTCGCCCCCGTGTAGCAGGCGCGCAGGTACGGCGTCTCCGCGAAGAGATCCCCCCAGAACGCCCCCTCGACATGAGGGTACGCCTCCCGCTCCTCGCGCCCGACCTCGTGGCGCAGCGGGGCCTGGTGAGAGCGCATCGAGATGACGACCGACACGCCATAACGGTTCGTGCGCGCCGCCAGGCAGGCAGAGACGATCTGCTTGCCGCCCGGATCGAGCGGGCCCCTGCCCCACGCGTCGGCGAGGCCGAGCTCCCCGCGATACACCTCGTCGTGGGTCCTGCCAGCGGCGTCGGTCCAGGAGAAGCTGAAGCGCTGTGACTCGTCGAGCGCGCAGCTCACCATGTATTTCACGAGCGTCCGGAAGAGCTCTCCCCCCTCGCCCGGATCCTTGAGCGTCAACGCCGCCTCACGGCTGAGCGCGTTGGCGCTCAGCGCGTTGGCGCTCAGCGCATTGGCGCTCAGCGCGTTGGCGCTCAGCGCGTTGGCGCTCAGCGCGTTTCCGCTCACAAGCTCGTCAGCGCTCGAGAGGAGACCGTCAGTCTCCGCATCGAGCGCGAGCTCGGGCGCCATGCAGCCGGTGGTCGCGAGAAGGACGCCTGCGCATCCAAGCATACTCCTGGTTTTCACGTGATGAGACCTCGGTAGCGAGCCAAGAGGAGCGCTCGCGCTCCTCGATCACAGCACGCCCTCCGGCGCTTCGCTCAGGGCGACCGCTGCCGGGAACTCTCCACGTCTATGGACAGGGTACGGCCAATCACCTGTTCTGTCAGCCATTAATTGCACGTCCCGTGCGGATTCACCCGTGGGACAGCGGCGCTCTGCTCTGACCCGTTCCGACCTGTTCCGACCCACTGCGCCGCGAGCTCCAGTGTGCGGGCGTTGTCGGGGACGTGGGAGAGAAAGCGCCTGCGCCACTCGGCGTCACGGACGCTGGCCGCCCGCTCGAGCAGCTTGTCGCGCGCCGAGGCGATGGCCACGGAGGCCCTGCCAGGCTCGCCGTTCGCCGCGAGCGCTTCGGCATACACCAGCCGGATCATCGACTCGCCCTCTTCCAGCCCGCCGAGCGAGTCGAGCGCGGCCAGGGCCTCGCC
>NZ_JEMA01000903.1 GCF_001589285.1 Sorangium cellulosum | reverse complement strand
GCAGCGCCGTGGCCGCGACGCGCAGCGGCGACGCGCTCTCCAGCGCCTCGGCGAGGCGCGCCTCGCGCTCCGCGGCGCCGAAATCGCCGGCCAGCAGGGCGATCTTCGCCAGGTACGAGCGCGACACCACCTCGGCGCGCGGGTCGCCGAGCCGCTGGCTCGACGCGAGCGCCGCCTCCTCGACCGCCCGCGCCTCCGCGAGCCGACCGCGGTAGGCGAGGACCTGCCCCAGGCTGGCCTGCGCCGCCGCCGCCACCTCGTGGAGGCCCATCCGCTCGGCGGCCTCCAGCACGGAGCGGAGCGCCATCTCGGCGCCGTCGAAATCGCCGAGCTCCCCGTACGAATAGCCCAGGTTCGCCCGGGTGATGCACGCGTTGCGCCGGTCGCCGACCTGCTCGAACGCCGCCAGCGCGGCCTCCAGGCCGGTGACGCAGGCGCCGGGGTCGCCCCCGCTCATGGCGCGGAAGGCGCGCGCCTGGTGGAGCGCCGCCACCACCTCGGCGCCCGTCGCAGACCCGTCGTCGAGGGCGCGCTCCACCGTCGCGATCAGCGCGTCGACGACGGCGAGGCGGCCGGTGAAGGCCAGCGTCGAGGCGCCCATGGAGAGACAGGTGCACTTCGCGCTCTCGGCGCCTCGCGCGGCAGGCAGGACGGCCGCCGTGCCCGTCCACCGCTCCACCCCTTCGAAATCGCCCAGCTTTCCCATGGCGGCGACCACCTGCGCGACGGCCGTGAACCACGGCGCCGAGCCGCGCGCGAGGTGCCGGGCCGCCTCCGTCCCCCGCTCCTCGGCGAGCGCGAGGTCGCCGCGCCACACGTGGGCCTCGGCCTGGACGAGCCGCAGCGCCCCCACCACGGCGGGCTCCGGGGCGCGCGCGAGCCCGCGCTCGGCCCGCGCTATCGCGGCGCCGAGGTCGTTGCCCTCCAGCGCGTGCTGCGCGGCGCGCAGGTACGCCGCCGCGGCGCGCGCCGGCACGANCGCGCAGGTACGCCGCCGCGGCGCGCGCCGGCACGACGCCGCGCTCGAAGTGCTCCGCGAGCGTCATCGCGTCGGGCTCGCCCGCGCCCTCCAGCCAGGCGCCCGCCAGGGCGTGGCCGAGCCGCCGGTCCGCCTCGGTCAGCATGCCGTACGCCGCCTCGCGCACCAGCGCGTGCCGGAAGCGGTACTCGACCTCGCCCCGCAGCCGCCCCGGGCCGCGCCGGTGGATCACCTCGCGCCGCTCCAGCTCCGACAGCCACCGCGTCACCCCCGCTCCGCCCAGCAACGCGCTCACCCCGCTCGGCCAGAACGCCTGGCCGAACACGCTCGCCGCCCGCAGCACGCGCCGCGCCTCCGCGTCGAGCGCCTCGATGCGCGCCTGCACCATCGCGAGCACCGTCTCCGGCAGGTCCGCCCCGTGGCCAGCCGCCACCGCCCGCACCTGCTCTTCGAGGTAGAACGGGTTGCCGTCGGCCCGGTCCACAAGCGTCGCCACGAGCTCCGCGCTCGCCTCGTCGCCGAGCGCCGCGCGCACCAGCCGCTCGCTCGCCCGGCGCGTGAGCGGCGGCAGCATCATCTGGTTGCCGAAGCGGCCCTGCGCGAGCGCGGGAAACATGTCGTGCACCTCGGGGCGGCCCAGGCCGAGCACGAGGAACGGCAGGTCCTTCAGGCTCCGGAGCGCCGCCTCCACCATCGTCACCGTGGGCAGGTCGCCCCACTGCAGGTCCTCGAGGATCAGCAGCACCGGCTGCTTCGCGCACTCGGCGCGGATGAACTCCTCCCACGACAGCCGGAGCTGATCGCCCATCAGCAGGCGGTTGCGCCGCGCCGCGCCGACCTGGATGTCGTCGTCAGGGAACGGCGCGCCCACGAGCTCGCCGAGGAAGGCGCTGACGCGCCCCACGTCGAGCTCCCGGTGGCGCTCGACCCGCGCCCGCACCTTGCGCCGCCGCTCCTCGAGCGGCTCGCCGTCGACGATGCCCATCGCTCTGCGCAGCGCGCGCGACAGGAGCCCGAACGCCGAGCCGGAGCTCATCGGGTCGCCCTGGCCGACCCACACCTCGACGCCGCCGCCCCCGGCGTCGCGCGCGGTCCGCGCGCCGTTCGCGTCGTTCGCGTCATTCGCGCCGCGCGCCGCGACGGAGGACACCTTCTCGAGGAACTCCTGTCGCAGCCGCGATTTGCCCATCCCCGCGGCGGCGACGACCAGCAGCGCGCCCGAGGTCGACTCCTCGATGCTCCGCTCGAGCTCCGCGCTCAGCACCGCGAGCTCCCGCTCCCGCCCCACGCACGCCATCGGCTTGCCGAGCAGCGCCGGCGCGGTCGCCACCTTGAGGTCGTCCCGCGCCCCGTGCAGGAACCGCGCGCCGCCCTCGCAGCTCGTCTCGAACCGGCCGCCGAGCAGCCCCGCCGTCACCTCGTCGATCCGGGCCGCGGCCGCGGGGGCCGGCTCGCCGCGCGCCGGCAGGAGCTGCACCGCCCGATCGATGAGCTCGCCCATCGGGATGCGCGACGTGAGCTCCGCCCGCCCGGTCACAAGCGCCACCGGCGCGCCCCCGAGCAGCGCGCGCAGCGCGAGCGCGCAGCGGGCGGCCTGCGCCGCGAGATCGGTGGCCGCCTCGGCGCTCGTCAGCACGAGCAGCGGCGACCTCGCGTCGATGAGCTCGAGCTGCCCCTGGTAGCGCGCCGCGAGCGCGCGCAGCTCGTCGGTCCGCTCGAGCGCGCGCGCCTGCTCCTCCTCCTGCGAGCGCGTCTCCTCCTCGGGCGCCGAGCGCTCGTGCGCGAGCACGAGGCACGTGACGCGCCGCTCGCTGCTCGTGAGCTCCAGGACGCGCACCGGCGCG
>NZ_JEMA01000902.1 GCF_001589285.1 Sorangium cellulosum | reverse complement strand
ACGCGATCGCGGCGCTCGGCCGCGCCGGCGGCGAGCGCGCGATCGAGGCGCTGGCCGCGATCGCGTTCGACAAGGCGGCGGCCGACGTCGCGGCGCGGAAGGCCGCGTACCGCGCGTACCGCCGCGCGAAGCGCAGGGCGGCGGTCGATCGCCGCACGACGAGCGCGCGCGCCCCCGCAGAACCCGAGACCCCCGACGGAGCCAACGCATGACGGCGGCCCTCGCACGCCCGATCCACCTCCGGTACGCCGCGCCGAGCGAGCTCGCCGCTGCCCCGCTCCACTCGAGCGTGCGCCTCTCCCTCGACAGCGCCCGCGGCCCTGTCGGCGTGCGCGGCGTCCTGCGCGACGCGGCGCTCTTCCGCGACGCCATGGCCGCGCTGGCGGCCATCCTGGAGAGCGATCTCCGGTACAAGGGCAGGGACCGCGCCGCGTACCTCGCCTACCTGATGAAGCAGGGCAAGAAGGCGACCGCGGCGATCTGGGAGGCGCAGAAGGCGTTCCTGGAGAGCGCCTTCGCCGACGACGCCGCGAGCGCCGGGCAGGGCGACGGCTCGCCGGCGAAGGCGTCCGGCGCGCTCGATCCGGTGCTCACGGTGCACCCGGACGAGGTCTCGATCGAGGTCTTCTCGCGCGACGAGAGCGCCTACGCCCGGCTCGCCTTCTCCAGCGACCTCTTCGAGGGCCGCGAGGCGGCCCACGGCACCGCGTTCGTCGATCTCTCGCCACGCATCGTCGAGCAGATCGACCGCCTGCGCGTCTACACGAAGGTGGAGCTCGACGCCGGCGCGTCGCGCGCCTCCGGCCCGACCGCTCACGGCGCGGCGGCGGCGCGCGGGGGGCGCGAGACGTGCGAGACGTCGATCGAGCGCTCGCTCGAGGTCCCGGCGACGTGGCTCCGCGGCTTCCTCCAGGTGCAGTCGGCGGCCACGCTCCCCGCGGTCTCCTGCGAGCTCGCCCCGATCGACCTCTACAACGCGCTCTTCGTGCTCCGCACCCGCAAGGCGAAGAAGCCCCCGCGCGGCCTGCGCTTCGAGCTCGTCCCCGGCAAGCCGCCGCGCCTCATCCTGGAGCCCTGGGAGATCCTCCTCGAGGGCCACGGCGCGCCGTACGAGGGCCCGCCGCGCGTCGTCCGGACGTTCGGCCGGCAGCGGCTGCTCGCGCTGTCGCGCCTCCTGCCGCACGTGCGGGGCGCGCGCGCCGAGCTCCGCGGCCCGGGGCTGCCTGTCTTCTGGGTGCTCGATCTCGGCCGCGCGACGCTGACCGTCGCGCTCACGGGCTGGACCGACAGCAGCTGGGCCAGCGCCGCCTCGTTCGACGCGCTGATGCCGCGCGAGGGCGGCGCCCGCGCGGCGCTCGACGCGCTCGCCGGGCGGCAGCTCGCCCTGCTCCGCGAGCGCGGTCCGCTCCCGCTCGCCGCCCTCGCGGCCGGCGGCAGCGCCGAGGACGCTCGCGCGGCGCTCCAGCTCGAGTGCCTGCGCGGCCGGGTGCTCTACGACGTCGCGCGCCGCGCCTACCGCCCGCGCGAGCTGTTCCCCGAGCCGGTCGACGAGCGCGAGATCCGCTTCAGCTCGCCCCGCGAGGCCGCCGCGCACCGCCTGCTCGGCGCGCCCGGCGCTGTAAGGGCGACCAAGGTGCACGAGATCGCCGGCGAGGGCACCGAGATCCACGGGCAGGTCGCGGACCGCGAGGCGCACCGCGATTTCTCGCCGCGGTTCACGATGGACCTCGAGGGCCGCGTCTCCGACGCGTGGTGCAGCTGCCCCACGTTCCGGCGCAGCGGGCTGCGGGAGGGTCCGTGCGAGCACATGATCGCGCTCCGCGTCGCCCACGCCCGCGAGCGCGCCGAGAAGGACGCCCTGCGCCAGACGGCCGAGGGCCGATCGCTCATCCGCGCCGAGACGCGCACCTATGTGCGCCGCGAGGCCTCGGGCGCCGAGGTGGTCTATCGTGTCTCGCTGGACGACCGTGTCGTGCACCTGTCGTGGGGGGCGCGCGCCGAGGCGCCCCGCCACCAGCGCATTTGGTTTGACACGGACGGCGAAGCGCGCGACGCGTATTTCAAGCGCCTCGATGCGTTAACATCGTCTGGATTCGTCGACGCCGACGCGTCGTCTGCGTGAAGCAGGGGGAGGAGGTCAAGGGTCAGATACTCGTCGTGTTGCCAGGAGAGGTTCTGAACGCACCAGCCTCCGCGCCTTGAGCGTAGGAGCGGCGTCGCGCCGCTCTGGAGGAACCGCCAGTCACTCTCCGCAAGGTAGCCTGTTCTTGGTTCTCTTNGGAGGAACCGCCAGTCACTCTCCGCAAGGTAGCCTGTTCTTGGTTCTCTTCGGCTAGACCAGCGCTACGGCGCGGGGAGAGCTGAGACAACCTCGCGAACGCCGTTTCTCCCCGCGCCGTAGCGCTGGTCTAGCCGGAGAACCGGTGAGGCTACCGTGCCCCATGAGAAGAAGGTGATGCGCTCGGGGCCTCTCTTGGCGACATGAGATCGCATGCAGCGACAGGGATCCCGGCCGCGCCGGGGGACCCGGCCGCGCTCGTCGTGATGCACAGCCACGCCTCCACCGAGACATGACCGCGAAGATCGACGCGACCGTCCAGGCCCGAGCCCCCGTCGTCCTCCCCCTCACGGCGTCGCCCGCCGCCGGCGGCGCGGCGGCCGCCGGCGGCAGCGCCGAGGAGCGCCGGCTCGCCCACGAGGCGCGCGTCGCCCGCTGGAAGTCGATCGCGGAGGCGGGCGGGATCGACGCGTGGGTGCTCGCGGAGCTCACCGCCCGCGGCGCCCTCGCGACGGGCGACCCGAAGGCGATGTCGGACCGGGAGCGCGCCCAGTGGAAGGAGCGCAAGAAGGTCGAGGCGAAGGAGCGCCGCGCGCTGCGCCGCCTCGCCTGGGAAGCCTACCTCGCGACGCACATCAACCACCTCGGCGCGGGCGTACACTGGGGCGATCGCCCGAAGCCGGACAGGCTCGATGTCCCCGGCCTGAGCGAGCGCGCGCGGTCGCACGGCCTCCCCGAGCTCCCCGGCGCCGGAGAGCTCGCGACCGCGCTCGGGCTGTCGATCCCGCGGCTCCGCTGGCTCGCCTACCACCGCGAGGTCGACACGGGCACGCATTACCGGCGGTGGCTCATCCCGAAGCGCGACGGCAGCGCGCGCACCATCGCGTCCCCGAAGCGGGATCTCAAGCGCGCGCAGCGCTGGGCGCTCCGCAACCTGTTCGAGAAGCTCCCGGTCCACGCCGCGGCGCACGGCTTCCTCGCGAGCCGCTCCATCGTCACGAACGCCGCCGCGCACGCGGGCGCGGACACGATCGTCAAGGTGGATATCAAGGACTTCTTTCCGACGATCACGTGGCGCCGCGTGCGCGGGCTGCTCCGCAAGGCGGGCGTGGCCGAGGGGCCGGCGACGCTCGTGGCGCTCCTCTCGACCGAGGCGCCGCGCGAGGTCGTCCAGTTCCGCGGGCAGACGCTGTACGTGGCCACCGGCCCGCGCGTGCTCCCGCAGGGCGCGCCGACCTCCCCGGCGATCACGAACGCGATCTGCCTGCGCCTCGACCGGCGCGTGTCCGGCCTCGCGCGCAAGCTGGGGTTTCGCTACACGCGGTATGCCGACGATCTCACGCTCTCCTGGCGCGCGCCCGACGCGCGCGGCGCGCTGGGGACGGCGGAGACGGCCAGCGCGCCGCGAGCCAGCGCGCCGCGCGCGCCGGTGGGCGCGCTGCTCCGGGGGATCCGAGAGATCCTGAGCTCGGAGGGGTTCCGGCTTCACCCGAGCAAGACCGTTGTGATGCGCAAGGGCAGCCGTCAGAAGGTGACGGGCCTCGTCGTCAACCACGCGGGCGACGCCGCCCCGGCGGCGCGCGTCCCGCGCGAGCGGGTGCGGGCGCTGCGCGCGGCGATCCGCAACCGGGAGCTCGGGCGGCCCGGGAAGGGCGAGACGCTGGCGCAGCTCAAGGGGCTCGCCGCCTTCGTGTACATGACGGATCCGGCCAGGGGGCGCGCGTTCATCGAGCGCATCGAGGCGCTCGAGCGGGATCAGCCTGCGTCGGCCGGCGAGGCGGGTTGACGCCGGCCGCGCATGCGGGCGCCGCGCGCCGGCGCAGGACTACTGTCGTTCCATCCTGAGCAGCGTGACGTCCCCCGGGTCCCGGCTGATCGCCGTACCCCGCTGCTCCTTGGCGGTGAGCACCCAGTCGAAGGTGCTGACGCCCCCGGCCGAGTCGATCGTGGTGAACGTGCCCGTGCCGCCCTCGTCGAGCGACCACGTGCCCGTGAAGGTGTCCGTGAAATACTCGCCCTCGAGGCTCCCCGACTCCGTGGCGGTCAGCGTCCCATCGCGGTGGAACACGATCACGCCGTTCGCCACGAAGCTGCCGAGCCCCACGAGCGAGCCGGAGGCGTCCCACCCGTACCGTCCATGGAAGTCTCGGCCCCTGCGCGCGGACTCCGAGGCCTCCTCCGCATGAGCGATCCCGGCGCCGCCTCGATCGGCGTCGATGAAGCACGCGATCGTCATCAGACCAACGACAGCCATCCTTTTCATCGTCTTCTTCATGGCACACCTCCAGCTCCAGCGACCGCGGCTCGCAGGGGGCGGCGATGCGAAGCCATGGGCTCTTCCGCGGTCCGACCGCCTGCGTCACCGCGCCTGCGACGCGCCCGGGAATCGTGACAGACGCCGATGCATCGCGCATCGCGCACCCAGGCGTCAACATTCGATTCAACTTAACCGCGCATCAACAGCGCTGTCAACGCGGCGCGGCCGCGCCGATCTCGCGTTCTTGCCATCAGCGTCCGTGGGCCAGCATGAAGGCCTGGTGCCGTAAAGCTGCTACACCGAGCGACGTCTGGACATCCGGAGTGCTGCCTGGATAGGATGATCGGCTATGCAAAAGCCATCTGCTCGTCTCCTCGCGCTTCCGGCCGTCCTGCTCGCTGGCTCCCTGCTCTGCGGGTGCCCCAACCCGAACTCCTACGGGACGCCGCGGACCGTGGCGCCCGGCAAGGTCGCGCACTCGGTGTCGCTCGAGAGCTACGGGTTCATCGCGCCGGTCGAGGACATCGAGGTTGATCCGAACACCGGCGAGGCCACGTCGACGCGGAGGACGACCAGCGGGTTCCTGCCGACGCTGCCCTCGTACCAGCTCCGGGCCGGCTTGACGGACATGCTCGACATCGGCGCTCACGTCCACAACCTCAGCTCGTTCGGCGTCGATCTCAAGGTGAACCCGGTCCGCGGCGTCTTCGACCTCGCCGTCGATCCCGGGCTGCAGTACTTCTATGTGGGTTCCAACGATGTCTCCGTGCACGTCCTTTACCTGCACGCGCCAGTCATGCTCGGCGTGAACCCCGCGGACTGGTTCTCGATCGTTGTGACCCCCGGTGTCACGTACGGCCTCGCCTCGGGCGACATCGCGGGCGACGACGAGGCGGCATCGGCCTCGGACGGCCTCCTCCTCCGCGGCAGCCTCGGCTTCCAGTTCCGGACCTCCGACAGCTTCGCGATCCACCCCGAGCTCACGATGATGAAGTCCCTCGAGGGCCCGGGGCTCGTCTACAACTTCGGTATCGGGTTCAACTTCGGCGCGCTGCCGAGCTACAAGGACCTTCAAGAGCCGATGTGACGCGGCAGGCGCGGCGGCCGCATGTTCGTCTCGAGCAGGCGCTCGGTCGGCGTGGCGGTCCGAAAGGTAGGGTGGAGAGAGAGGCGATAGGCGCCCTTTGAATTGAGCGTGCGTCGAAAGTCGAACGCGAACAGACACGCTTGTTCGGCAGAACAAACTGCCCTTCTCCCTCGCTGCCGGGAGCGCCTCGGCGAGCGCGCTCAGCGCGTCCGCTTCAGCGCCGCCTTGAGGACGTGCTCCGCGATCAGGTACCCGAACCCCTCCCCGTCGATCCGCCGGAGGAGCTGGTCGCGCGCGATCCGGAGCGCCGCCGCCGTGGCGTCCAGGTTCCACCCGTGCGCGGCGAGCTGCTGGAGCAGCCGCGCGCGCCGCACCTGCCCCGCGGAGAGCCGGTAGGTCTTCGCGTACTCCAGCGTGCCGTCGTCGCGCACGATCGCCTCGCCGATGTGGTTGTCCAGCGCCGGCTCGAGCTCCGTCATGAACCGCTGCAGCGAGAACGACCCCGCCCTGTACACGCGCTCCGCCGCGATCGGCCGGCCGATGAGGCCCGCGGCCGTGTCCAGGTGCAGCGCGCCGGTCTCCGCCCGCGCCCGGTCGAGCGCGGCCCGCAGATCGTCGAGCGAGCCGACCTGCGCCGCGTCGAACGTGTGCGCGAAGGCCTGGCTGTCGCCGTTGTGGCGGGCCGCGTGGAGCAGCGTCTGCTCGAAGAAGTCCTCGATCAGCGTGCGGTGCAGCGCGCGGTAGTCGTCGGGGTGCGACACGACGAACACCGACGCGAGCAGCTCGCCGACGAAGAGCAGGAGGCCGCTCTGGCCCTCGTGGATCTCGAACACGCGCAGCGCGTCCTCGAGGCTCGGGATCGCCCGGCCGGAGAGCGACACCTCCGTGCGCGGGTCGAGTCCGCGCGAGATCGCCCGCCGCGAGTACTCGGACCAGGCGATCTCGGGCGCGTTGAAGTGCAGGGCGAGGAAGCCCTCCATGGCGAGGTGCTGCGGCAAGAGGCGCAGGCGGTTCCGCTCGGCCGGGTCCTCGCCGCGCGCCTCGCGCCGGACCATGCGGTGGAGCAGGTTGACGCCGCAGCCCAGCTTGGCGAGCGGGTTGCGCTCGGCAGGTCCCGCGAGCGCCGCGCCGTAGGATGCGACGGGCGAGCCGTCCTCGGTCCACCCGACGACGAGCGCGTGCGGCACGTAACTCGAGCAGTACAGCGCGCCCTCGCCCAAATCGACGAGCGCCATGGGGTCGTCGTACCCGCGCCGGGAGATGCGCAGGTCGCCCCGCGGCGCGGCCCGGAGGAGCGGGACGAGGCGCACGCCCGCGAAGACCTGGGCATGCGTGGCCGTGAGACCCCGGAGCGCAAGCGATCGTAGCAGGGCCGGCGCCTTGGCCATCAGGTCGCTCCAGGCGCCGCGGCGGGCGCCTCTGCCGGCTCGGCCGCGACCGCGATGGCGGGCGCCTCGGCCGGCTCGGCCGCGACCGGGGGCCGGCCGTGCCGCGACAGCAACGCGGCCGCGCGCTGCGCGAGGTAGCGCTCGAGCTCCGC
The DNA here is from genome assembly GCF_001589285.1 of Sorangium cellulosum. Taxonomy (GTDB): domain Bacteria; phylum Myxococcota_A; class Polyangia; order Polyangiales; family Polyangiaceae; genus Sorangium; species Sorangium cellulosum_G. Next base: position 4,630 of record NZ_JEMA01000902.1, on the reverse strand, counting down.
GAGCGGCGCCGTGCCCTCGGCGAAGCGGGCGAAGCCGAGGACCGTGGGCAGGTCCTCCGCGTCGCGCAGGCCGACGGTCGGGATCGACGGGCCGAGCCCGCGGGGCGCGTAGCGCTCGCTGTCGAACACGGGGTTGATGTGGACGATGGAGGTGCGCTGCCCCGGATCGAGCCGCGCGCGGAAGCAGCGCGCGACCTCGGCGGCGGCGCCCGGCGGGTCGTTCTCGAAGCCGTCCGAGAGGACGACAACGACGTCGGGCTGGAAGGCGAGCGCGTCGAGCAGCGGCGTGGCGAGGTCGGTCTGGCCGCGCGCGTCGACGAGGATCTCGTCGGGCGTCGGCGCTGTCCAGAACGCGTGGTACTCGCGGGCGGCAGCGCGGAGCAGGTAGCTGACGCCGAGCGCGACAGCGAGCGGGCGGCGGCGCTTCTCGCTCGATCCGGAGGCCGAGTAGCTCCGGTCGAGCACGGCGGCCACGCGCCCGAGCGCGGCGGGGCTCTTGCGGAGCGCGCGGGCGGCGGCGCGCTCGAGCGCGGCGTGGAGCTCGTCGCGGCGGTCGCGCCGCGCCTTCTCGGGCAGGGAGAGGGCGTACAGGGCCACGCGGGTGAGCGGGGCGCGGCCGAGGTCGACGGCGAGGTCCACGTCCTCGCGCCCGGCGGCGCGCTGGAGCCGCAGGCGCTCGCCCTCGGTCATGCGCGGGGCGGCGCGGCGCAGGAGCTCGTCGCGCGAGACGCCGCGGGCCGCGGCGAGCCCCTCGGCGACGGTCAGCGGCAGGTCGAAGATCGCCTCCTTCGCGTAACGGGCCTGCCGCGCGCGCTCGAGGAGCGGCGCCTCGAACGGCGCGCGACGATCGGGCTCGAACAGGAACGGCCCGAGCTCGCCCGGGAGCCGGAGGTGCGCGTGCGTGGCGAGCGCGCGGACGTGCGCGCGGTACTTGACCGCGTCGAAGGCCGGATCCGGCCGGCCGGCGAGGTAGTCGCGGATGACGGAGCGCGCGCGGCGGTTGTTCACGCGGCGCTCCCGGAGCGCGCGGAGCGCCCGGAGCGCGCGCTGCGGCGGGAGCTCCCGGAGCGCCGCCGCGATGAGCAGCCCCTCCTCGCGCCGATCGGCGGCCGGCGTTTCGGCCCCTGTCGCGAGGAGGTTCACGGCGATCAGGGCCTGGTTGAAGTGGTTGATGCCGGCGGCGAGCGTGCGCGCGTAGAGGCGCCTGTAGTTGCCGAGAATGTACTCGTGGAGGAACTCGACCGAGACGACCTGTCCGCCGGAGGATCCGTAGAACTCCGCCTGCCCGCTGCACGCGAAGCAGGCGTTGATGAACATGACGAGGTCCTCGCGCTCGACACGCTCGGTGTGGAAACAGGCGGAGAGCGCGGGGGGCATACGAAGCGCCGCCCGGGGAATGGTGGGGCGAGTTACCTAAACAGTTACCAGACTGGGCTCGGGAATCGCCCCGGAGTCCCACGGGCGGCGAGCGACAGCATACCTCGGGACGGGGGCTTCGGAGAACCGGCCGAGCAGGTTTGCATCACCGATGCGGTGCTCCGGGTGGCAGGTGCGCGCAGCTCTCCCGTCCGGGCAGCGCTCAGCCGGCGGATCTGGCCGGCGGAGGTGGCCGGCTAATCTGGCCAGACCTCGATCCAGACGAACAGCACCTGTCCAGCGGCCTGGTTGTCGACAGCGACCGGATGGACGGTGCGCGCCCGCAGCGCCGCGACGAGGTGACCGTGGTTGATCGCGAACCTGCCGATGAAGTCGTCGTGGATGAGGTCCCTGTCGATGAGCTCACCGCTCAGGTGGACGTCCGGCGTGAGCGGCACGCGACGCCACGTCGGCGGGCCGTCCCATCCCGGCGTGCACGTGTCGCGCTGCCCCGATCGATCGAGCGTGCGCCTCCCGAGCGATCGCGCGCCCACGAACAGCTCCGCCGAGCCGAAGGGCTCCGGCGGCTCGGTCCCGGATCCCGCCGCCTCCGCGGCGAACCCGGCCACGCTGGCGGCCGCCGCGGCCGGGTGCTCCGTGCGGAGGAGGCCGCCGATGGCGGTGAGCGCCCCCGGCGCGACAGCGCCCATGCCGTCCCATTGACGGCCGTCCGCCTTGGCCGGGCTGATGACGGCGCCGTCGATCGAGATGCGCACACGGGCCGGCAGCGGCTCCGCCGCCGGCCGGCACGACGCGCAGGCGAGGGCGATCCCGCACAGCGAGGCCGCTCCGAGGAGAGCACGAGACCCCATGTCTCGAGAGCGTATCCCGGCGGGCGCGGATCACCAACGCGGAACAGCGGGCGACAGCGCGCTACTTCGCCCGCGCGGCCCTCTGCGCCCGCGCAAGGTCGTCCTTCAGGCGCGCGATCACGGCGACGATGCGGTCACGGGGCGCGGCGTCGAGCCACATCTCCAGCCCGTGGCTGCGCGCAAAGCCGATGAGCGCGGGGAGCACGCGACCCGGCTCGCCGGTGATCACCGTGGCGCGGGGGCGAATCCATTCCTGGTCTGTCGCGAGCTCGTCCTCGGCTGTCAGATAAGGCCGCAACGCCACCTTGAGCGCCTCGGGCGCCATGCACGCCGTGGTCTCCTGGGAGCGCCGCCAGAACGTGGCGGAGAGCCGGACCGGGCCGCCGTCCATCCACTCCGCGTTCCCGCCGGCACGCTGGATCCGGAAGCCGTAGCGCGCCGGGATCCGCGACGACGTGGCGATGAGGTAGCGGTCCGCGATCACCGCCCTGCCGTCGAGCGAATCGGCCATGGTGGCGGCCGTCCCGGCGTCCGGGAACGAGGCCCAGAGTCGCGCGCGATCGTCGCGCGGGGGGCGGGCAGCGAGCATCTCAGGCCAGTGGGGCTCACCGGGGAGCGGGGCCAGCTCGGCGGCCAGAACGGCACCGTGCCTCTCCGCGATCGCCTCGAGCTGCGAGATGGTGCCCTGGAGCGGTCCCAGATCCGGTGTTCCGGCGGAGAGCGATGCGCCGCGGATCGGGACGGGGCCGTACAGGTCGAGGCCGCGCCTCTCGAGGACGGCGATGTCGTCGACCGCCAGCGCGACGTCCGCCGCCTCCAGCGACGCCGCGTCCTCGAACCGCAGGCCCGCCACGAGCTCCACCGGATCGTGCTCGTGGACGCCCGAATAGACGGCTCGTCCGCCCCGCTTCCACAGGAGCGCTCGCAGCGAGGGGAAGTCGTCGCCCACGGCCATGTCGGTGTGCAGCATCACGCTCGCCCCGACGCGCGCGATCGAGCCCGGCGCCACCTCTTCGTCGTCCAGGCGGATCCCCTCGCGCTCCAGGAGCGTTCGCCACGCTGCCCCGTACGGCTCGCCCGGAGTCCATCCCGGCAAGAGATCGTCGATATAGCGACGGGCGTCCTCCAGCTCCTCGAAGCGCCCGACGAGCACGCAGTCGCCGCTGTTGTTGCCGGAGAACCCCTGCCAGATACGGATACCGTCGGAGAGCTGTGCCTTGCGCCGCGCGGGCCTGGCGCAGCCCGGGAGCGGCGCGGGCCCGAGGAGCCGCTCTCGCTCGGCAGACCAGGCGGCGAGCACGTCGTCCGCCGACCGGACGGGCGCTCCCCGCTTCTGGAACGAACAGGCCTTGAGCGTGCGATCCGAGGTGATCGTCACGAAGTCCAGGCCGGCCCCGCAGTCGCCGTCCACCCCGTCGAAGAGGCGCGGCACGGGCTCCAGCCTGTCCCCGAAGCAGACCGAGAGCCGCGCTCGAACAGGGCTGTCGGCGATGATCTCGGCGAGGCGGCGCTCGCCGTCCCGGTCAAGGTGGTTGTCCGGGTCGAGCCCTACATACCGGAGCAGCGCCACGTCGCGGCACCCGAGCCGGGCGAGCCGCGCGAGGAGCGCGGGCAGCGACGGGAGCAGCGCGGGCGTCGCGAGCACGTTCACGCCGAACGTCACGCCCGAGGCCGCGAGCAGCTCCAGCCGGTCCTCCCAGGGCGTGTCTTGATACACGGAGACCCGGATCTCTCCGACGTGCGGCGCGAGCGCACGGAGCCTCCGCTCCGTGAGCAACGTGCCGTTCGTGGTGAAGTGGAGCGCGAGCCCGGTCCGTTCGGCGAGGCGCGTCAAGAGCTCGTCGAAGCCGGCGAACGCCAGCGGCTCTCCTCCGCCGAAAGCCACCTCGAGGAGGCCGCGGCGCGCGAGGCCCGAGAGCACGTCGAAGGCCCCGTCCACCGTCCACGCGCTGCCTGCGTCCCTGTCCCGCGAGCAGAACGAGCACGCGAGGTTGCACCGGTTGGTGATGCCGAACAGCGCGACGCGCGGGGCCCGCCTCGTCAACCGGCGCGTCGCGGCCCCGTCCCAGCGCACGTTCGTCCCCGTTCGTGGATGGAACCAGAGCAGCGCCCCGTCGAGCGCGTGGGGCCGGAACACGTCGCGCGACGGCAGGGGGCTCGCGTCTTCCATGGCGCGGGAGTCTACGCCCGTCGCGGCTCCGGATCGTCCTCGCCGCTCGGGTGGCTCACGCGCCGCTCACCCCCGGCTCGTCCGCGCGATCGCCTCGGCCAGCGCGCCGTCGTCCGCGCCCTCCGCGGCGCCCGCGAGCGCCGCCTCGGCGGCGGCGAGCGCCGCGTCGCGGAGGCGGTAGAGCTCGGGCTCGGGGATGCGCTCGCGCGCGGCGAGGACGCCCGGCGGGACG
>NZ_JEMA01000901.1 GCF_001589285.1 Sorangium cellulosum | reverse complement strand
CGTCGCTCCACAACACCGGCGCGTCCTACGGCGCGCCCGCCGCGCACAGCGCCAGCGCGCCGTACGGCGACCAGGCGGCCGGCTGGGCTCCGCGCCGCGCCCCGCTGAAGCAGCCGTCGAAGCTCGTGATCCTCGTCGCGGTCAGCGGCGCGGCGCTCGTGCTCGCGAGCGCGATCGCGGTGTGGATGGCGCTCGGCGACGGATCCCAGGAGGATGCGATGCAGCGCGACCTCCTGCCCGCGCAGAGCGCGAGCGCCAGGCCGACCCCGCTCGCTCCGTCGGAGAGCACCGATGCGCCGCGGCGCGAGGAGGGAGAGGAGCCGGAGGCGATACGCCCGGACCAGCCGAGCCCCGCGGCGAGCCCTGCGCCCCCCGCCACGTTCATCATCAAGTTCCCCGAGAACAGGCAGCGGACGAGAAAGTCACGCGACGACTGAAGGCAGAATCGCCGAACATGGAGCTCCGCCCCCTCATGGTCACGAGGACATGCCTGCGCGCTCGATCGACGCTCGTCGGGTCTGCGCTCGTGCTCGCGCTGTCGGGAGCATGCTCGGACCCGGTGCCGCCGTTCAACCCGGGACCTGACGCGAGCAGCAGCGCCGGCGGCGGCGGCGGCGGCGACGGCGGCAACGGCGGCGACGGCGGCAGCGGCGGCGCGCCGCTCTGCAGCGCCGGCGAGGAGCAGCCTTGCTACCCCGGCCCGCCGGACACCGAGGGCGTCGGCGCGTGCAAGGCGGGCGTGCTGAGGTGCCAGCCGGACGGCCAGAGCTTCGGCGAGTGCGAGGGCGCCGTGGTCCCCCGGCCCGAGGACTGCGGCAGCTCCGTGGACGACGACTGCGACGGCGAGACGAACGAGCCGGACGCCGGGTGCGCGTGCACGCCGGGGCAGATCGAGGCCTGCTACAGCGGGCCCGAGGGGACGGACGGCGTCGGGATCTGCGCGGCGGGGCTGCGCGTGTGCGACATCTCGGGGACGTCGTGGCGGCCATGCAGCGGCCAGGTCACCCCCGCGCGGGAGACCTGCACGGACGACATCGACGAGGACTGCGACGGCTTCGCGTGCAGCGCCCCGCTCTGGGCCGATCTCTTCGGCGACCCGAGCATCCAGAGCGCGACCGGCGCCGGCATCGACACGCACGGCAACCTCTACGTCGGCGGCACCTTCTCGGGGAGCATCAACCTGGGCGGTGAGACCCTGGTGAGCATCGGCACCGCCGACGTGTACGTCGCGAGCTTCGACCCTTCCGGAGCCCACCGCTGGAGCGCGAGGCTCGGCGGCAGCGGCGCCGAGACGCTCAACGGGCTCGCCCTGACGCCCACCGATGGCGTCGTGCTCGGCGGGACGTTCTACGGCTCGTTCATGTTCGGCGGCGCGACGCTGAGCAGCACCAACGCGCTCGACAGCTTCGTCGTCACGCTCGACAAGGACGGCAACCCCGGCTGGGCGCGCCAGATCGGGGACGCCGCGGACCAGACGCTGAAATCCATCGCTGTCGACGCGGCGGGAAACATCGTGATCGCCGGTTATTTCAGCGGCTCGCTGCTCTGCTCCGCGCCGCCGGTCTCGGCATGCGCCACCAGCGCAGGCGGCACCGACATCTTCGTTCGCAAATACGCTCCGTCCGGCGCCGTCCTGTGGACCAGGATCTACGGAGACGCCTCGAACCAGTTCGCGATGAGCGTCGCCGTCGACGCCCAGGACAACGTGCTCCTCACCGGCAGGTACCACGGCACCCTGACCATCGGGTCCCGCCAGGTGAGGAACAGCGGGCTCGGGACGAACCTGTTCGTCGCGAAGCTCGACAGCAGCGGCAACGGCGTCTGGCTCTCGGACTACGGCGACACGCTGTCGCAGGCCGGCACCGGGATCGACGCCGCCCCGTCGGGCGCGGTGCTCGTGACGGGCACGTACACGGGCTCGCTCGACTTCGGCCCGGCGGGCACGCTCCCCACCAACGACGTGCAGTCAGCGTTCGTGGTGTCGCTCGCCCCCGACGGCACGCCCGTGTGGGCGCGGTGGTTCGCCGGCGATGGACCGCAGGAGAGCGCGTCGATCGCCGTGGACGCGAAGGACAACGTCGTGGTGACCGGCTCGGTGCAGGGCGTTGTCGACCTCGGCGGCGGGCCGCTCCCGGCCGGCGGCGGCTTCGACGCCTTCGTCGTGAAGCTCGACGCCGAGGGCGAGCACCTCTGGAGCAAGGTGCTCGGCGCCGCCGGCAACCAGAAGTCGAACGCCGCGGCGATCGCGGCGGACACGGGGGTCATCCTGCTCTGCGGTGCGGCCGAAGGGTCGATCGATTTCGGCCTCGGCGAGCACGCGGCGAACGGGACCGACATGTTCGCCGTGCTCCTGTCGCCGTAGGCGCCGCCTGGAGGGCGCCGCGACGCTCCGCCAGGGCGCGCCGCGGGCGCCCGCGGGGATCACGTCGTCGCGGTCCGCCTCCGCTCACGCGGCGGCGCCGCGGGCGACGGCGGGGATCAGGTCGACGCGGCCGAGCTCCTCGTTGGTCGACGCGATGGCGGCGCGGATCGGCTCGCCGACTCCATAGCGGCGGCCCGGGCCGACCAGCGCCTGGGCGGCGACGTCGATGCGGTACGGGCCGCCCGGCAGCGCCTCCAGCGCGATCGTGCCCGTCGCGCCGGACTGGAGCATCTGGACGACGAGGCCGAACGGCTTGATGGCCACGATGTTGCCCTCGATCTCCTCGCCGACGCGCGAGGCGAACAGGCGCGCGACGAGCATGCGGTGCCGCTCCGTCTCGGCCTTGGCGGCGCTGCGCGCGCGCGCGTTCAGGTGATGGGAGAGCGACGCGAGCGCCTCGACGTCCTCGAGCTGATCGCGGTGGCCCTGGAGGTAGCGCTTGACGACGCGGTGCGCTGCCAGGTCGGCGTAGCGGCGGATCGGCGAGGTGAAGTGCAGGTACAGCGGGGCGCCCAGGCCGAAGTGCAGGCTCGCCGCGGCCGTGTAGCGCGCAGGGCCGAGCGCCTTGCCGAGCACGGTGCGGATCGCCGGCGCGAGCCCGGAGCCCCGGAACTGCGCCTCGAACGCCGCGAGGCCGCGGGGGCTCAGGTGCGGGCCGAAGCCGGCCTCGACGCCGAAGTTGTGCGCGAAGCGCTCGAGCGTCCGGACGCGCTCCTCCGTGGGCTCGTCGTGGACGCGGAAGACGCACGGGAGGCCGCGCGCCACCAGCCAGGTGGCCACGGCCTCGTTCGCCGCGACCATCAGCCGCTCGATGAGGCGGTGCGCGCCCGTGTCGGAGCGCGGCGCGACGCCTGTCGGCTCGCGCGTCTCGGAGTCCAGCGTCACGTACGCCTCCTCGCGGTCGAGCTCGACGCCGCCGCGCGCCGCGCGGACCGTCGACAGCCGCGCGGCCGCGGTGCGGAGCCAGCGCACGACCGGCGCGACCGACGCGGGCACGTCGGCGGAGCGGCCGGTGGTCAGGAACTCCTCGACGGCGTCGTACGAGAGGCGCGCGTGCGAGCGGATCACGCTCTCGTGGAGGTCGATCGAGGTGACGCCGCCCTCCGGATCGATGCGCAGCTCGGCCGTGAGGGCGAGCCGATCGGCGCCCGGGAGCAGGCTCGCCGCCTCGCTCGAGATCGCGTCCGGGATCATCGGGATGACGCGGCCCGCCAGGTAGACGCTCGTGCCCCGGGCGCGGGCCTCGTGATCGAGCGGCGAGCCCTCCGGGACGAGCGCGTCCACGTCGGCGATCGAGACGAAGACGCGGAGCGCGCCGTCCGGGCCGGCCGGCAGCACCGAGACGGCGTCGTCGATGTCCGTGGTGACCGGCGCGTCGATCGTGATCGTGGTGAGCTCGCGCAGGTCGCGGCGGCCGCGCGCGAGCTCGCGCTCGATCGACACCGCCGCCGCCGCGGCGCGGGACGCCTCGACGACGTCGGCCGGGAACACGGCGCGCACGCCGTTGCGGGCGAGGCAGCGCTCGATGCCGAGATCGGCGCCCGGCGCGACGACGCGCGCCGGGACGACCACCGCGCCCTCGATGGTCGCGACGACCGCCGTGCCCTCGGCGAGGTCGTCGGCGCTGCCCGGCTTGAACGGCCAGTCGGTGTTGGACACGAGGCGATCGACCCGGAGGTGCGGCCGCTTCGCGTGCGAGACGACCGTCCCGAAGAGCTCGGAGCGGTCGCGCTGGACCAGGACGAGCTGCGACGCGCTGTAGCGGCCCGGCTCCGCCTCCACGACCGTCGCGTCGACGAGGTCGCCGTCGAGGAACGGGTTCAGATCGGGCGGCGTCACGAAGGCTGTCACCGGGCCCTCGGCAGCCCCGCCGGGCTTGCCCGGCTCCGGCGAAGCCTCGATGTTCAGAAACCCGAAGCCGCGCGGGTTGACCGAGATGCGTCCACGAACCTGTCCGTTCATGGGCGCCGAAGGTACGCCAGGTCCTGGCATTTTCGAGCTCCATCGTCCGGCGGACGGCCACGGCGTCACCGAGAGAATTACCGTGAAGCGGCAAAGTTCAGGGGTGGCGCGACATCACAGCACCGCGCGAGCGCCCGCCGGAACGACGCGCTTCAAGGCGCCTCGCGCGAGGCTTGCGCAGACGCGATGTGCGCGAGGCGCCGACACACAACAGACACCGTGAGACCCACCTCGCGGGCGCGCCGCGAGACAGCAAAGGTGCCCCCACCCACGGATCCGGCGCTCCGGATCGGCATATACTCGGCCCATCGTGGAAGACTCAGGGGACATCATCGAGCTGGCGCGTGTGATGCCTCGGGATCGCTTCGTCCGCAGGGTGACGAACCTGCTCCTCGTGGTGTCGGAGGTCGGCGCGGACGGCCAGCAGATCGCCTTCCGGACCGTCGCCGCCTCGCCGGCGGCGCACCGGAAGCCGCCGCCTCCGCCCGGTCCGGCGAGCGAGGTGTTCGAGATCGTCAAGGCGAAGGGCAACCCCTATCCCGATCAGATCTCGGTGGGCCGCACGCGCAACTGCGATGTGGTGCTGCGTAACCCCTCGGTGTCGAAGCTGCACGCGCACTTCCGGCTGGATGCGCAGGGGCAGCTCGTGATCATCGACAACGGCTCACAGAACGGCACCCGCGTGAACGGCAAGCTGCTCACCGAGAGCGAGCCGCATGCGGTCGCGGTGGGCGACGTGATCCAGTTCGGCCGGCTCACGACCTCGCTGCTCGACGCGTCGCGCCTCTTCGACATGGTGCGCGAGCAGGCGCGCGCCGCGAGGGACCAGGCGAACCGCTGATCGCCGCGCGGGCGGCGGCGATCAGAACCGGTATCCCACGGCGACGCTCGGGAAGAACATCGTGAACGTGCCGTGGGCGCGCTCCTCGAACACGACCTTCTTGCCCGGCGCGCACTCGACGGTCGGGCTCTGCGGGTCGCAATCGGCGCCGACCACGTAGGTGTTGCCCGTCTCGAAGGGGGGGCCGTCGACGAGGAAGAAGCCGACGCCCATGGCCGCCGTGGCGCTGAGCCGCCCGAGCTTGAGGCGCAGCCGGAGCTCGGGCATCGCGAACGGGGCGGCGTGGCGGACCGCGTTACCCCCGTTGGTCACGGCCACGCCGACGGTCCTGCGGTCGTCGGACGCCGAGCCGGTCACCTCGTCGCTCGACTCGGCGAGCACGACGCCGAGCCCGAGCGCGCCGCCGACGTCGAACCACGACGAGAGCTCGTGGTGGTAGCTGCCGCCGACCACCACGGTCACGCCGGCCATCCGGAGGTCGTCGTGGAAGGTGTACCGGATCGGGAGCCTCTCCTCGCCCCCGCGCGGGTCGACGTACGTCGTGTCCACCGAGCGCACGAGCTCGGTGCGGAGGTGCAGGTACCCGGCCGTGAGCTCGATGGCGGTGCCGATCGGGAACTGATAGCTGCCGCGCAGGCCGGCCAGGACGCCGGAAGGGCGCGAGACGTCGGAGCAGCGGTAGCTGCTGCAGCTCCGCTCGGCGTCGCTCTCGAGCGACGAGGCGAAGGCGTAGCCGGCGACCGCCTCCAGCCGGAAGAACCCGACCCTGCGCCCCCAGCGCGGGTGGCTCTCGTCGATGGCGAGCGGCAGGACGATGTCGCCCGTGGTCGTGCTGTCGATCGTCGTGCGGAGCGTGCGCGCGAAATAGCCGGGCTCGTGCGCCTCGAAGGTGTGGCGCCCGAGCGGGAGCGCCCCGCGCCACTGCCCATGGCCGACCGGGACACTGTTGATGGTCAGCGCCGCGCTCAGCGGCTGGGCGACGACGCGGACCTCCTCCCCGAGCGGTCCTGCCTCGACCGTGGCGACGGCGAGCTGCCCCGCGACGACGTTGGCCTCGCGCGGCGCGGAGCCGAGCTTGCCCCCGCGCACCGAGTAGAAATGCGGGCCAGGCGCGAGCGCGCCCTCCCACGGGAGCTGCCCGATCAGCGTGCCGTCGACGAAGAGATCGGCGCCGACGAGCCGCTCGTCCTCGATCTTGAGGCGGCCCGTGCTGGCGAGCGGCTCGAGCTTCGCGTCGACCGTCGTGGTCTCGGCGATCCTGACGGTCAGGATCGCCTCGAACGTGCGCCAGCCGTCCTTGACGACGCGGAGCGTGTGGCCCCCGGGGAGCAGCCGGATCGGGCCGGCGAGGGGGAGCCGGCCGCGCGGCCTGCCGTCGATGAGCACCAGGCCGTCGACGTTCGACGAGACGAGCACGCTGCCGATCCGCCCGCGCAGGCCGGCGATCGTGGACACGACGCCCCGGCGCTCCGGCTCGCCGAGCTCTGCGCGGAACTCGGTGAGCAGCGCCTCGTAGAGCTGGAGCGCCTCGTCGTAACGACCGAGCTGATCGAGGCAGAACGCTGCGTTGAGGGTGTTGGGGACCGACGCGACCACCCGGCGCGACCGGAGGTAGAGCTCGAGCGCGCGCTGGCAGTCGCCGATCTTGCGCAGCTCGTTGCCCGCCTGGAAGAGCTCCTTGGCCCGGGCGAGCGCCTCATCGGG
>NZ_JEMA01000900.1 GCF_001589285.1 Sorangium cellulosum | reverse complement strand
GCGGCAGCCGCACCGCGTGGGCGCCCGCGAGCAGCGCGAGCCCGACCGCCGCCACCGCGAAGGACGCGCCGAAGCTCGCCCACCCGGCGAACGCGACCAGCAGCGCGCCCGCGAGCAGCGCGAGCCGGTAAGCCCCGACCCGCAGCCCGGAGAAGGCAGCCTGCGCGTCCTTGTCGAGCGCCTGCAGATAGAAGCCGTCGACAGCGATGTCGTGCGTCGCCGCCGCGACGGCGACCAGGCCGAACAGCGCCGCGACCAGACCGAGCGCGCCGCTGTCCGCCGCCGCGGCGAGCCCGAGGAGGATCACAGCGAGCGCGATCTCGGCGCCCACGAGCCAGCGCCGCGAGCTGCCGTGGAGGTCGACGAGCGGGCTCCAGAGGAACTTGAGGTTCCATGGGAGCCCGTAGAGCGACACGAGGCCGATGATCTCCAGGCTCGCCCCCGCGGCCGTGAAGAACTCCCCCGCCACCTTGTGCGCGATCGCGTAGGGCAGCCCCTCGGCGAAGTAGGTCGACGAGATCCACAGGCCCCGGCTCGCTCCTCGCGACGGCTCGCCGGGCGCCGCCGCCGCGCCGCGCGTCGCCTCCGGAGCGCCGCGGCTCGCGGCCTCCGCCTGCTCGGGCAGCGCGGCGCGCGCCGGGACAGCGGGTTCGACGGGCTTGTGGGATGTGACGACAGCCTCCACGCCTTCTCCGCGCTTCTCCACGCCTTTACGCGCGATTACGTGCCTTTACGTGCGTCCACGCACCCTTACACGAAGCGCCCCGGGGCGGAGCAAGTTCCAGGACGCGCGCGCGTTGGAGAGAGCGCGCAGACAGCCGCGCCGGGTAGCGTGGACGTGGGCGCGAGGACGCTGCGCGCTCCATCGCGAGCGACGCTGTGGTATCGGTCCGGCATCTGGTTTAACGGTGAACTGCATGCGACGGGCTCGCGCTCTCTCGGTGTCCCCCTGCCGTAACGGCCGCGACGCCGATCGCGGCGCTCCGTGCCGGACCGGCCGTGCGTCCGCGCTCGCCCGCGCCGCCCTTGCGCCGATCTGGCAGGCGGCCTGCCCATCTCCGGTCTTTCCGAGGGAGCGAGCGTGAACGAGTACACCCGGCGCGAGGAGGTCCGCGCCACCTTCATCGCGTCGGCCATCCTCGTCCTGTGCATCGCCGCGGCGGTCCTCCAGCTCGTGACCGTGGAGGGCAGGCTCATCCCCGACCCGGGCGCCCGGCGCCAGGCGGAGGAGTCCGAGGCCCGCATCGCCCCCGCGCGCGCCTGTGCCCTCGCGGGCGAGAAGCTCATCGCCGAGATCGAGGTGTTCAAGAAGCTCGCGGACGCGGCGCGCATGTCCGACCCCGAGAAGCCCGGCGCCGGCGCCGGGGGCGGCGCGCCGACGACGACAACGAGGACACGCGCGCTGCGCAACCCGCCGCCGCCGAAGCCCAACGAGCCCGACAAGCAGCTCGCGTGGGCCTCCGCCCAGCCGGTCTACAAGCAGGCCAAGATCCTGGCGGGCTGCCGCGAGGCGACCGACGCGCTCCTGGGGGCGCGGGTGAGCGCGATCCCCGCCTGGGACGCCATCGCCAGGGCTGCCGCGATCACGCCGCCCGGCGCCGCGGAGACCGAGCAGTTCGAGGCGGCGAAGCAGCTCCTCTCGCTGCTCGGCGACATCCCCGCCGACAAGGTCGCGCAGGCCACGAAGGACGCCGAGGCCGCGTACAAGGCGACCGCCGAGCGCGATCGGGAGCGCGCGCTCACCGCGATGGTCCGCGAGCCGCTGCCGCAAGGGGTCTTCTCGCGGCGCGTCGCCGTGAGCGTCGGCGTCGGGCTGACCGTCTGCGCGCTGCTCATCAGCTACCTGGGCGTGCGGGCCGCCTCGATGCGCCGCCTCGCCACCCTGCTGCCGCTGCGCGACGCGGTGCGCAGCGGGCGCCCGGGCATGCAGGCCGCGGAGATCCTGAAGACCGCAGCCGCGCACAACAGCGGCGAGCCCGGCATCGTGATCGGCGCGGCCATCGGCGGGCTCTCCGCCGCCCTCCTCGCCCCCAAGGACGCCGATCTCTTCGTCGCCGGCGTCATGACCGGCCTCCTCATCGGCCTCGGCGCGCAGTGGGCATTCCGCCTCGCGATCGGGGCGAGCCGCNGGGGGGGGGGGGAGCCGCTGGCGCGCCCGCGCCACCGAGCTCGCCGACGTCGAGAAGCCCGCCATCCCGATCGTGCTCGTCCTGAGCGGGGTCAAGCCCGGCCTCGAGCCGGAGTTCATCCAGTTCCTCCGCTCGCTGCCCCCCACCGACGCCGCCGCGGCCGTCGAGAAGCTCGCCTCGCAGGCCGAGGAGCGCATCCTCGCCGCCGCCGACGCGGGCGCCGCCCTCCACCAGGGCAAGCCGCCGCCGCGGTGACGCCGGCCAGCGCGGGGAGCGCCGCCGGCCCCCTGCGCCGCGCCCGGCTCGCGCGGAGCGCCGCGGCGGAGGGGCGGAGGCGGCGCCCTCGCACCGAGCGCTCGATCCACACGCCGTTCCATGGAATGGAGGCCAACCCGACATGAGACATCCTCTGCAGGCCCTCGGGCGCTGGGCGTTCCTCCCGCTGCTCGCCGCCACCTGGTGGCTCGCCACGCCCCCTGCAGCGGCGCAGGACACGGCCGCCCCGCAGGCCAGCGCGCCGCCGGAGCCTCCGCCCGCAGCGCAGGCCGCCCCGCCGGCCAGCCCGCCGCAGACCGACGGCCCTCCGCAGGGCGGCCAGCCCCAGGCCGAGAGCCCTCAGCAGGTCGAGAGCCCTCAGCAGGTCGACCACGCGGCGGCGACGGACGCCGCCGGCGCAGAGGCATCGCCCTCCAGGGCCGGGGGCGATCGCGCCGAGCGAAGCCCGGCGCGGCGCGAGAGGCCCGGCGCGACGAGCAGCCGCTCCGCCCCTTCGAAGAAGCGCCGCGGCGACATCAACCCGTGCATGACGCCCGACCCGGGCTGGGGCGTCTACGACCGGTGGTCCCGCGCGCCCTCGATCGGGCAGATGATCATGCCGCACCGCGGCGGGGTCACGAAGCGCGGCGGCTTCGACCTCATCATCCACTTCCACGGCCACGAGGCGCTCCGGAAGGAGTTCGTCAAGACGGCCGAGGGCGCCGTCCTCGTCGGCATCGATCTCGGGATCGGCTCCGGCGCCTACACGAGCGCGTTCTCGGCGCCGTACGTGTTCGAGAACCTGCTCGACAGCATCGAGCGCGCCGTGGCGAAGAAGACCGGCAAGAAGAAGGCGTACGTCCGGAAGCTCGGCCTCTCGTCGTGGAGCGCGGGCTACGGCGCCGTCGAGCAGATCCTGCGGCAGCCGGCCGGCAAGCGCGTCGACGCGCTGGTGCTGCTCGACTCGCTGCACGCGGGGTACGCCGACGAGCAGCAGCGCAAGCTCAAGGTCGCGCAGATCGAGCCGTTCATCGCGTTCGCGCGGCGCGCCGCGGCGGGCGAGGCGTTCATGTTCATGAGCCACTCCTCCATCCTGCCGCCCGGCTACGCGTCCACCTCGGAGACGGCGGACTTCATCGTGAAGCAGCTCCGGGGCAAGCCGAGGGGGGCCTCCCGGCGCGACGTGCTCGGCCTCGACATGATCCAGCGCTACGACCGCGGTGACTTCCACGTCCGCGGGTACACGGGCAACGACAAGCCCGACCACTGCGCCCACCTCGGCCTGATGGCGGACGTCATGCGGGTCCACATCAACCCGCGGTGGAAGACGCCGAAAGGACGGCGCTAGATGGGCGGCATCGGCGTCATCATCAACCCCCGCTCGCGCCAGAACCTGAGCGATCCCCGCGCCGCGTTCCGGCTCGCGCGCACGCTGGGCGACCACGGCGTCGTCCGCACCGCGCGCACCCGGGAGGACCTCGCCCGCATCGCCGAGGACTTCCGGAAGCTCGACATCGACGTGCTCGGCATCTCGGGCGGCGACGGCACGAACCACGTCGCCATCACCGGCTTCCTCGGCGTCTACGAGGACGAGCCGCTGCCGCCGATCGCCTTCCTGCGCGGCGGCACGATGAACACAGTGGCCAACGCCGTCGGCGTCCCGCGCGGGCGCCCCGACGGCCTGCTCGCCGGGCTCATCGCACGCTACACCGACCGCGGCCGCCACCCGCTGCGCTGCGTCGAGCGCCACGTGATGCAGATCGGCGCCCACTACGGCTTCATCTTCGGCACCGGCTGCGTCCACGGGTTCATCGCCGAGTACAACCGCAGCGAGGAGCGGAGCGCGACCTGGGCCGCGAAGGTCCTGGCCCGCGCGAGCGCCGCCGTGCTCCTCAACACCGACACCCAGGTCGCCGCGCGCTGGCAGGGCCGCGTGCACTTCGAGGACGGCTCGACGTTCCCCGACCGCGACTACCTCTCCGTCGCCGCCGGCACCGTGGACCAGATCGGCCTCGGGTTCCGTCCGTTTCACCGCTACGACGAGCTCCCGGAGAGCTTCCACATGCTGGGCATCCACACAACCGCGCTCGGCTTCGTCAGGAAGCTGCGCGACGTCTGGCGGGCGCGGCCGATGGGCGAGGAGCACACCTTCGAGAAGATCGCGCGGCGCGCGGTGCTCGAGGCCCGGTCAGGCGTGGTCCACTACGTGTGCGACGGTGACGTCCATGAGCACAGGGGTCCGCTCACGGTGCGCATCGGGCCCCGCGTGAGGATCCTCGTGGAGCACAAGTCCGGCCACCGGCCCGTGCGAGGCCCTCGCACGTTGCGCGACGTGTGTGCCCCGGGCGACGACGCGCCCGCTCGCGGAGGCCGCGCGCCGTCGGGGTGACCGCGCGCGCCGTTGCGCTGGCCACATACGTTGAGAGCGCGCGCGGATCCACCGCGCGAGACCATGGCTGTAGGGGGCGGGCACGGATAGAATACGCTCGCTCCATGCCGCCGCGCTCAACCTCCGCGCCCGCCCCATCGACGGGCTCGACCCTGCGGGCTGAGGACGGGAGCCGCTACTCCCCTTCTTCCGCGGCGTTCCCGCGCGCGAGCGCCCCCGACGCGATCGACACGGAGTCGTTCGATCCGTCCCCCCAGTCGCCGCCGCTCGCGTCGTTCGAGCCGCCGCACCCGTCGCCCTCGCGGTCGACACGGCGCATCTACCGCGAGGGCGACGTGATCGGCGGCAAGTACCGGCTGCGCTACGTCCTCGGTGAAGGCGGCATGGGCATGGTGTGGCTGGCCCACAACGACGTCCTGCACATCGACGTGGCGATCAAGTTCATCCGCCGCGAGGTCAACTCGACCGAGGCGACGCTGCGCCTCGCGCAGGAGGCGCGCGCGGCCGCGCGCATCGATCACCCGTCGATCGTCCGGGTGCTCGACTTCGGGGAGTCCGATCACCGCGATCCGTACATCGTGATGGAGGTCCTCCGGGGAGAGCAGCTCGTCGAGGCGATCGAGCGGCGGAAGCGCTTCGCGCCCACGGCGGCGCTCCGCATCCTCCTGCCGATCGCGAGCGCCCTCGCCGCCGCGCACGACCGCAGGATCGTCCACCGCGATCTCAAGCCCGAGAACATCTTCCTCGTGAAGAACGACCGCGGCGACATCACCCCCAAGATCGTCGACTTCGGCATCGCGAAGGTGTGGAGCGAGACAGCGGGCGGCGACGTGACCATGGCGGGCACGGTGCTCGGCAGCCCCGACTACATGTCTCCCGAGCAGGCGCGCGGCATCACCGACGTCGACGGGCAGACCGACGTCTGGGCCTTCTCTGTCGTGCTCTACGAGACGATCACGGGCCAGAAGCCGTTCCAGGGCGGCAACTACCACGATCTCGTGGCCGCGATCCTCGTCAAGGACGCGACGCCGATCACCGAGCTCGGCGCCGGCGACGCGACGCTGTGGAGCATCATCGCGCGCGGGCTCGCGAAAGAGCGCTCCGGTCGCTGGCGGACCATGCGCGACATGGGCGTGGCGCTCGCGCTGTGGGCGACCGAGCAAGGCGTCGAGGAGGACGTGACCGGCACCTCGATCGCCGTGCACTGGCTGAGCGAGGGGGGGCAGCGGCCGCTCTCCGAGCGGCCGGCCACGCGGGCGCCGAGGGGCAGCGCGGGCCAGGAGACGCTCGCGAGCGAGGACGTGGCCCGCCTGGACGCGGCGCGCCAGGACATCGCGCGCCAGGACATCGCGCGCCCTACCGGCGGGCTGTGGCTCGTCGCGGTGCTCGCGGTGGCGGCGATCGCGGTGCTCGGCGCGCTCGGCCTCGCGCTCTTCTCCCAGCGCGCCGTGCCCGCGCGCGACAGCGGCGCGGAG
>NZ_JEMA01000899.1 GCF_001589285.1 Sorangium cellulosum | reverse complement strand
GCAGCCCCCGCGGGAGGTCGCTCAGGTCGCACGCCTCGAGCTCCCTCAGCAGGCCCTCGGCGGTCACCTGGCGCGCCTCGACCTCCTTGGCGAGCGCGCGCGACAGGAGCCGGCCGACGGGGTGGCGGAGCAGCGCGGCGGGCACAGGGATCGGCTCGGGATCGAGCTGCATGGACACCACCTCGGCGACCCGCCGCCCGGAGAAGAGCGGCTGTCCCGTGATGCACTCCAGGAAGACGAGCCCCCACGCGAAGAGGTCGGCGCGCGGCGTGGCGACGCGCCCCTGGAGCTGCTCGGGCGCCGCGTACGCCGGGGTCCCCAGCAGCTCGTCGTCGCCCGTCAGGGTGAGCTCGCCCGCGGCCTCGACGTCCTCGGCGATCGCGCCGATCCCGAAGTCGAGCACGAGCGCGTTCCGCCGCGCCCCGGTGGGCATGATCATGATGTTGGACGGCTTCAGGTCCCGGTGCGTGATCCCCTGGGCGTGCGCGGCCGCGAGCGCGTCGAGGACCTGCAGCATGAGGTGGCGCGCCTCCTGCGGATCGAGCGCCCCCTCCTCGCGCAGGACCTCCTTGAGGTTCTTTCCCGGAACGAACTCGAACACCAGGTAGATCTGCCCATCGTCCGTGCGCCCGGAGTCGATGAGACGGACGATGTTCGTGTGGTGCAGGCGCGCGCACAGCCGCATCTCCCGCTGGAAGCGCGCGGCGCGCTTCGAGGCCGCCCCCTCGCGGGCGCCCGGCTTCAGGACCTTGACCGCGACCATCTGGCCCGTCGCGACCTGGCGCGCCTGGAACACGGTGCCGAACCCCCCGGCGCCGATCCTGGACAGGACCTCGTAATGCCCCTGGAGGCGGGCGTCTCGGATCAGCTTGTCCTCACCGCGGCTGCTCATGGCGCACTCCCGGTGGCTGGAGCTGGCGACGCCGCGCCGGCGCGCGCCTCGGCCTTCAGGCGACCATCCGGAAGCTCGAGAGCGGCATGCCGTACACCCGCTGCGACCCCTGCACGTCGAGCTCGGTGATCGCGAGATCGCGGCTCCCCACCTCGCCGCAGTAATAGTGCATCACCGACCGGGGATCGTAGGCCGTGAGATCGATCGTCTGCGACGCGTCCTCCCTCGGGCAGACGGGCGGGGCGCCGCTCCGGATGTGCTCGTGGCGGAAGCCGAGGACGTGGCCCAGCTCGTGCCGGAGCACGCCGACGGGGTCGAACCCGAGCGAGGGAGAGAAATACGAAGGATCGATGAGGACCTGCCGCCTCGGGGCCGGCTCGTGCGGGAAGAAGGCAGCGGCGATGAACCGCCCGCCCGCGTTGAAGAGCCGCACCGGGAACACGACCTCTGTGGGGCGGCCGCCGCTCCCGTCGAGCTCGGCGACGTGGCGGAACGAGACGCCGCACGTCGCTTCCCAGTCGCGCGTGGCCGCCAGCATGTTGGCGCGCGCCGTCGCGTACTCGCGCTCGTCCCGGAAGGTCGACCTGAGCACGCAATACGTGATCACGAACCCGGGAGGCCAGCGCACCAGCTTGCCGTCTTGCAGGACGCCGATCAGCCCCTCTCCCTCGGGGCCGGCGGGCACGTTCGGCGGCTCCACGTTGGCGGCGCGGGGCACGTAGTCGGCGAGCTGCCCCTCGTCCAGCAGGAGGTCGCCCTCCGCGACATACATGGGCTTCCCATCGAGCTCGAACGTCGGGAGCCTCGTCTTGAGCTCCTCGACCTTCTGTGCGGTGACCGGATCGGTGATGGCCATGGCGATGTCTCCTCGGCCAGGAGCGCTCTGGCCCCTGGGTGGTTGTTCTGGATCGGACCGCGTCGCGCCGCGGATCACCTCCTGGAGGTGCCCGGGCAATTCAAGGAAGAGCGCGCGGCTGAGCGGGTCGGCGCCCCCGGGCGCGGCGCCGCGGGCGAGCGCGTCGACGAGCAGATCCTCGCGCGAGCCGAGCGTGTCTCCCCGCACCAGGTAGTGCGTCCGGCCGTCGAGCTCGATGCGATACAGCTCCTCGACGCGGCGGAAGATCGCGGACCGGTCGAGGAGCGCCAGCAGCTCCGGGTGCGCCTCGAGCAGCGGTGGCCGAGGGCCCTCCGGCCCGGTCGCTCCCCTGTCGACCTCTGCGCTGCGCGGCCTCATGGCAAAGACACCACGACTGTATTATTCCACCCACACAAGAACAGTCTCGGGTCGGACGCGAGGGCGTCAACCCGTAGCTCGTAGACGGCGGGGAACACGCCGGGCAGCGTCAGATCGGCCTCGAACAGCGGGCCTGTGCCGAGCGTCACCGGCTCTCCGGCGGGGCTGGACGCGAAGAACCGCACCTCGCCCGGCTGATCGAGCGCGAAGTACGCGCGCAGCCCGGCGGCCTTGAGCGCCGTCCCCGGCCGGGCGGCGCGCGGCACGATCGCCTCGGCGAACGACAGCCGGCCTTCCAGGCGCGACACGGAGAGCGAGCCCATGTGCTGCACGGACACCTGGACGGTGTCGCCGGGCTTGGCCTCGACCCGCGTGGGCCACACAAGGGAGGCGCCCCGCTGCCGCCGGCGGTCGAGGAACGCCGACTCCACTGTGTCGAGCAGGAAGCTCGAGAACTGCCGGGTATCCGGGGGCAGCGAGGCGGGCAGCTCGCTCAGCTTCTTCCAGACCTTCTCGCGCAGCTCCTGATCGTGCTCGTCGAGCGGGTCGTAGGCGGTCGGCGCGGTGCACAGGAAGTCGAACAGCGGCTCCATGCCAGCCGCGCGGAAGAGGACGGGCGCCGACCAGCTCGGCGGATAGGGCTTCTGCGCGAACATCTCCTCGCGCCCCGCCCGCACGGCCCGCTCGACGTCGCCCGGGCTCTGCTTGAGCAGGCTGAGGACGAACGCCTGGAGGAAGCGCTCGGCGTCCGTCGTCTCCAGCCGGTGGCGCATCCCGATCGCGCACTGGACGCCGGACTCGCCGTGGATGAGCGCGTGCGCCACGCTCTGGCTGCCGCGCATCCACTGCGGGAGCCGCTCGCGCACCACGTCGCTCCCCGCCGTCAGGCAGCCCGCGAGCACAACGACCGGCACCGGGCGGTTCATGAACTCGCTCCGGATCTGGTCGGCGCGGATCGGGTTGGCGAACTCGCTGCCGTCGAGCTCGAACAGGAGGACGCCGATCGGGGGGAACCCCTCGAACGCGACGTCCTGCAGGTCGCCGTGCCCGAGGTAAACGAGGAGGTTATAGCTCGCGTTGCGCAGCTCGGCGCGGAGGGCGTCGTACGTGACGGGCCTGCCCGCGCCGCCCTCGCTGGTCAGCACGGCGACCTCCACCACCTCGGCGAGCCCGCACGCGCGCGCGATCGAGAGGACGCGATCGCGCAGGGGCATCGCGGGCGGCACGCACCCGCCGAGGTCCTTCGGGTTCGTGCGGACGATCAGCACGCGGAAGGGCCACCCCCAGCGCATCGTCGGCGGCGTGGCCACCGCACGGTGGCGCTTCTGCGTGTGGACGATCCCCCGCACCCAGGGGTGCAGCGCCAGCGGGTCGGCGCCGAACTTGAGCAGCTCGAAGGGGACGTCGCTCAGGTGCGGGAACACCGTCGGGTGCGGCCGGAAGACGATCCGGAAGGGCTGGGTCGCCGCGTTCACCGCCGTGCCCAGGTGGCCGCGGAGGTCGTTCTGGAGGAGCCAGCCGGTGACCAGATCGGCCATGGACTCGGTCATCTGCTCCGACCCGTAGCCGCTCCGCAGCTCGTCGAGCTCCGCGGGCGGGAGGCTCGGGAAGGGCCGCTCCAGCTCGTCCTCGATCGGGGCGAGGTTGTGCGCGTGCACGGAGAGCCGCAGGCGCGAGCCCCCGCCGGGCTCGATGTCCACCACGAACTCGGGGTTCCTCATGTCTCCTCGGTCAGCGATTGATCGAGCGCCTCGTCGAGGCCTGCCTGCCGCTGGCTCTCGCGCTCGATAAGCGCCTTGCCGGGGAACTCGAACCCGAGCGACGCGTAGCGCGCCTCGAGCGTCCTCGCCGCGTCGAGCAGATCGCGGGAGCACGAGAGATCGGCGGTCACCTGCGCGGGCGTGAGCGGCACGTCGCCGGCGGGGGTCTGCCCCGCGCCGGACGTCGGCCACGCGGGGGAGCGCCGCGCCTCGTCGCCTTGCCGGGTGAACTGCCGGCCGAAGCGGTGCCGGAGGAACAGGACGACGGGCGTCATCAGGGGGCGCTGCGACGCGCTCATCATCGCGTCCTCCACGTCGAGCGCCGCCGCGAGCCGCTGGTAGAACGCGCGCCAGAACTCGCGGGACACGCGGGGGTGCATGGGGCCGAGCTGCGCGGCGATCGTGGGGCAGCCGTCGCTGTCGTGGCAGAAGCGCGCGAAGGCGTGGTGCACGGTCGGCATGCCGCCGTGGCCGACGCGGGGGATCTCCGGGGGAGTGAGCGAGAGGATCGTGACGTTCGACCCGCGCAGCATGGCGGAGAGCTCCAGGGGCGAGAGCGTGTCCTCCTCGTCCCCCGAGAACTCGAGGAGGCCCTCGAGGCCGAGCGGCGCCGCGCCGTCGGCCACCACGTGGAGCACCTCGAAGCCCGCGCGGATCGCCGCCGAGAGCGCCTTGCGCGCGTCGTCCTCCTCGATCCAGGCGACCTCGATCCCGGGGCCGAGGTCCTCCAGCGCGTCGGCGAGCGCGGCGGGCGCGCCGCCTGTCGGGTCGACGACGGCGACGCGCAGCGGCTGCTCTGGCCGCAGCGGGAGCGGCGGCACGACCCTCCCCGGATCGCCCCGCACGAGCGAGAGGCAGGGCGGGCGGCGCTCGCCGAGGAAGAGGATCTCCCAGGGCAGGTCCTCGAGCTCGGGCGACTCGGGCGACCACCAGATGCGCAGCCGCTGGGGCGCGCGCGGCCGGAGCCGCAAGATGCCCCGGAGGCCGCGGGAGATCGACCCGGCGACGCGGCGCCGCAGCTCGAGCAGGGCCTCCTCGCCGCCGTAGAAGCTGCTCAGGTACTCGGCGTAGCTCAGCCAGTGGACGGCGATCTCCTCGTGGCCGATGAGCGGCAGCCCCGCCACCTCGGGCGGCGGCGGCGCGCCGCCCGGATCGGCCGCGCCGGGGTCGCCGAGCTCCAGGGAGGCGAGCGCGAGCTTCGTGTAGATCCACGCGTGGTAGCGCCGGCACACGCGGCCGCCGGTCGCCCGCGGCGGGGGCCTCCCCGCGGGGCAGAGCGGCGCGACGCGGACGAGGATCTCGTGGTACCGAGAGGGCGGCGCGGCCGATCCCGGGGTCATGCGCCGTCTCCGGTGAAGTCGACCGATCGCGCGAGCCGCGCGTAGCTCGACGCGCGCTGCGGGGACAGCGACGCCGCGCCCGCCAGCATCGGCGGCCGCGGGATCGCCGCGAAGAACTCCATCGCCCGCCGCTGGACGGCGCCGAGATCGGCCGGCGGCGGCTCCGAGGCGACAGCGAGCTGCGCCGCGACCGGCACGAGGCGGTAGGGGAAATACGAGGGCTTGTCGGGCGCCGGGCGGAGCGCGCCGCTCGCGAGGAAGCGCGCGAGCGGGGCCGCGCGCCGCACGTCGGCCGCGGCGTCCGGGTGGAGCTCGGCGAGCGCGCGGCCGCCGAGCGCGTCGAGCTTCTTCTCCAGGAACGTCCCCGCGATCGCGCCGAGGTCGTCGAGGAACGGCGCGACCCAGGCCGGCGCGCGCAGCGCCCGCCACTCCCGATCCAGCCTGTCGGCCGCCTCCTCGAGCGGCGCGACCCCGAGCCGCCGCAGGAGCGCGGCGAGCAGCGGGACGCGGACCATCGGGTGCGGGTGAGGGTCGAGCCTGTCGAGCTCCCCTTGCTGGCTCCCGGGCGCGACAACGAGGAGGAACGACGCGAGCGCCAGCGCCAGGCCCGCGTTGCCGAGCAGGACGCCGATCGCGTCGGCGAGGATCTCCCGGGTCCAGCCGAACCAGATCGCCTGTCGCTCCGACGGGATCTTCCCGTCCGTGTCGAGGAGCAGCGCCCGCGCCAGCTCGCTCGAGAGCGCGAGATCCTGATCGACGTTGTGGCCTACCTCGTGGCAGAGCGCGGACAGGAGCCACGCGCACTCGGTCTGATCGGCCGGCAGGAGGACGATCGGGATGGGCAGCCGGAGATCGCGGTAGCTCCGGAGCGAGCTGCGGAGGACGCGCAGCGGGTTCTGGCGGCTCACGGCGACGGGCCCGTAGTGCGCCTCCAGGCAGACCAGCGGCGGCTCGCGCATCCCCTCGCGGGGGATGAGCCCCCAGTTGCGCGCCCGGTTCATGCACGTCTGGTAACAGTCGGCGGCCACGAGATCGGCCGCGTCGAGCGAGGGGGCGAGCGCCGGCTGCTCCCGCTGCGCGAGCGTCTGCGAGAAGACGCCCCACACCCCGTGCGCGCCCGCGATCTCGACGAGGAGCTTGCCGAAGCCGTCCGCGTAATCGGCGTCGGACAGATCCGCGCCGAGCTGCTCGATGATCCAGCGCTGGCGCTGGATCAGCTCGTCCATGAGGATCTTCAGCGCGAGCACCTGGCTCGCGTGGATCCCGAAGCCGCGCGCGTTCTCCGCGGCGGCCGCCTCGAACCGCTCGACGTCGCGCGGGAGCACGTCGATGCGGCGCTGGAGCTCGGCGGTCGCCCTTGCACGCAGCGTGGACACGGCCCCTCCCCTCCCGATGTGCTTAACGGCGCGGGGCTCGATGTAAAGCCTGCGCCGCCGCGCTCCCGATCGCGCACGAGCTTGGCGGCAGCGCCGCGAGGATGAGCGCGCTCGGCGCGGGCGGCGCCCGCGCGGGCAGGCCGAAGAGGCCCGCGAAGAGCGAGGGGCCCGCGTAGGCGATCAGGAACCCGACGGCGACGCCGCCCCAGAAGTCCTCGATCGCGAGGACGGGCTGCACGTCCTTCTTCCGCGCGAGCAGGACGACCGCCATGGCGACAAGGACGAGCGACACGGCCAGGCTGACGCCGGCCTCCGCGTCGAGCGGCGCGCCGCCGCCCCGCGCGGCGAACCAGCCCCCGACGCCGCCGGCGACGGCGCCGCAGATCATGCTCCCGAGCGACGCGCTCACCTTGAGGACGTGCTCGATCGTGTCGAGGTTGCTCGCGCCGTCGATCTCGTACTCGACCTCGATGAGCAGCCGGTACGAGGCGGCGCGGAACCACAGCGCGCGCCGCGATCGCACGGTGAAGCTCCGCGCCGTCGAGTTCCCGGCCTGGAGCACCGCAGGGGGGTCCGGCGACCGCAGCGACCGGAGGGCGCTGCGGAAGGCGCCGGCGTCGTCGCCGAAGGGCCCCGGGGTCGCGGCGCTCGGATCCACCTCGTCGTCGTCGCCGTCCC
>NZ_JEMA01000898.1 GCF_001589285.1 Sorangium cellulosum | reverse complement strand
GTCCACGCCGCGCAGGGCGTGACGGCGCGGCTCCTGGGACGGCAGGGCGCCGATCCCTGACGGCGCCCGCCGTCGCTCGATCCACGTTCGCGATCGCGCCGGCTTCCGCCGGCGTCCGCTCATGCGCCGAGGAGCGGCCGGAACGCGTCGGGCAGGGCGCCTTCGTCGGCGGCGCGCCGGAGGTTGTCCCGGCAAACAGCGCACGTCGGGGCGTGCTCGCGGAAGCTGTTCGTGAGGCCGTCCAGGCGGAAGATGCCGGCGGCCGCGGCCTCCGTGTCCGGATGCACGTGGAACTGGACCGGCAGGCCCAGCGCATAGAGCGGCTCGCCGTCGCGCCGCAGCGCATAGATCGAGAAGGACGCGTCGTCGCGCGGGCGCCACCCGTCGATCGAAAAGAGACAGGGCGCCTCCCCCGCGGCGTCCGCGTGCCGGCGAAGAAAGCACATGTCGCCCGCGTACGAGACGAGCTCGTCGAGGTCGGTCGCCACGGCGACAGGGATGGGATGTTCGAGCCACCGCTCGAACGCGAGCCACACCGCCGCGAGGACCTTCGGGTCGGGGGCGGCGTGCTCGTCCACCGCGAACGCGCCGTCGGCGTCGCTCACCTCGGAGGGGCCGCGCGCGCCGTAGATCGACGCCAGGGCCGAGAGCGCGACCTCGGCGTCGAGCGGCGCGCCGTCGCGCTCCGCGTCGCAGGCGGCCGCGAAGGCCGCGGCGTCGACCCGGGTCGCGAGCCCGGCGCGACGCAGGGTCGCGAGCGCATCCTCGGGGCGCAGGGGGATCGTCATGTGCTCATGTCATCAGCCACGTCATCTGCCCGATGCCGCCGCGGGATCTCGGCTGCTCCCCCGTGCACCCTCGAGGCAGGGTGCACGACGCCGACGAGGAAAGTAGGTCAGCGGCACGAGCGGAGCAGCGGCGCGGTACCGGCCACCGAACAGGCGACGAGGAGACCTGGGCCCGGGACCCTCTACGCGGCCGCGCTCCCGCGGCGGGCTGCGCCGTTTCCCCCTTCGGTGAGCTTCGATTCATGCTTTGCGATCCACTTGCGGATCCGTCGCGACAGAGGTGACCGTCCGTTTTCGTAGTTGGCGACCGAGCTGCGCGCGAGGCCGAGCTTTCCGCCGAGCTCGGCCTGCGAGAGTCCGAGCTTTTCGCGAAGCACCTTCAGCGACGTCGAGCCCGTCGTCGCTTGCTCGCGCGCCGGTGCGCTCGGAGCTTGCTCGCGCGCCGGTGCGCTCGGAGGGCGAGGCGGCACGGCCTCGATCGCACGCACGCCCTTCTGTGCGCGCTCGACCTCCCTCGGCGGCAGCTCGGCGCGGGCGCCTTCTGGCGCGGTGCGTCGCGCCACTGTCGCTCGGACGGTCGTCGCGCTCCGCACGAGCTCCTCGCCGCAGAACGGACAATGGTCGAACGAGAGGACCTTGCCCGAGTCAGTGCGGAATTCGACGCCCTGGATCGAGGCCGGGAGCCCTTGCGCGCGGCGCTCCTCGCTCGACCACCCGTAAACGAGCGTGAGCCCGGGGCCCTCGGAATTTACCGGCAGACCGGCCTGACTCATCCGAAGGCAGAGCGTCCTGCCATCGCGTGTGCACTGTCGTCCGATAATGGGCATTGTCATCTCCTCTTTTCGAAGGGGGTGCGAGCGCAGGTCTACCCGGTCGAACTTTTGCGCAGTACTGCTCACGTGTCAAGGTAGAGATGGACCGAGTGCGTCAGGTGAAGCCTGGGCGAGGGGTCACGGGCCGCCGCGAGGGTGACGAGGTAGCCGCAGCGGCGTGATGTGCACTGACGCTCCCCTTCGCAGCTGCCTGGCGGCACCTCTCTTTCCGCGATGAACCTCCCGCAGCCGTGCCGGCCAATCTGCGCGCCACCGGTGCCGCGTTCGATGTTGGGCGTCAAGGCTGTTGCCGCGCGAGCGGGTGGACTCGGAGGGCCGGTTCACGCGCTCAGGAGTGGCCGCGCGAGCAGGAGCCGGGAAGGCGAGCGTCTACCGCCGCTGGACCTCCAAGGCGGAGCTGGTCGTCGGCGCCGTCGCACACATGAAGCGCACTCAGGTGGATCTCGAGCCTCTGCCCGACACGGGCACGCTCCGCGGAGACCTCCTCGGCTCGTTCAAGCCGCGGTCGATCGAGGAAGGCGAGCGCAAGCTCAAGATCATGACCGGGCTCGCCTCGCGGCTCTCGCAAGAGCAGGCGCTCGCCGAGGCGGCAAGCAGCGCGGTGGTCCAGCCGCGGGCCGAAGCGCATCTCGCGCTGATGCAGCGAGCCGCCGCGCGCGGCGAGATCTCGGCGTCCGCCGACATCCGCACGCTGTCTCAGGTCATCCCGTCGATGGCCGCCTACCGCACCTTGGTCCAGCGCAAGCCCATCGGCCTGGCCTTCCTCGTGTCGATGGTCGACGGAGTCGTCGTACAGGCCCTCCGGAATCAGCCCTCCGACGTGCCACCAGACTCGACAGGTCACCTCCCCGATCACACGGCCTCACCGGCCGGCCAATCCCCGTCGCGCCGACGCGCCGTGAGCGCGCGGACACGCTCGAAGCCTTGAGCCTGCGCAGGAGAAGATCATGACCGTAAGCGTCACCAACTACCTCGATTTCCGCGGCGATGCGCCGAGCGGCGCTCGATTTCTACCAGACCGTTTTCGGCGGTGACATCACCGTCGTGACCTACAAGGACGCACAGGACATCCAGGCTCCGTCGGAGGCCAATCAGGTGATGTGGAGCCAGGTCGCTGCCAGGAACGGCTTCCGAGTGATGGCGTACGACGTGCCTTCCCGCATGCCATGGGAGCAAGGCAAGAACGCGTTCCTTGTCTCGGTCCGCGGCGACTCGGCCAAGGAAATCATCGAGCTCTGGGAGAAGCTCCCCCCTGTCACATCGCCGCTGTCACATCGTCCCCTGTCACACCGCCTGTGACAGGGGCGGTGGCAGCGCGCGCTTCTACAAGGGCCACACCGCTCAGGGCGATACCCGGCGCAGCGCGCCGCCCGCGGCCGGGTGCGGCGCGCGCTCGAGCTCCGCGGTGAACGCGCCGGTCACGAACACCCCCGCCTCGGTCGGATCGGGCGCCCAGCGGCGCAGCGCCTCGGGCACGGCCGCGTGCAGCGCCAGGCGCGGGAGGACCTCGGGGCTCGCGCCGGCCCGCGCGCCGAGCTCCGCCCAGAGATCGAGGACCCACCCGAGCGCCCGCTCCGGCGCGCGCTCGTACGGCGCGGGCAGCGTCGCCAGCAGCGCGTCGGCGCTCTCGACAACGAGCGTCGCGCCGATCCGGAAGAGCGCCGACCGCGCCGCCTGGAGCAGGCGCTCCACGTCGGCGAGCGCCTCGTCGCCGGCGTCGTCGGGCGACGCC
>NZ_JEMA01000897.1 GCF_001589285.1 Sorangium cellulosum | reverse complement strand
CGCCGCCGCCATCGCCGCCGCCGGCTCCACCCGCGCCGCCGGCCCCGCCACCGCCTTCGCCTTCGGGCGGGGGCGGGACGAGCAGCACCTCGGCCGGCGACAGCGTCGGGACCCTGCAGATGTTGCTGTCGTCCGGCTCGATCGACTCGAGCGCTCCGATCGCATACGTCTTCCGATCAGGGCTCTCCTCGATCGTCGCGCCGTCGGCCGTCCACGCCGCGCGATCCATCTGGAGCGCGATGAGCTTCGTGTTCCTGTCGGGATAGCCTCCCGAGTTCGGGTTGTACACCTGCAGCCCGACGGTCAACCCTTCCACCTGGCCGCAGGAGCTATCGGCGTCTCCCTCTTGCAGGAAGAACTTCGTGGCGAACGGGTAGACGGCGGCGTTGCCGACGGTGCATTCGGGCTTGGGTTGCGAGCAGCCGGGCGACGTGGCTGCCGCGACCGCGGCGAGCCCCGCCAACCAACCAAGCAATCGGATCTTCATCGCTGGTTTCCTTTCGCGAGCGCGCCGCGCCTAGAACGTGACCCTCGCGCCGAAGCGGAACTGCCGGGGCGGCTGGTACCTCGTCGGCTTGCCGAAGTTCGGGTTCTTGTCGTCCACCCTGTTGAACGCCTCGCCGTCGAGCGTCTTCAGGCAGGTCGCGTCGCCCGGCCCCTCCAGGTCCGCGACCCCCTTGTCGCGGCACCCACGCACATCCACGTACTGCTGGGTGTAGCGCTGATCCACCTGGGTGTACGCCTGGAAGTTGAAGAGGTTGAAGACGTCCATCGTGACGGTCAGATAGCTCTCCTTCGAGAGCTTCACCGAGTAGCCGAGGCGGCCGTCGACGTTGTGGACCCACGGCAGCCGCTCGCCGGAGCCGCGGGGCAGGATGAAGGCCTCGTCCGAGCCGTAGAGGGGGTGCGCGCCCCAGAAGTCGGTGGGGCCGCCGGAGCGAGAGCGGTAGGTGAGGCCGGCGTCGAGGATCATGTCGTTCCGGATCGGGAACGACTTCGCCCCGTAGACCTTGAACTCGTGCCGGCTGTCGCCGGGCAGGTAGCCCTCGCGGTTGTCGAGCAGCGAGGTCAGATCGAACTCCGAGGTGATGTTCGGGTCGAGCTGGTCGGTCTCCGGGCGGAAGAGGCCCGCGTAGTTGCCGCGCAGGAACGAGAGCGTGTAGCTCACCTGGGCGAGCCACATGTCGGCGAACGCCTTCTGGAAGTAGAGCGTCACCGCGTCGTAGTTGCGCTCCGCCTCGGGGAAGTCCTTGGCGATGCCCTTGCCGGGGTTGCCGATGAAGTACGTGCTCCCCTCGTCGCGGCTCATGTCCTCGATGACGTTGTTCATCCAGCGCTTCGTGTACAGCGCGCCGATCCGCCCGTTCTCGATGATCTCGTACTCGCCGCCGAGCACGAGCTCGTCCGAGGACTGCGGGCTGATGTCCGGATCCACCGGCGTCTTGCCGGTGCCTGTCGGCGTCCAGACCGTGTTCGGATCGTAGCTCGCAGGCCCGCCTTGCCCTTCCGCCTGCGCGATCTGGGTGCCCTCGATCCGGTTCTCGTCGCTCTGGCACTGGCCCGGCCCGTTGCCCATCGCGTCCTCCACGTCGGTCGGGTCGCACCCGGTCGCGTCGCCGTTGACCGCCGCCCTGTGGAACGCCCGGATCTGCCGCTCGTCGCCGAAGGCGCGATCGACAAGGTCGAGCGGCACGCTCTCGTAGTAGCGCGCGTAGTTCGCGAAGACCTTGGACTTGCCCTGCTGCGTGATGTCGTAGACGGCGCCGATGCGCGGCGACCACTGGTTCGGCATCGCCATGCCGAGCTTGCCGTTGTCGTCGAACAGGTACTGGGCGTCGTAACGGACGCCCACGTTCAGCGTCACCTTGTCGAGGATGCTCCAGCTATCCTGGACGAAGGCGCCGAACGTCGTCGACACCGACGAGACCGAGGTGCTGGGCTGGAGGACGTAGTCATCGACCTCGGGGCCTGTCAGGAAGCCGAGCTGCCGGGCGTCCTCCCAGTACAGGCCGCTCGGGCTCTCCCGGTAGGAAACCAGCCCCGGGTACGCCTTCTCGTGGTCGTACATCATGACCTCGCCGTCGATCCCGCCCTTGACGACGTGATGGCCGAGGCCCTCGAAGATGCTCGTCACCATCGCCTTGAGCTGCAGGCGATCCTGCGTCGAGTCCTCGAGGAAGTTGGGGCCGCCCTCCCAGTACTGGCGCACCTGGCAGGGGACGCGGTGGACCATGATGGGCTCGCCGTCACCGTTGAAGCGCAGGTTCCCCTCCTCGTCGCGATCCTGCACGTCGCTCTGGCGGCACATCTCCATCGCCCTGGGCGAGATCGCCTCGAACTCCTCGATCGAGTGCCGCGGCCCGCTCCTCGCCCAGGACACGAAGGGCACGCCCGCGAGGCCGTTGCGCGTCCCGATCTCCGAGTCGTCCGGCGGCAGCCGCGCGTTGCGCTGGTGGTGCCAGCCGAGCGTCGCGTCGAGCAGCAGGGTCTTGTTGTTGAACGCCGACGACCACTTCAGCGCGACGTCGGTCGATGACGACACGAACTTGAGCGCGAGCGCGTTGTACCTGCCGATGAGGTTCGAGACATCCATGACGCCGGCCTGCGGGTCGTACGAGTACGTGCCCTGGCCGCCGGAGGTGGACGGCGCGCCGTAGACCGACAGCGCGAGGCTGTGGTCCGGGCTGACCTGGTAGGTCAGCTTCCCGAGGTACTGGATCGTCTGCTCCTCACCGCGGAAGTAGCGCGTCGAGCCGGGGAGGGGATCGGCGAGGTTGAACCCCGTGGCCGGGTCCCTCTCGGGCCTCGGGTTGTCGCCCACGTACCGCGTCGCGAACAGGGTGCGCTCGCGCTCCAGGCTGGAGAACGCGAGGTCGAGGCCGCCGTAGAACCAGAGCTTGTCCTTCAGGACGGGGCCGCCGACCTCGAAGCCGTAGTCGCGGATGGCGAGGATGCGGTCGTCGGTCTGGATGGTCTCGCCCTGGCGCCGCACCTTCGTCCCCTCGGCCTCGAGGAAGCCGGGGACGATGTTGAAGAAGACAGAGCCGTGGAACTCGTTGCCGCCGCTCTTGGTCACGACGTCGAGCACGCCGCCTGTCGCGCGGCCGAACTCGGGCATGTACCCGCCGCTCACCACGTTGACCTCTTTGATGAACTCCATGGTGAGCGGCGTGCCGACGATCCCGTACGCGGGATCATTCACGGAGAGTCCGTCGATCACGTACTGATTCTCAGGCGACGACGTACCCGCGATCGACGTGCCGAACTCATCGCTCTTCGCGCCGGGGGTCACCGCCGCGATCGACTCGAACGAGCGCGACGCCGTGCCCTTTCCGCCGGGCGGCGCCACGGCGATGCGCCGCGTGAAGTCCTGTGAAATATTCTGTCCAATGGTGCTCGATCCGACGTCGACCGTCGGCGCGCGGCCGACGACGATGATCTCCTCCGCCTTGAGCGCCTCGGGGAGGAGCTCGGCGTTGACGCGGATGGTCGTCCCGCTGCGGATCGTGATCCCGCCGCGGCTGTACGGCTTATACGACTCCTTCTCCAGGCGCAGTGTGTAGTCGCCAGGCGGCAGGTTCGGGATACGGTACTGGCCAGAGCCGTCGGTCACGACGAGCTGCTCTCCCTGCAGCGCCGGCGATGTCGCCGTCACGACCACATCGGCCACCGGCGCCTTGCTCGCGGCGTCGGTCACCCGCCCGAGGAGAACGCTGTTGCCCGTCTGCGCGAGCGCCGGGACCGCGGTCAACAAAGTCATGGCGAGCAGCAACGTCGCCGCCCACAGCCTCAACGGCGCACGTAGTAAGCGCGCTCCGTGTTTCATCCTCTTTTCGAGAAACTTCACGGAATTCCCTCCAGAAGTGTAGGGCCCTCGAGTCCCTTGTCACCCTAGACAGGAATCGCGCGAGACAATAGACTTTTTTGTAGTACTTGCTCGCTTGTACACTCCGGGTAGGCGTCGCGTGCTTCCATACGGTGCGGCGCCACCTCATCGATCGGCTCGAGTTCCAGGAGTTACGACCCCTCATGTTCGACTCGGTACTAGGTCGTGCCACCGCCACCCAGGGGCGTCTCGGGACGGGCGCAGTGCTCTCCATCGTCGCGCACACGGCGATCGCGGGCGCGCTGCTCTGGCAGGCCACGCGCCCTCAGGCCGAGAAGCCGAAGGACGTGGAGGTCACCTTCTTCGCCGCGCCGCCGCCGCCTCCGCCGCCACCGCCGCCGCCACCTCCTGCCGGCGGCGCGAAGCGACAGCCGAAGGTGGAGCAGCGCATCGAGCAGCCGAAGCCTGTCAAGACCCCTGACACCATCTACGACATGCCGGAGAAGCCCAAGGCCAAGGCGCCTGAGCCGGAGCCGGCCAAGGAGGAGGCGCCGGAGCAGCCTGGCGGCGTCGAGGGGGGCCAGGAGGGCGGCGTTGAAGGAGGGACGGTCGGCGGTACGGTCGGCGGCACGATCGGAGGCACGCTCGGAGGCCAGCTCGGCGGTCAGCTCGGCAGCACGGCGCCCCCGCAAAACGTGGTTCTGCCGTTCGGCGCGGGGATGACCCGGCCGTCGATGGTCTCGGGCCGAGACCCGCAGTACACGCGCGAGGCGCTCGCCGCGCGCGTGGAGGGGCTCGCGATTGTCAAGTGCGTCATCAAGATCGACGGCGCGCTGACCAATTGCCGGATGGTCAAATCGTTACCCCACATGGATCGGGCGATCCTCGATGCCCTCTCGGGGCGCCGGTACACGCCGGTGATGTACCAGGGGCGCCCGGTCTCGGTGGACTACGTGTTCAACATCCGGCTCAAGCTCCCGTGACCGGCGGGCGCGCGGGTGTTGTTGAACGGGCGGGGCACGTAGTAGAGAAGGGAACGGGGTAGGTCCGCTCTGCGGTATTGTCGAGTTCGCTGCGGCGTCGAGGGGCGCTGTTTCAGCATAGCTAAAAACATCACGACACCATGGAGCGCCAGGAGGCGCGAGCGAGACGATGCAATTCACGTTGATTGAGCTCTGGGGCCACATGGGCCTCTTCGCGAAGCTGATTGTGTTCGCGCTGGCCATCATGTCGGTCTCCTCCTTGATCGTCTTCGGCGAGCGCCTCGTCGTGTCGCTCAAGTCGCGCTCCGCCTCCCGCGAGTTCGCGCAGAAGGTGGGCCCGCTGCTCGCCCGGGGCGACTTCGAGGACGCCCAGACCGCCGCCAGGCCCAGGGACGAGATCGGCTACCTCGGGCGCGTGATCGGCGCGGGGCTCGCGGCGTACGCGTCGAGCGCCCCCGGGCGGCTCCCGGCGCACGGGCACGAGCGCGACGGCGTGTTCGAGTCGGTCTCGCGGGCGCTCGAGCGGCAGGCGCAGCGCGAGGTGCTCAGCCTGAAGCGCGGCTACGGCCTCCTCGCCACGGTCGGCTCGACGGCGCCGTTCGTCGGCCTCCTCGGGACGGTCATGGGCATCGTGACGGCCTTCCAGCAGATGGCCGCGTCCGGCTCAGGCGGCCTCGGCACCGTCTCGGCGGGTATCGCGGAGGCGCTCATCACAACCGCCTTCGGCCTGCTCGTCGCGATCCCGGCCGTCATGGGCTACAACTACCTGCAGGGCTGGGTCGACGCCCGGGCGATCGACATCTCGGAGTCGTCGAACGAGTTCCTCGATATCGTGGCGAAGCGGCTCGACGGCCGCCTCGCGCCGGCCTCGGAAGAGGCCGCTTGATCTGGCGCGAGCGAGGCCGCCTGACCCGGTCTCGGAAGAGGCCGCTTGTCCCGGCCTCGGGAGAGGCCTTGATTGCCCCGGCCTCGGGAGAGGCCGTCATTGACAGAGAGCCCGCGCCCAGCGGCGCCTGGCTGGTCGCGGTGCGCGGCGCGCGTCGCCGCGCGCCCCAGCGAGGCGCGGCGGCGCGCTCAGCCGGAAGCGAGCGTTCCTAATGGGGATGGCCGTCGGCCCGCAGAAGGGCCCCAAGAGCGAGATCAACGTCACGCCGCTCGTCGACGTCGTCCTCGTCCTGCTCATCATCTTCATGGTCGTCACGCCGATGCTCCAGCGCGGCAAGGACGTGAAGCTGCCGCAGGCCGCGCAGGTGGACGAGGAGAAGAAGGAAGTGGACCCGCTGATCCTCTCCATCACGCTGGAGAAGACGGTGTGGGTCGAGAACGACCAGTATGACGACGCCGGGCTCTCCGAGCGCCTCTCGCGCGAGTTCGCCGCGCAGCCGGGGCGCAAGGTGCTGGTCAAGGGGGACCAGCGCCTCACGTTCGGCGACGTCCGCAAGGTGATGGAGACGGCGCGCAAGGCGGGCGCGAAGAGCGTCTCGCTGGCGGTCGAGGAGCTGAAGGGGAGATAGCGGCGATGAGCGCGCGCGCGAAGAAGAAATTCGTCGTCAAGCCGGCGGTACCGCTGAACTCCGACATCAACGTGACGCCGCTGGTCGACGTCGTGCTGGTGCTCCTCATCATCTTCATGGTCGTGACGCCGCTGCTCGAGAAGGACATCGGCGTCCGCGTCCCGGACACCGAGCAGGTCACGGAGAACACCCCTCCGCCGCCCGATCAGCTCGTCGTCCGGGTGAACGCGCAGGGCGAGATCCAGCTCAACGACGAGAAGGTCGAGCGCGCCGATCTCGCGGGCAAGCTCCGGCCGATCCTCGAGCGCCAGAGCAGGCCGCAGGACAGGATCGTCTTCATCGTGGCCGACGACGGCGCCGTCTACGGCACGGTCGTGGAGGTGCTCGACAGCGCGAAGGCGGCCGGCGCGCACACGCTCGGCATGATGACCGAGCTCCCCGAGGCGCCGCCGCCCTGAGCGCGGCGCGGCCGCCGCGCGCGCCTCGCCGGCGGCCCCCTTCAGCGGTCCTCTTCCGCGGCTCAGCGCGCGCGGCGGCGCGCGACGCGAGGCTTGCGTCGCGCGCGGGCGCGACCTAAACCGCCCACCTCGAAAGCGAGGTCGTCGATGTTGCGGACCGAATGGGTGAGTAAGCGCGCCGGGAGCCCGAACCAGAGCCAGATGCACTTCGCGAGGAAGGGCGTCATCACGGAGGAGATGGAGTACGTCGCCCGCCGTGAGAAGCTCGCGCCCGAGCTCATCCGAAGCGAGGTCGCGCGCGGCCGGATGATCATCCCCGCCAACAAGAATCACCTGAACCTGGAGCCGATGTGCATTGGCATCGCGTCGCTCTGCAAGGTGAACGCGAACATCGGCAACAGCCAGACGACGAGCGACGTGAGCGGCGAGCTCGAGAAGCTGCGCTACGCCATCAAGTACGGCGCCGACACCGTGATGGACCTGTCGACCGGCGGCGACATCGACGGCATCCGCCGCGCGATCATCGCGGACTCCCCGGTGCCGATCGGCACCGTGCCGATCTACCAGGCGCTCGAGGCTTGCAAGGGCACGGACAAGATGACGGCCGCGGACCTCATCGACATGCTCGAGCATCAGGCGAAGCAGGGCGTCGATTACTTCACGATCCACGCGGGCGTGCTGCTCGAGCACCTGCCGCTCGTGAAGGGCCGGCTCACGGGCATCGTCTCGCGCGGCGGCTCGATCATGGCGCAGTGGATGATCGAGCACCACAAGCAGAACCCGTTCTACACGCACTGGGACAAGGTGCTCGAGGTCTGCGCCAAGTACGACGTCACGATCTCGGCGGGCGACGGCCTCCGCCCCGGCTGCCTCCACGACGCGAGCGACGCGGCCCAGTTCGCCGAGCTGAAGACGCTGGGCGAGCTCACGAAGCGCGCGTGGGAGAAGGACGTGCAGGTGATGATCGAGGGCCCCGGGCACGTGCCGTTCGATCAGATCGCGATGAACGTGCAGAAGGAGATGGAGCTCTGCCACGAGGCGCCGTTCTACGTGCTCGGCCCGCTCGTCACCGATTTCGCGCCCGGCTACGACCACATCACGAGCTGCATCGGCGCCACGATGGCCGGCTTCGCGGGCGCCGCGATGCTCTGCTACGTGACGCCGAAGGAGCACCTCGGCCTGCCCAACCCCGAGGACGTGAAGCAGGGCCTCATCGCCTACAAGATCGCCGCCCACGCCGCGGACGTGGCGCGCAAGCGCCCGGGCGCGCGCGATCGCGACGACGCGCTGAGCCGCGCCCGCTACGCGTTCGACTGGAAGCAGCAGTTCGCGCTCTCGCTCGATCCGGAGACGGCCCAGGCGATGCACGACGAGACGCTCCCGCAGGAGTACTTCAAGACCTCGGAGTTCTGCTCGATGTGCGGGCCGAAGTTCTGCTCGATGCACATCAACCGCGTGGTCGACGAGTACAACGCGCGGACCGAGACCGAGAACGCGCCCACGAAGCGCTCGCTCGCGCTCATCGATCAGCCCTGAGCTCGGGCAACCGTGAAGCCGGAGCGGCCGTGAAGCGGGGGAGGTGCCGCGGGGGCGTCCCGCGCGCGCGGCGGAGCGCGCTGCCCGCGGCGTGCCTCGCCCTTCTCGCGGTCGCCCTCGCCGCCCCGGTCGCGTGCCGCCGCGAGAGCGCCACCTCCGCCTCGCCCCCGTCGTCGGCGGCTGCCTCGCCCTCCGCCTCGGCGGCGCCGCGCCCTCCGAGCCCTCGCCTGACCGACCCGCGCTGGCTCCGCGCCGCCGGCGACGACCCGCTGGAGCACGCCCGGCTCGCCGAGGCCGAGGGCGCTTCCGGTCTCCTGGCCGCCCTGGACGACGGCGGCGACATCGCGCTCGCCGCCCTGCGCGCCTTGCCGTACGCCGACGACGCCGACCTGGCGCTCGGGCCGCTCGCCGAGCGCGCCCGCGCGGCGCCTGCCCC
>NZ_JEMA01000896.1 GCF_001589285.1 Sorangium cellulosum | reverse complement strand
GCTGTGCGCGCAGCCGTCGTGCCCGCCGCCGCCGCTGCTGCCGCAGTCGACGCAGATCCGATCGAGCGAGAGCGGCCCGCCCCCGGAGGAGAACGCCTCGTCCGCCGCGGTGTCGTCGGGCGGGAACGCGTCGACCGGATCCTCGGACGGCGGCAGCTCTTCGACGACGACGGCGGCGGCGGCCTTGCGGGAGCGCATGCACGTCGGCTAGCAGATGAATGAACGGATGTACAGTGCTGGCCTGCGCGCGATCGCGAGGCGACAGCTCGCCGCAGGGTCAGCTCAGGGGCACGCTGTCTCGTCGCTCGAGGTGCCGCACTCGAGCGGGCCGGCGGCGATGGACTCGAACTGGTTCGTGCACCACGCCGCCGTGTCGCACTCTCCGCTGGCCTTGATCGCTGTCCCCTCGCTGTGCCGGAACACGCTGTTCGTGATCCGGGCCGACGGCGGCACCCAGAGCAAGGTCGGCTCGTTCGAGCCCAGGCAGCCCTGACCGTTGCCGCCATACTCGATGACGGCGTGATCGATCGTCGGCGTGAGATCGCTCGCGCTGCTGTAGACCACGCA
Organism: Sorangium cellulosum; assembly: GCF_001589285.1. Classification (GTDB taxonomy): domain Bacteria; phylum Myxococcota_A; class Polyangia; order Polyangiales; family Polyangiaceae; genus Sorangium; species Sorangium cellulosum_G. Next base: position 3,091 of record NZ_JEMA01000896.1, on the reverse strand, counting down.
CCCCCAGTCCCCGGCCTGCGGCTCCGGGTGAGCCGACGTGATCACCACGGGCTCTTCCTCCGTGCCGGCGAGGTTCAGCGTGGCGCCGAACGCATCGATGCTGCCGCCGGTGAGCTCGATCCGCGTCCCCGCCTCGATGGTGACCTCGCTGTCCGGGTTGATCTGGAAGCCCGCCGCGCGGAACGGCACGGCCTGCTTGCGCCACGTGCCGTCCGCCTCCAGCGAGAACTTGCTGTCGATCTCGATGAAGTCGTCCGCGTCAGAGAACGTGTTCGGCGCCCCGAGGCTCAGCACCTGCTTGAGCGCCACGTTGATCGACGCCTCGCCGTTGCGAGAGAACGTGTTCTGCTCGAACGCGCGCACGCCGGCGTCGGGCCCGATGAGGATGCCGTGATGCTGGCTGTCCTCGACAGTGACCTGCGCGATCCTGCGCACCGGCGCCATCACCACGAGGGTCGCCTCGGGGTTCGCTCCCGTCGCCGCGCAGGGCTGCCCGCCGTGCGCGAACGTCGCGTGTTCGAGCTCGGAGGCCGCGGCCCCGTTGCCCAAATAGACGCACTGCCAGTCGCCCGGCGCGGGCGAGTCCGCCGCCGACCTGAAGACGATGGGGTCGTCCTCGGTGCCCCTGGCGACCAGGGTCGAGCCGCTCTCGCTGCCCAGCGACAGGTAACCCGACGGCTCGACGAGGACCGTTGTTCCCGGGGCGATTGTCAGCGTTGCGCCTCCCACCGTGGTGCGATCGAGGCGCACGCACCCGGGACCGACGGCCGTGTCCGTATCGATGATCTCGGGCAGGAGCTCGCACTCGCCGCCGCCGCCGGTCGTGGTGCCCGTCGCGGCGGTGCCGCCAGCGCCCGAGGACGTCGTGTCCTCACCGGACGAGCCGCAGGCGACAAGCGCGGCGGCGACAGAGGAAGAAACCAGAACAAGCAGGCGTGTTCGCATCGGTCGACTCCATATCTATCTCTCTCGTGACGAGGAGAGGATGAATGGGATGGATGGTTCGAGGACAGCCCGAAGAGCGTCAATCCCCGCGTGCTCTCCGGCCGGGAGGTGTGCGCGCGCAGCGGCTCGTCGGCGCACGTTAGCACACGGGCTCGCCCGCCCCGCCACCTCCCTCCCTGCGAGGTGGCGGGGGGTGACGCTCACGCCTGCCGCAGCAACCCGTAGCGCGCGAGCTTGCGGTAGAGCGTCGTCCTCGGGATCCCGAGGCTGCGCGACACCTCGCACACGTTCCAGCGGGCGAGATCGAGCGCGGCGCGGATCCGCTCCTCCTCGGCGTCCCGGTGCTCGGCGCGCGAGCGGCCCCGCGGCGCCGGGGCCGCCGGCGGGAGCTGGATGTCGGCCGGGCCGATCTCCGGGCCCGGCGCGAGCACGCACGCGCGCGCGAGCACGTTCTCGAGCTGCCTCACGTTGCCCGGCCAGCCGTACGACGTGAGCCGCCGGAGCGCGCCGCGGGACAGACGGAAGGCCGGGCGGCCGTGGCGCGCCGCGAGCTTCTCGACGATCGCCTGCGCGATCGCCGGGATGTCGTCCGGGCGATCGCGCAGCGGCGGCAGGCGGATCTCGATGACGCTGACCCGGTAATAGAGATCCTCGCGGAAGCGCCCCCGCGCGACCTCCTCCCGCAGGTCGCGGTTCGTCGCGCAGACGATCCGCGCGTCGGTCACCGGGATGCTCCTGTCCGACCCGACAGGCCGGATCGTGCGCTCCTGGAGCGCGCGCAGCAGCTTCGCCTGCAGGGCGACAGGCATCTCGCCGAGCTCGTCGAGGAAGAGCGTCCCGCCCCGCGCGGCCAGGAACAGGCCGCCGTGGTCCCGGACGGCGCCGGTGAAGGCGCCCTTCACGTGGCCGAACAGCTCCGACTCGAGCAGCGCCTCGGGCAGCGCGGCGCAGTTGACCGCCACGAACGGCCCCTCCCGCCGGGGCCCGCCCGCGTGGAGGGCGCGCGCGACGAGCTCCTTGCCGGTGCCGCTCTCGCCCGTCACCGTGACCGTGACGTCGCTCTCCGCGACGCGCTCGCAGAGCGCGAGCACCGCGCGCATCGGGGCGCTCCTCCCGGCGATCTCCGGGAAATCGCGGCGGGCGTCGGCGCGGCTCCGCTCGAGCTCGTGCGAGAGCCGCTCGATCTCGTCCGCCTGCGAGCGCATGAGCTCCGCGACCCGGCGCTGCTCCTCCTCCAGGGCGCGCGTGCGGTCCCTGAGCTCGGCCATCAGCCGGCCGTTGTGCAGCGCGACGGCGATCTGGTCCGCGAAGGCGCCGAGTAGATCCGCGTCTCCTTCCGCGAACTTGCCGCGCTGGAACCGGTTGTCGAGGTAGACGGCGCCGAGCACCGCGCCGTGCGCGCGGATCGGCACGCACACGATCGACCGGAGCCGCAGGCCGTGCACGGACGCGTTCCCGTGGAACCGCTCGTCGGCCAGCGCGTCGACGGTGAGCACCGCCTCGCCGCGCTCGACAACCCGCTTCGCGATGCCGTGGCTGAACTTGAGCTGGCTCTTGCCCACGCGCTCGCGATCGAGGTTCCGCGCGACAGCGACCTCGAGCTTGACCTTCGCCCGCCCGTCCGGCGGGGTCGACGCCGGCGACGGCGACGCGAGGATCACGAAGCCCCGCTCGGCGCCTGTCAGCTCGATCGCCGCGTCCATGGCGAGGCGGAGCACCTCCTCCGCGTCGAGCGTCGAGCTCAGGCGCCTGTTGATCTCGAGGAGCCTCAGCACGAGCTCCATGCGGGCGCCGCCCGCGCTCGCCGCCCGCGCGGGCCCGCCGCGGAGCGCGGCCCGCCGGGGGTGCCGCCAGAAGACCTCGGCGAGCTCCGCGGGGAGCGTGCTCCCGATGCGCTCCCAGCACTCGAGCGCGGCCGTGCGGTGCCGCTCGGCCAGCGCCGCCGCCGACCGGAGGCGGAGCACCTCGGCGGACACCTCCTCGTGCCGCGCGTGGAGCTCGAGCTGCGAGACCCGCGCCACGAGGCCCGCGCCCCGCTGGATCTCCGCGAACGCCGCGTCCGCGTCGCCGAGGGCCAGCGCGAGCTCCGCGCCCGCCGTCGCGTGGCGCAGCGCGAGATCCGCCGCGTCGGCCTCCCGGAGCAGCG
>NZ_JEMA01000895.1 GCF_001589285.1 Sorangium cellulosum | reverse complement strand
CCCCGCTGCCGCCCTCGCCGCGCACGGGCGCCCCGACGACGCCGTCATGGCCGCCGCGCGCCGCTGCGCGATCGCGGATGTCATCAGCCCCGCCCTGCGCGCGCTGCTGGCTGCATAGCCCGGCGTCCGCGCCGCCAGCGAGCCGGGCGGTGACGTCCGCCTGGCTGGTCTTTGCCTCGAGCTTCGGCCTGCTGCTCTCCGACCGCATGTAGCGGCAGGCGCTGCGTGCGGTCTCTCCGTCGCTGAAGCTGGCGTGGGGGCCTGTCCGATCCCAGATGGGAGCTCTGAGCGGCATCGGGGCGATGATTGTCGGTCTGTGCGCGCCGCGCGGTGACGCCCCGCCGCGCCGATCGAGGTGGAGCCGGCGCTGGCCCGGTGAGCCGGGAGGAGCGGGGGAGACGCTGTCAGCAGGGCTGGTCGCCGATGATCGTGGCGCGCTCCATCTTGCGCACCGCAGGCCAGTAATCCTGGACGGCGTAGTGCTGGGTGCAGCGGTTGTCCCAGATCGCGACGCTGTTCTTCCTCCAGCGAAAGCGGACCTGATACTCGGGGATCGCCGCCTGGCTGATCAGGTAGCTCAGAAGCTGGCTCGCCCCGGGCGCGAAGTCCTGGCCGACGCGCACGTTGTCCGGCGTGTGGAAGTTGACGAAATGCGTGGTCGTGCTGTTGACGAACAGGACCTTTTCGCCGGTCTCCGGATGGGTGCGCACCACCGGGTGCTCTGCGTCGGGGTAGCTGATCTTGAGCGCGCGGCGCTTCGATATCGGCAGGGCGGCACCGAAGGTGGCCTCGATGCTGTGGCTGGCGCGCAGCCCGGCGATCTGCTGCTTGATGTGCTCGGGCAGGCGGCTGTACGCCTCGACCATGTTGACCCAGATGGTGTCACCGCCGACCTCCGGCGTCGCGATGCAGCGCAAGACGCAGCCCATCGGCGGCGCTTCGCGCCAGGTCGCGTCGCAGTGGTACGCGTTCTCGTAGTGCTCCGGCGGGCTGTCCAGGTCCTTGTAGATGCGAACCAGACCCGGATGATCGGGATCACTGGCGGCCACGGGGTGGTCTTCGAGGTCGCCGAAGCGTCGCGCGAACGCGACGTGGTCGGCGCGGGTGACGTCCTGGTCGCGCAGGAACAGCACCCGGTGCTTCAACAGGAGCGCCCTGATCTCGGCAAAGAGCGCGTGGTCGCGCGCGGCGTCGGCCAGGCTGACGCCGCGGAGCTCGGCGCCGATGGTGCAGGTGAGCGGCTCGGCCTGGATGGGGCCGCGCGTCGGCGCGCAGGCCGCGCCCGTTCGGGTGGGTGCGGAGCTGGTCATTCTGGTCCTCCTGGTTCCGCTGGCGTGGGCGCGACGGTGTACCGTCGAGCTCACGCGCTACACGACGAAGATCGAGGAGCCGGTCGTCCTGCGCGCCTCGAGATCACGGTGCGCCTGCGCGGCGTCCTCCAGCCTGTAGCGCTGGTGGATCTCGATCCGGATCCGCCCCGCGGCGACGTGGCCGAACAGCTCGCCCGCGAGCTCGCGCTTCTCCGCTGGATCAGCGATGTAGTCCGCGAGCGCCGGGCGCGTCACGAACACCGATCCCTTGGCCGCGAGCTGCGTCAAGTCAAGCGGTGGGACCGGGCCTGAGGCCGTGCCCAGGCACACGAGCAGCCCGCGCCGCTTCAGCGAGCCGAGCGAGCCAGCGAACGTGTCCTTGCCGATGCCGTCGTAGACGACCGACACGCCGGCCTCGCCCGTCAGCTCGCGCACGCGCCTCGCCACGTCCTCGCGTCCGGAATGGATGATGTGATCGCAGCCGTGGGCGCGAGCGATGTCCCCCTTGGCGTCGGTCGACACCGTGCCGATCACCATGAGGCCGAGGAGCTTCGCCCACTGCGAGACGATCAGGNAGGAGCTTCGCCCACTGCGAGACGATCAGGCCCACGCCGCCCGCCGCCGCATGCAGCAGGATGCTGTCGCCTGCCTTGAGGGGCCAGATGCGGCGCATCAGGTAGGCCGACGTGAGGCCCCGCATGGTCATCGCCGCGGCTGTCTCGTAGCTGATGCCGTCCGGCAGCCGGATCAACGGCGCCGCGCGCAGGATCCGCTCGGTGCAGTACGCACCGAGCGTGTCGAGGAAGCCGGTGTACGTCACCCGGTCCCCGGGCGCGACGTTCGTGACGCCTTCACCGACCGCCTTCACCACGCCGGCGGCCTCTACCCCGATCCCGCTGGGGAGCTGTACGGGATAGAGCCCGCTACGAAAGTAGGCGTCGGCGAAGTTGAGCCCGACGGCGACGTGCTGGACCAGGGCTTCCCCGGGACCCGGGCTGCCGACGTCGACATCCTCCCAGCGCAGGACCTCCGGCCCGCCGGTCTGGTGAAAGCGGACTGCATGTTCCATCAAATTCCCCAGGATCCCGTCCCGGCGCGAGGTCGCCACGCGCAGCGGCACACCGCGCTCGCCCGCCGTCGGTTGGGCGCATGGCCGAGCTTCGCCAGCGTCTCGTCGACGCTCCTGTACGTCTCGCCGATCTTGTCGATGCGGCGCGCGTCCTTGCCGTCCGCGAGCTCGCGGCCGAGCTCGCGCGCGATGCGGACTGTCTGTTCGATCTGCTGCGCGGAGGAGCTCCTGCCTGTCGGCGCACTGGAGCACGGCAGTGCCGTCCTCTCTGGTTCCTGGCCGCTCCGAGCGCAAGGGGTACGGCGGGATGGGCGCTAAGCCGTCGTGCCGGCTCGTCCTCTCGGCGCCGTCGTCGTGGCGCGGATGAACCAGGGCTTTCACCCTGACCTGTTCTCCGCGCCGTGGATGAAGCGGAGGCTGGCAAAGGCTTGATTTGCTTTGCCTGCCGAGCGAGCTCCGGGCGAGGATACAAGCATGCTTGAACGGGCTCATGGGACACCGGAGCTGCGCAGTCGTGCCGTCCCCGAGACGTCCGCCTGGACGAGCCGCGCGCGAGCGGGCGCTCGGCGCAGGCTGGGCGCGTCGCTCGAGGAGCGGCTCGCGAAGGGCTCGGCGCTCGCGGTCGCCGGGATCCTCCTTGCGTGCGGTCAGCCCTCGGAGCAGCGTGCTGTGGAGTCCGCGTCCGGCAGCGGCGGCGCGGGGGCGACCGCAGGCGCCGGCGCGATGGCGGGCGCCGGTTCCAGCGGAGGCGCGACGGGTACGACGGCGAGCGGGGGCGCCTCGGCGAGCGGCGCGGGCGGCGGTCCAGGCGCCTGCCAGGAGGGCACGACGAGCACGACGTGGGCGACGAGCTGTCAGGTCACGCGGGAGAGCTGCACGGCAGGCACGTGGAGGGCGCCGCGCGACGGCGGCGAGACGCGCGCGCCCCTGCGCCACGAGTCCGAGCACTTCGCCATCTACTGGCCAGAGGGCACCGACATCACGCTGGGCCAGGCGGAAGCGGCGGCGGAGACGCTCGAGGGCATCTGGAGCGCTTACTTCGGCAGCCCGATCTTCTTCCCCGAGCCGTACTGCAGCTCGGCAGACAAGTGGAAGGCCGCTGTCCACTTCGACAACGACTTCCCGCTCTGGGGAGGCGGCTGGACCCGCAACGGCATCAGCTACATGGGGATGTGGATCGGCCCCGGCGCCGCGCGGGATCGGTGGGGGCTCGCTCACGAGCTCATGCACGGCGTGCAGTCGACGACCCAGGCATTCCCGGAGTGCGGCGGCGTCGGCTGCTGGATCTTCGAGAGCCACGCGAACTGGATGCCGCACCAGATCTGGCGGGACGACGTGCACTGCTCGGAGATGCTGCCGAACATGCCGCACCTCTATTACGGCAACACGCGCGACCGTTACTGCAACTGGCAGTTCTTCGAGTTCTTGAAGGACAAGCACTGCCATGGCGCCGTCAATGACATGTGGGCCTTCGAGGCCCCGAGCGGCCAGCGCGACCCGTGGCAGAAGCTCATGCTGAGCCGGGGGTGGGACATCGAGCAGCTCAACGATCTGTTCGGCGAGTGGGCGATGCACAACATCACCTGGGATTACAAGGACCCGCCGCCGACCGACGGCGCCGATCGTTCCAGCGTGTATCGCCAGGCGTACGGGTCGATCGAGACCGATCCCACCTCGCGCGGCCGCACGGAACGGCGGCTGCGGCTCACCCGGCTCGAGGCGCTCGACGCGGACTGGGCCCAGGACCGCCGCTTCGTCTCGCCGTACCACTGGGCGCCGCAGCGCTGGGGGTACAACGTCGTGCGCCTGCACCCGGAGCCGGGCGCGACCAGCGTGCAGGTGGAGTTCCGGGGGGTCACGCAGGCCGACGCAGAGTCCGGGTGGCGCTGGGGCCTGGTGGCGACGGATCCGGATCTGACAAGGGCGCGCTACAGCCCGCTGCAGCGAGGGGCCGACGGCGCGCTGAGCTTCTGCGTCAACCCGGGCGAGAACGTCTATCTGGTCGTTGTCGCGACGCCGACAGAATACCAGAAGCTGGTCTGGACGAATCCGTCCGACGGGCCGGCGTACCCCTCGATCTATCGCTATCCGTACATGGTGCAGGTGGATGGGGCCTGGCCCGCCGGGTTCCAGGACGGTCAGGTCGAGGCGTGTTCGGCGGGCACGGTGAGGCATTCGAACGGCGGCGGCTGCGCGCCCCCGGGCACGCCGTCGAGCGTTTATGTCGGCCCTTACGCCAGGATCCTCGGCGGTGAGGTGAGCGGGGATGTGCGCGTCGAGGATCACGCGACCATCGTCAACGGGACGATCTCCGGCGGTCGGATCGGGGCGCTCAGCCTGGTCGGGCAGGGCGGCGCGGGCATTCAGGCGCGCGACTTCGACGTGAGCGGCTCGGCGGTCGTGCAGACAACGTTCTATCCGCTCGGCTGGTTCGGCGGCGGCCAGTCCGTCTCCGGGACGGCGCGGCTGCTCGGGGATGTCGAGTTCGTCGCCACGTCGAAGTCGAGCAATACATTCTACGGCTTCGTCCCCGGCGACTGGACCGGCGTCTCGTCCGTGGCCGAGGTGACGGTCGCGCCGCCGTACGCCTGGCGGCCGTGATGCGGCGGCCCGGCGATCGGAGAGGCTGACCCCAACCCGGGACGGGTCGCCCAACCCGGGACGGGTCGCCCCCGCCCCCGCCGCGAAAATTCTTGACCCCTCCTTACATGCTGCCGTAAGTTCATTTTGAAAATGATGTTCATTATCAATTTCGGGCGCACGCTGGCGGGGGTCGAGGACGGCCTCGATGCCTTCTGGCGGCAGCGACAGCGTCGCGGCGCTGGGTGCCGTGCCTCTCGTGGGGTGGCGTGCGGTGGGGGGAGGCGCTCGTGAAGGGGCCGGCGGCGTCGGCGTCGAGCGGCCGCGTTCGCGCCGCGGCTCTTCGGGGGTGGGGGAGCGACGGCCCGCAGCTCGACGCCGCGCTCGTGGGCTCGCTCCCGCGGGCGAGGACCGCGCTCGGGCTCGCCGGCCTGGGCCCGTGGCACTGCTCGCCGCGCGTCCTCCGGCTGATCGTCGCGCTCGCGCTCTCGAGCGGGGAGATCGGCGTCCTGGTGAGCGCCGCGGTCGGGAGGGAGGACGGTGCGGTCGCGGAGGAGCCGTCCGGCGAGGCGTTGCGCGTCCTCATCGACGCCGTGCTGACGAACGCCCGCGCGGCGCGCCGGCTTGCGCGCGCGCTCGACGCCGCGCTGGTCGACGAGGCGTCCGGCTACCGGGGGCTCTGCGTCTCGGAGCTCGCGGGGCGCTGGGCTCTCGCGCGGGCCACAGCGCCGGCGAGGGACGCGGCGGCGCTCCTCTGGGCGAGCGCGCGAACGCCGGGCTCGCCGATGCGCTTCCTCGAAGAGCGCATCGCCGACGATATCGAGCTCCGCGCGCTACGGGCCATGGCAACGTCGATGAGGGCGGCGGGCGCGCCATGCTGGACCGGTCCGACGCGCCCGACGCGCCGCTCGAACGAGCGGCGGGGCGAACGAGGCCCCGGAGCGGTCGCCCTCGCCGGGAGAGGGCGGTAGCGGGCCTCATCGCGGCTGGCGCGCGTCGCGCAGCGGCCTGGGAGCGGGCTCACCGTGGTTGGCGTGTCAGCCCGGTGAGCGGGCACACCTCTGGTCAACCTCAACCTGGGTGAGGTCATCGCCGCCGCTGGCCAACCTGGGTGAGGTCGTCGGTCAACCTGCGTGGCCGGTCAACCTGGGTGAGGTCGTCGGTCAACCTGGGTGAGGTCGTGCTCTTCGGCTTGACAAGAGACAGACGGATCTGTCATGAAAATGAAAATGACTTTCAACATCGATGCTGCCCCCTCGTTTGCTCGACGCGAGCTCGCAGGCGTCGCCGCGTGCGCCTACGCAGCCGACGCGTTCCCGGACCTCGGGTTCCACGACGACGAAGCGCGCCGCCTCGCCCGCGTGCTCGACGTCGAGCGCGCGGGCTTCACGGAACAGGAGCTCCGCCCGCTCGCGACCCGCGCGCGCCTGGTGGACGACGTCGTGCGCGACTTCTTCCGCCGCCACCCGGACGGGCTGGCCATCGGGCTCTTCTCCGGGCCGTGCACTCGCTTCTCGCGCGTCGACAATGGCCAGCTCCACTGGATCGAGATCGACGTTCCCCGCGTGATCGCATGGAAGCTCCGGCGCGCCCCCCGGACGCCGCGGTACGCGCTGGCCGCCGCGTCCCCTGGCTGCGACCACTGGATCGATCAGCTCTCCGAGGCGCACGGCTGGCCCACGTTGATCCTCGGCCTCGGCCTCTTCTCCCAGCTCGGCCCCGAGCGGATCTCCGCCTTCCTGACCCAGGCCTCCCTGCGCCTCGCGACAGGCGTGGAGCTCCTGCTCGACGCGACCCCGTGCCTCCGCCTTCGTCCCTCCACGGCCAGGGGCGTGCGCCACGTCGAGCTCCACCGAGAGGGGGGCGGCGTCGAGACGTTCCCGTGGTTGCGGGTCCTCGACGAAGACGACTACCCCGAGCCGCTCGGCGCCCGGGTCCGGACCACGAACGGGCTCGCGCGATTCCTTCGGAAATCCCAGTTCCCCATCCTCCGCCATCTCCGGCGCGTGTGAACCCTCGAGAACAGGATCAGGAAAGAAGACAAAGGATCTCGATGAACATCCAGCAATCCGTTGACGCACCGGCGCCGGACGGCGCCGCGATCTGCCCTCGCGACGCGCGCGTGTCTCCGGGGAGGGCCTCCACATGAGCCGTTACACAGGACCTCGCGTGAAGGTCATGCGCGCGCTCGGGGTCGAGCTCCCCGGGCTGTCGGCGAAGAAGACCGAGCGTCGGCCCTATCCCCCCGGACAGCACGGCCAGGCCCGCAAGAAGCTCAGCGAGTTCGCCCTGCGGCTCCGCGAGAAGCAGAAGATCCGGCTCAACTACGGCCTCACCGACACGCAGCTTCGAACGCTCATGCTCGAGGCGCGCAGGAGCAAGATGGCCGCCGGGGCGAAGCTCATCGAGCTGCTCGAGCGGCGGCTCGACAACGTGATCTTCCGCGCGGGCTTCGCGCGCACCATCCCGGCCGCGCGACAGCTCGTGACCCACGGGCACGTGCTCATCGACGGAAAGCGCGTGGACATCGCCTCTTACCGCGTCCGCGCCGGAGAGACGGTGAGCGTGCGGGAGCAGCGGCGTGACCACCAGACCGTCGTGGCCGGCCTCGCGAGGGCGGACATGGAAGCCCCCTCGTGGCTCGCGGTCGACAAGGACGCCCGGCAGGCGCGCGTGAACAGCCTGCCGGACGAGACGAGCATCCCGTTCCCGATCGAGGTTCAGCTCATCATCGAGTACTACTCGCAGCGGCTGTGACGGCGAGCGCGTGATCAAGGCCGCCGGCCGGCGCGCTTCTCCGGATCTTCATCGAGCAGCTCCTCGATGTCGGCGGCGGCCTTGTCGAGGATCTTCACGGTGCGCGCGAGCACGGCCGGCGTGAGGCGCCCGCGGCGCATGGCGTGGCGCAGCAGCTTCATGAGCGAGCCGACGCGCTTCATGACGTCGCCGAAGTCCTCGGCGAAGCGCTCCCACGAGGTCTCGGCGAAGCGCTCGTAGAACTCGTCGACGTACTCGCGGTTCGCCTTGAGGTCCTCGCGCCCGGCGTCGGTGATCTCGTAGACCTTGCGCCCGTCGGCCTCGTTGACGCGCGCGTGCCCGAGCTCCTCGAGCATCTGCAGCGTCGGATAGATGACGCCGGGGCTCGGCCTGTAGGCGTCGCCGCTGCGCTGTTCGATGGCCTGGATGACCTCGTAGCCGTGGCGCGCTCGCTCGGCGAGCACGTCGAGGACGAGGTAGCGCACGCCGCCGCGGTCGGCCCGGAGCGGCGGTCCTCCGAACCAGTCGCCCCACCAGCCGGGCGGCCCGCCGCCGAGGCCGGCCCGACCTCTCCCGAACGGACCACCCCTCGGCCCTCGCGGGCCGGCGTGATGGTGGTGGCCATGGTGGTGGTGGTCACATCCCCAGAACATAGGTGAGCTCCTTCTCTTGCTCGGCGGCGGACCGCCACGTCGGCGAGCACGCAGTTGCCGCGCGCGTGGGCGGACCGCCCCGGCCCTGCAGATCCGGGCAGCCCGCGGCGCCCGATCCGATAGTCTAAAAGATATATCTATACGATAGCTCTCGACATGCTCCTGTCAAGGCGCGGACCCGACCCGGGTCGAGGCTCGCGCGCCGATACGAACGGGCTGGGCCCCCAGGCCGGCCCGCGCGGCGGCGAAGCGGCGTCGACAGCGCTCTACAACTCCGCCGAGGCCTATCTACAGAGGTGGGAGCGCGCGCTCGACCGCTGACCCCCCTGCGCCCCTCTGGCCACCGTGGGCCACCCAGGCGCGCTCTTCGCGCGGCTCACCGGAGCGCGTACTCCAGCCCCCAGATGTTCACGGAGCTCCGCTCGGGATAGTACACAGTGAGCTCGTCCGATGTCTCGAGCCGGGCGGCGTCGATCAACGGATCGGAGAAGAACCGCCCCGCGTCGGTGTCGTCGAGGAGCGTCCACGTCGCGTAGCCGTCGCTCGGCGATGCGCCGGCGATGCGCAGATCCGGGAGGATCGCGTAGACGTTCTCGGTGGAGGAGATCGCGAGCTTGCCCCGGAAGTTCTCGATGACCCGCAGGCCGAGCCCATGGCGCGCCCACGTCCCGTCGGTGTCGCGCACGTAATGGAAGAACTCGCTGCGCGACCGGGCGCTCGTGAAGTTGGCGTTGTCGGCCTCCCCGTCGGGCAGGTGCGAGAGCAGCACGTGGACCCGGCCGCTCGCGTCGACCGCCATGTGCTCCTGGTTGATGAGCCCCCGGTTCTGGCCGATCGGCCACACGGAGAGCCCCGTCGTGCTCCGGGTCACGAAGGATGCGCCCGTCGTCGCGACCTTCTCACCCGCGTTGTTCGTCCAGGTGCGCCCGTGATCGTCGCTGTACACGTACAGGAGGTCGTGGTTCGTCGTCGCGTCGGGCGTGTCTCGCCAGCACCACGCCGCGTGCAGCCGCGAGCCGCCGCGCGTGTACGCCAGGCCGTGCAGGTAGGCGTTCATGCTGGCGTCCGTGCCCTCGATGTACTCGCCGAGCGAGGTCCAGGCGTGGGTCGCGGCGTCGTACTCCCACAGGTGCTCGTCGCCGCTGCCGCTCTCGCCGATCCGGGCGCTGAGCAGGAGCTTGTTCCCGCCCGGCTCGGTGACGAACCGAGGGTAGGTGACGAGCCGCACGGTGTTCGAGCCGACCAGCGCGCCCGAGACGGCGCTGAAGCTCGCGGCGGCCCAGGCGGCGCCCTCCGGGTCGGTCAAGAGACCCGTGACCGAGCGGCGGTAATGCAGCGTGCTGCCGTGGTGATCGAACGCGACGTGCAGCGTGCCGTCGCCGGGCGCGACGCCGAGAGAGATCGTGTTGTGGGCGTCGTCGGCGCTCAGCCGGTGGTCGGTGAAGTCGAACTTCTCCCAGGATCCGGCGGCCCCGCCGGGGCTGGCCGGCAGCTTGCGGCGCGCGAGGACGACGTTGCGGTTCCTGTTCCAGAAGGCCGTGTACTGGTAGCCGTTGAAGGACACGATCGCGTCCTGCTGGAACGACTCGCCGTTCACGTAGCCGCCATAGGACACCACGGTGAGCCCCGACTCCGCGAGCTTCCCCTCGCCGCGCTTGACGATCCCGGGCGCGACAGCTCCCGTGCCGCCGGCGCCGGTGGTCGAGCTCGTCGCGGTGACCCCACCGCTTCCCGTGCTGCCCGCGCCCCCCGCGGCGACGCCGCCGGTGCTGCTGCCGCTCGCGCCGGCGGCCTCGGTGGCCGCCCCTCCCGCGCCCTGGCCGCCGCCGACGGCGGCACCCCCGCTCGATGTCGAGTCGCCGGGCGGCGAGGCGGGCTCGCCGTCGCTGCAGCTCGCCAGCCAGCCGACCGATGAAAGAACGAGCAGCAGGGACAAGGGAAGGGGATTGGTCATGCGTCTGCCCGGCGATACTGCCGTTCAGCGGCGGCGCCAAGCGGCGCCGGCTTCACGCTCTCCGGGGCGGCCCTGCAACGCACGATGAGGGGACCGGCCGCGCTCGTGGCGAGTCCGGAACTGGGCCCCAGAACTGGAACAGCATGGCCCTGTTGAACGGAGGGCCCGATGATCGCCTGTCCCCAGACGCGTGTCCGCGAAGGAACTCGCGCTCCCAGCATGCGCAACGTCCACGGCGCTCGTCCTCCTCGCCTCCCTGAATCGCCTCTCCCCGTCTCCTCGACGTGAGTGCGTCCCCAGGTGACGCGCCCGCGAGCACGCGACTTGCCGTGAGGGCGCGAAACTCCGCCGCGCGCGCCCTGCGCCGCGCGGCGGCGGACGCGCTGCCCACGCGGCGAGGAACATCATGTCCAGCCTGAGCACGGAGAGCACACCCCGCGAGCGCCTGGATCGCGCGATCAGCGTCCTCGGCCGCGTCCGGATGTACTGGCGCGGGGTGGCCGCGATGATCGCTGTCGGGCTCTCGATCTCGCTCGCCCTGGCGCTCACGACGAAGCGGGTGTGGCGGAGCGAGGCCACCCTCCTCTACCGCGAGACCATCCAGACCGGCCGCGACCCCCAGAGCAGCGCGGCGCGCGCGGCGCGCCTCGGGCCGAAGCTCAAGGACACGCTCACCGCGCGCGGGACGCTCGCCGACGTCATCGAGGAATTCGGGCTCTACCCGGAGAAGACCGCCCGCTCGATGGTCGAGGCCGTCGAGGAGATGAAGGACCACGTCGGCTTCCGCGCGCAGAGCAGCGATACGTACGTGATCTCCTTCACCCACGACGACCCGCACGTCGCGCAGCAGGTCGCCGCCCGCCTCACGCAGATCCTGATCGAGGACTACCGCCGCGCCAGCGTCGGCGCGGCGACGATGACCCGCGACTTCCTCCGGGAGGAGCTCGGCGACGCGAGCGCCAAGGTCGAGGAGGCGAGCCGCGCGCTCGCGACGTTCCTCGCAAGGAATCCGCAGTTCCAGTGGGGTCTCAACGACTCCCCGTACGCGCCCGCGCCCCAGACGCTCGGCCCGCCCGGCGCCCCCGCGCCGGCCGCTGGGC
>NZ_JEMA01000894.1 GCF_001589285.1 Sorangium cellulosum | reverse complement strand
CCCGGCGGCCGGCAACGCCGGGTGCGTGGGCGCGTGCGAGCGGCGCCACAAGACATGCAGGGCGACGCGATGCGGCAGCGAGCCAACGCAGAGCAGCCTGTACGAGCGCTACCAGAGCTGCCTGTCGACGTGCCTGGAGGAGGCGTCCAGGTGCCGCCTCGGCTGCCTCTGAACGCAGGGCCGCGCGGGCGCGAGCGCAACGGCCGGACGCGCGGGCGCTAGGGCCGCGCATACCGGCGCCGGTATGCGCGCCCGCGGGCCGGGCCTCAGATCGGCGGGCGGCTGCGGCGCATCACGCTGACCGTGGCGGTCGGCTGGTGCTCGGGGCAGCCGGTGCGGCCGGACCTGCTCGGATCGAAGTCGATGCGGAGGCACGTCTTGCAGACGCAGAGGTACGCGTCGTGGAACTCGCGGTAGCTCAGGATGTCGGCGGCGAACAGGCTGAGGACGACGTCGCTGAGCAGGTCCTCCTCGCGCGGGGACGGCTCCCAGAGCGCGGCGTCTCCGGCGGGGCGCACGCGCCCGCCGCTGACGGCAGCGGCGAGGAAGCGATCGTCCGCGGCCGGCGGCATGAAGGCGCGGAGCGAGGCGAGCACGCGGAACCGCGCCGCGTCGACGAGCTGCTGGAGCTCGGGCTCGTCAGGGTCCGCGGAGAGATCCGGGCTGAGCCTCACCTGCTCGGAGAACCCCTCCGTCACGTAGCCCGGGCGCGGCATCCACCCGGGCGCCACGAGGTGCTTCTCGAACCAGGCCGCGAGCGCTGCCGCGCTCCGGGGCGGCTTGTCGATGAACGTGAGCGCGGCGAGCAACGCGCGGCGATCATGGCCCCTGGCGATGAGCGACGGAGCGGATGGAAGCGTGGGAATCGAGGTGTGGGAGTCCGCTTGACGCATGAACATCCCCCTTCAACTGTCCCAGTCTGCACGCGGAGTTCTCGCCGGGTCTAGATGGGAGGACTCCCGGTTGAGGAATGCGGGACCACCTTCAACGCATGGCGTCATGCGATCGGCGCTGTCGCGCGGGCGCGGAGATCGCGGGTCTCAGTCCGTGATCTTGAGCGCGCCGCTCTCGTCGAGCGCGCCGCCCGCGTCGGCGCCGTCGGAGTCCGCCTCGAGCTCCTCCTGGGAAGCGGAGGGCGCCGATCGGCGAAGGAATGACAGATCGAGGCCGCCCGTGGGCTGCTGCGCCGCCGCGCGCGCGGCGGCGAGCGGGAGCGCCTCTCCGTCGCCCGCGCGCGGCGAGGCCCGGCGCGCCTCCTTCTCGGGGCGCGGGCCCTCGGGGCGCGGCTCC
>NZ_JEMA01000893.1 GCF_001589285.1 Sorangium cellulosum | reverse complement strand
GCCGCTCGCCGCTCGCCGCTCGCCGCGCCCGGGCGGGGGCGAGCGACCTTGCGATCGCGACGCGCGACGTCGGCCCGCGCGCCGGGTGGATCGATTTCTCCGCCGCCCCAGAAATACGCGGTAAGCTCCGCCCCCGCCCGCAAAGAGGGCGGGCTGGGCGAGCCCCACACGGAGGAAGCCGGATCATGCTCGAGGATGTCATCAAGGAGCTGCGCGAAGGGATCGACAAGGCCATCGAAGCTCTCCGGCGGGACCTGGCGAAGGTGCGCACCGGGCGCGCGAACGCGGCCATGCT
This sequence comes from Sorangium cellulosum, assembly GCF_001589285.1. GTDB lineage: Bacteria > Myxococcota_A > Polyangia > Polyangiales > Polyangiaceae > Sorangium > Sorangium cellulosum_G. Next base: position 10,602 of record NZ_JEMA01000893.1, on the reverse strand, counting down.
CGACAGCCTCCGCGTCGACTATTACGGCGTGCCGACGCCGATCGTGCAGATGGCCACGGTGTCCGTGCCGGAGCCGCGGCTCATCACGGTCAAGCCCTGGGAGAAGAACCAGGTCAAGGCGGTCGAGAAGGCAATCCGGGAGAGCGATCTCGGCTTGAACCCGCAGACGGACGCGGACCTCATCCGGCTGCCGATCCCGCCGCTGACGGAGGAGCGGCGCCGGGACATGGTGAAGCTCACGAAGAAGAACGGAGAGGAGTGTAAAGTTGCGATCCGGAAACACCGCCGGGACGCCAACGAGATGATCGACGCCCTCGAGAAGGACGGCGAGGTCAGCGGCGACGAGGCCGAGCGGGCCAAGAAGAAGGTCGAAGACGTGGTGGCCGAGGGGACCAGGCAGGTCGACGCTGTGATCGCGCACAAGGAAAAGGACATCCTGGACGTGTGACCCGGGGCCGCGGCGACGCGGGCTCCGGGGGCGCGGCAGAGCGCGAGGCGGCGGCGGTACGCTGCGGGGGCCTCTGGTAGCGCTCCGGGCGAGGCCGGGGCGTGGCGCGTGGTCCGGAGTCGAGACGGGCGCCGGTGCCCGCGACGACAATGAAGCGTCCAATGAAAAAGAGGCTTGCGGTCCCCCCGGTCCGAGTCGGTAGGATCAGGAAGGTCGGCGAGCGGGCGTCTCGAGACGTCCATTGCGGCGCGAGAGGCCCTGCTTGACAGGTTTTCGGTAGCATGAAACGGTTGGTGTTCGAAGCCGAAGGCCCGGAGCCGTCTCAAGGATTCCCGAGGTTATGCGAGCGATCGCTTCAGGAATGACGGACGTTGGTCTCCAACGCGACCACAACGAGGACAGCTACGCCGTCCTGTCGGAGTATGACCTGTTCATCGTCGCGGACGGCATGGGGGGCCACCGCGCGGGGGACGTAGCCAGCAGGCTGGCGACCGAGTCGATCGCGGACTTCTTCCGGTCCACGTCGCGGGAGGACGCCACCTGGCCATTCCACTTCGACACAAGCCTATCGGAGGAGGAGAACCGGCTCCAGGCGGGCATCCGCGTCGCGAACCGCCAGATCTTCGAGCGCAGCATCCGGTCCCGCGACTGCGCCGGGATGGGCACGACGGTCGTGGGGGCGCTCTTCTCGAAGAAGAAGAACCGCATCTACGTCGGCCACGTCGGCGACAGCCGCGCCTACCGCGTCCGCAAGGGCTCGATCAGCCAGCTCACGCGCGATCACTCGCTGTTCAACGACTACATCCTGGCGATGCCCGAGCTCACCGAGGAGCAGCGGGCCGAGCTGCCGCGCAACGTCATCACCCGCGCGCTCGGGATGAACGACAGCGTCGCCGTCGACCTGATCAGCGACGAGCCGCAGCCCGGCGACGTGTACCTGCTCTGCTCCGACGGCCTGAGCGGGATGCTCTCGGACGATCAGATCCTCCAGATCGTGAGCTCGACCGACGAGGTGCCGGAGATGTGCCGCCGCCTGATCGCCAAGGCGAACGAGAACGGCGGCGAGGACAACATCACCGCGCTCGTGATCCGGATCGACGATCAGGACGAGGCAGCGCTCCCGAACAGCGCGACGATCGGCCCGCCCGCCGACTCGCAGCAGCTCAACTCGGGCGAGCGATCGACGGTCCCGGCGGCGTCGGCCTCGCGCCCCCAGAAGAGCTGAGGAGCGCCGACGCGGGGCGCGCCGTCAGCGCCCCGCGCTTCCCGCGCGCCCTCGGAGCGCGCGCGGGATCAGCGACCCGCGCGCCGCCCGGCGCGGCTCAGCTCCCGCAGCCGTCGAAGGCGAGCGCGCCCCGCCTGAGCTCGCACGAATAGCCGTCGTTCAGCATCGACAGGCACTCGAAGACGACCCAGATCTCGCCGGCGTTGACGCCCTGCTCGCTCTCGGGGACGAACCAGAACTGGCAGGGGTCGGCCGGATCGGAGACGAACGTCTCGCCGCCCGTCCTCGCCGAGGAGAAGCTGATGCTGCCAGTGGCGGGCATCTCCTGGGTCGCCGCGGGGGTGATGGCGGGGATGTTGACGCGGATCTCGGCGGCCGTGGCGGGGTTCCTCGCCTGCGCGGAGACCTGGAAGGTGCCCGAGCCGGTCACGGAGCAGTCGATCGTGGAGCCTTCCTCGCCGTCGGTGAGCACCCGGACCCGCTGGGCCGAGGTCACGTCGCCGAGCGTCGCCGAGTGACCCGCCGCGTTGCAGGAGGCGCCCGGGTCGGCGAAGTTCATCGAGAACGCGCCGCGCGGGGTGGGCGGCGCCGGGTCGCTGCAGCCGAAGCCGAGCAGGGGGAGGAAGCCGAGCACGGGCACGAAGCCGAGGCGGGCGAGACGCATGGGAAGCTCCGGTGGTAGATGGCGGCCCCGAGGCCGCACATCGCTTCTATCGTACTCCGGGGCCCGCGATCAAACGGCGGCCGCGCCCGGCCGAACGGCGGCCGCGCGCGGCGGCATGGCGCGCGCGGGCGTCACTCGAGCGCCTGCGCGACGTCGCCCCAGAGGTCCTCGGTCGCCTCCAGGCCGACCGAGAGCCGGAGCAGGCCGTCGGCGATGCCGAGCGCGTCCCGCGCCGCCGCGGGCACGGAGGCGTGGGTCATGATGGCGGGGTGCTCGGCGAGCGACTCGACGCCGCCGAGGCTCTCCGCGCAGGAGAAGATCGCGAGCCGCTCGAGGAACCGCGAGGCGACGGGGAGGCCGCCGCGCACGACGAACGAGATCATGGCGCCGGGCGCGAGCATCTGCCGCGCGGCGAGCGCGTGGCCGGGGTGCGTGGGGAGGCCGGGGTAGTTGACCGCCTCGACGGCGGGGTGCTCGGCGAGCCTGGCGGCGATGACCGCGGCCGAGGCGCACTGCTGGCGGACGCGCACGCCCAGCGTCTTGATGCCGCGGAGCACGAGGTAGCAATCGAACGGGCTCGGGACGGCGCCGATCGCGTTCTGCAGGAACCCGATCCGCTCGGCGAGGGCGTCCTCCGACGTGATGAGCGCCCCGCCGACGACGTCCGAGTGCCCGTTCAGGTACTTCGTTGTCGAGTGCGCCACGACGTGGGCGCCGAGATCGAGCGGCCGCTGGAGCACCGGCGTGGCGAAGGTGTTGTCGACGACGAGGAGCGCCCCGCGCGCGCGCGCGATCTCGGCGAGCCCGGCGATGTCGAAGATCTTGAGCATCGGGTTCGTCGGGGTCTCGATCCAGATCATCCGCGTGGCCGGGGTGAGCGCCTTGCGGACGACGTCGAGGTCGCTCATGTCGACCGAGGTCGAGGCGATGCCCATCGGCCGCATGACCTTGTCGAAGAGCCGGAAGGTGCCGCCGTAGACGTCGTCGCCCGAGAGCACGTGGTCGCCGGGCCGGAGCGTGTGGAGCAGGGTGGCGCTCGCGGCGGAGCCGCTGCCGAAGGCGAAGCCGTGGCGCCCTCCCTCGATCGCGGCGAGGCACGCCTCGAGCGCCTTGCGGGTGGGGTTGCCGCTGCGCGAGTACTCGAACCCCTTGTGGTCGCCCGGCCGCTCCTGGGCGAAGGTGCTCGCGAGGACGATCGGGGTCATGACCGCGCCGCTCGTCGGATCCGGCGGCTGTCCGGCGTGGATGGCGAGCGTGTCGAGGGCGAGCCTGTCGTGACCTAGGTGGGGCTTCATGCGGTCGAGACTTATCTCATGCGCCGCTTGCGTCCACGGGTTTGGCGGCCAGGGGGACGTGGGCGCGCGCGACGTCCGGGCCGTCCTCGCCCCGCGGCGCGGCCGCGTCGAACGCGTCGAGCAGCGACCGCGCGCTGCCGGCGCGGCGCGCCGGATCGCGGTCGAGCTCGCGGGCGAGCGCGCGGCGCTGCCCGGGCGCGAGCGCGTCGGCGGCCGCGAGCGCGTCGAGGCAGAGGCCCGACTCGCTGATCTCGACGAGCACCGCGGCCTGGTCGCGCGCGCGCGTGAGCGGCGCGCCGGTGGCGAACGCGACGAGGGTCGCCGCCAGCGCATACACGTCGCCGGCCGGCGTCGGCGGCGACTCGCCGCGCGCGATCTCGGGCGCGACGAACGGGGCCGTGCCCCTGTCGGCTGTCTCGAGCTCCGGCTCCATCCCGCGGAACCGCGCGGCGCCGAGGTCGACCAGGCCGATGTCGCCGAGCGGGCCGAGCAGCACGTGATCGGGGCCGATGTCGCCGTGGGCGAAGCGGATCGGGCCCCCGGCGTCCTCGAGCTCCTGGAGCTCGGCGAGGGTCTCGATCGCGGTCCTGACGACGTGGACGACGAGCGAGGCGGGCGGCGGGCGGCCTCGGACGCGCCAGCCGTCGCGCACGTCACGGAGCGAGGCGCCCTCGCGCCGGGTCTCGAGGAGGAAGGGGCCGTGGCGGTCGGCGCCGACGCGCGCGAGCGCGGGCAGGGCGGGGTGCCGGGCCAGCGCGAGCGCCTTGGCCTCGCGGACCATGGCGGCGCGCCCGGCGTGCGCGTGGAGGGCGCCGGGGGCGAGGCGCTTGCAGACAAGCGTGGAATCCCGCGTGGCGCCGTGCGTGGGACGCCGCGGCGCGTCGCGGAGCCGGACCAGCGCCACGTCGAAGGTGGCGCCCGCGCCGAGGTGCTCGATCAGCTCGGTGCCCTCGGGAGCGGGGTAGGGCACGGCCTAGCCGTCCCCGCGCTGCGCGGGGGCCAGCTCCTCGCACGCGCGGAGCCATTGCAGCGCCTCCTGGGCGCCGTCGCCGCCCCGCATCGCGAGCGTCCACCGCGCGTCGCGCCAGCGCGCCACGAACTCGGCCCAGGGCGCCGCCGCGTCGCTGCGCCCCGACAGGGCGGCGATCCTGTCATCGATGCGCTGGAGCGGGAACACAGGCTTGCCGAGCCCGAACCGCGCTTGCGTCCAGTGGACCACGCCGATGAAGAAGCCATACCGGCAGCGGCGAGTCGCCTCGTTCACGCCCACGACGGGGGACTTCCAGTCGAGGTGGATGTCGTCGAGCTCCGGCAGCCGTGGCTCGAGCTTGCCCACGCAGATGTGCACCGCCTCCTCGTCGGGCCTGTGCACCTCGCGCCAGCTGTCCGCGTCGAGCGGCTCGCCGCCCCGGAGGAGCGACGCGATGCTCCCCGGCAGCGCGCCGAAGAGCGCGCCCCGCTGGTGCTCGATCCCCCCGAGGATCGTGTCGCGCGCCATGCGGCGGCCGCCCGCTCCCGCGAGCCGCTCGTCGAGGCGCTCGCGCATCGCGGCCGGCTCTGCGTAGACCACCTTGAATCCGGCGCTCCCACCGAACCACACGTTGCGAAGATACATGATCTGCCTCGACAGCCCGAGCGCAGGGTCGATGTCACGGAGGCGCTCGAAGATGCGCACAACCACGTTGAGGCACGTCGGCCCGAGCCGGGTGAGCGCCTCGCCGAGATCGCGCGGCGCGGGGGCGCCCCAGAACGCGTTGTCCAGGTTGAGCTCCGCCCCGGGGCCCCCCGCGAGCCGGTCGGCGAGGCTCCTCTCGAGCGCCTCGCGGAGCGTGCCATCGAGCCCGGCCAGGTGCGGGCCCGCTCCGGCGTCGGCTGAACCGGTCATGCGGACATCCTATCACGGCCGCCCGCGCGGCCATCGCGCCGCCGCGCCCGCGTGATCGCCGCGCCGCGCGATCGAGCTGCCGGCGAGCCGCGCGCTCGCCTCGCCCGCGCCTGCGCTGCGGCCGCCTGTGGGATGGCGGCGCACCTGCACGGGACGGCGGCGGGGGCCAACTTTTCCTCGTCTCGTGCGGCATATCACTGCGTTTGGCGCGAACGTGATAGAAGTCTTGAGAACGGCATGGATCCCAAGATTCTGGAGATGCTCTTCATCGCTGTGAGCAACGGCGTCGCCCTGTTCATCGGCGCTTACCTGGCGCGCAGATCGTCAGAGCTCAGCGAGGAGCGCCGGGCCGAGCACGAGCAGCGCACCGAGGCCCAGAGACAGCGGCGAGAGGCGCTCCTCGAGCGCCTGACGCTCCAGCGGTGCGCGCTCGACGAGTACGGGCGGATGGTCGTCCGGTGGTCCACGGTGCCGCCGTCCGGGGCGCAGCGGACGAAGGAGGACGACCTCGCGGCGGACCAGGAGTCGCTCGCGATGTACGCGCAGATGGCCAACGCGTTCGGGAGTCGCCAGTTCGCCGAGCAGGTGGCCGCGACGCTGCACGCCGTGCGCGCCGGCCGGGGGAACGTGCAGGTGTTCCCGTTCTCCGTGCAGATCGCCTCTGCCTGTTACCAGGAGATGATCCGGGCGATCTCCGAGCTGGAGAAGGAGATCGGCCTCCCGGCGCCGCGGTCGCCCGCGCGGCCGTTCCTCCCGGACGAGGAGCTCGCGAAAGAGGCGACTCGGCTGTTCTCCAGGAACGCCGTGGAGCGCTCCGGCATCGACCTCGGCATGGTCGATCAGATCCTGGAGCGCGTCCGGGTGAACCAGTCGGCCGAGGAGACGGACAGCCCCCGGTAGTCGGCGCTCCCCCGGGCCGCGCGACGAGCAGGGTCTCGTCGGGCCTACCGTCGTTGTGAGCCAGGTGCGAGCTCGGGTGATGGCGCGCCAGGGCTCACTGGGCCCATCCCAGCCGGATGAGCGCATAGAAGATCAGGAGCCGGGGCACCCGGAACAGCACCAGGGTGAAGAAGTAGCGCGGCGGGATGCGGTACAGCCCCGACAGATAACAGAGCATCGAGAAGGGGACCGGCGAGACGCTCCCGATCGCGATGGCCCAGTATCCATATCGCTCGAACAGGCGATCGATCCTGGGCCGCGTCCGCTCGAGGCGCGCCGCGAAGATGCGGAAACGCGTGAGGTGATTGGCGAGGCGGTAACCCGTGTAGCCGGCGAGGAGCGAGGCCACGGAGATCACGACCATGGGAGCGACCTGCGACCCTCCCGACGAGATCGCCGTCAGCATGTAGAACTGCGGCGGGATGGGGAACGAGAACGCGTCGGCGAGGTAGGTGCCGACGAACATCCCGGCGAGGCCGAAGCGCTGCACGAACCCGCGGCCGAGCGCGTCGAGCTGGTCGCGCGCGAGGTGCGCCGCGAGCGCGATCAGCCCGAAGAGCGCGCCCAGGCTGAGCACGAGCTGGACCAGCGTGCGCCACAGGTCGCTCCGGCCGCCGCCCGATCGCGCCTCGCCCTGTTGCGGCGGCGGCCGCGGCTCGGGTCGAGGCTGCGGCTCGGGCTGCGGCGTCAGACCGCCTCCTGCCGGCGGCGCTGCAGCCGCTCGATGATCCGCCTGCTGCGGAGGGTGCTCTGGAAGATCCGCGTCGCCTTCTCGAGGGCGTCGAGGAGCTTTTGCGCCGCGCCGTGCTTGTCGACGCAGGCGAACGGCCGGTGCTCGTTGATGACAGCGAACGAGTCCTTCTCGTCCTGAGCTGCCGAGTAGAAGATCACCGGCACTTCCGGCTGCACCTTGCGGATCTGGTCGCACACCCAGAAGCCGTCCTGCCCCGACATCCGCACATCGATGATCACGGCGCAGGTGTCCTCGGTGAAGGCGGCGACCCCGTCCAGGGCCGAGGCGCACACGACGACGCGGTACCGCTCCGAGAGCAGGGCCCCGAGCGGCTGCCACGCGCTCCTGTCCTCATCGACGACGAGCACGAGCGGAAGCCGCGTCGACTCGGGCCACCCGCGATCCGGCCACCGGGCTGGATCGGCCTCGAGCAGGGTATCGGGTTCCTTGGCGGGCATTCGTTCTCAAGCTCGGCGGGCGCGTCAGGAACGCCCATGACGCAATGTACCACGCCCGGCGCATCGGGCCAGCGCGGCGGCGACGTCGCTCCGGAGCGCGGGGCGCCCGACGACGCGCGCGCGCGTCGCAGGGCGCCCCGCCGCGGCGTCGCGCGCGGTGCCCACGAATTTCGTTTATGCTCGGCTCGAGGGCGCGGCCTCATGGTGAGGCTTGCAGGCCTGATGCAGGGCGCTGGTACCGTTTCCGGTCCCGCGCTCGTCCTCTCGTGTGCTGACCCGGGTGCTGCCGGCCGGCGTCGGGTCGCTCGCGCGGGAGAGTCGCCGTTCCACAACCGAGGTGAGCTGCCCATGAAGAACGCAGAACTCCGATCGATGTCCCTCGTCCTCGCCGCCGCGCTCGGCCTCCTGGCCGCCGCTGTCGCGGGGTGCAAGGACGAAGAGGACTTGCACGCGTGCAGCGAGCTCTGCAAGCACCGCATCCTCTGCGCGGAGGAGAACGACGCTCCGCCCCCGAGCCAGACGAGCTGTGAGACCGCGTGCCTCGGCCTCGAGGGAGAGAGCCTCGTGGAGCGAACCGAGGAGTGCGTGGCGCTCGCGTCCTGCGACTACGTGGCGTGCGCGGACCGCTGAGCCCGGGGAGCGCGCGGGCGTGCGCGGGAGGCGGGGCGCGCGCCGCCTCCCGGCCGGAGCGGCGCCGCGATCAGGGCTCCGCGTCGCACTCGGGCGCGTCGCGGAGCGGGCCCGAGGCGCGCGGTCCGTCGAAGTGCAAGAGCTCGAGATCGACGAGATCGAGGGTCTTGAACGTGAGGTCGAGCGGGCCGACCGACACGCCGGCTTCCGCCTCGGCATAGGCGCGCACGCCGCCGTCGACCCGCGCGTCGTACGAGCAGTAGGGGGGCGCTGTCTCCGCCGTGACGCGCGCGTACGCCTGGACTCCGACGTTCGGGCCGAGGACGCCGTAGAGGCGCGCGCGGAGCTCCGCGCCGGCGCTCACCTTGCCGGACGCGGTGATCGCGCCGGGCGCCCCGACGGACGCCGTCCCGGAGGCCGAGCACGAGGGCTCCCAGATCGTGCTCCACGTCTCGTCTCTGTAGTCGACCCCGGCCTCGAGCTCGGCGGTCGTCTGCGCCTCGGCCTCGATCTCGGCGGCCGTGAAGGACAGCGCCAGATCGGCCGTCGCGGTCGGCACGACGTTCGTCGTGACGACCACGGGCACCGGACCCACCCAGAACGTCAGCGTGGGCAGCGGCAGGCTCGGGACGCCGCCGGCGAGCTCGAGCAGATCGACAGCGCAGCTGCCCGTGACCGTGCCGGCGCCGTGGAGCTTGGCGCTCACGTCGAGCCTGCCGGACGCGACGAAGCGGAGCTGCTTCAGCTCCGGCACCGGGTTCATCTTGCCCCTCGGGCCGACGTGGACCTCGAAATCGAGCACCGGAGAGAGCTCGGCGGTGACGTCGAGGACCGCCGCCCCGTGCGCGGTGACCCCGCACGACGCGGGGAGGGAGGCCGAGGAGAGCTCGAGGAGCTTCAGCGACGCGCCGGACGAGATCTTCAGGGCCTCTGCCTGGCTCGCGATCTGGTCGCCGTCCTCCTCGCCGAGCTCGCGGGCGCGCGCGAGGTGCTCGTCGAGGGCGCGCGCGTACTCGCGGGCGTCGTAGTGGACGTGGAAGTGCCCCTCGGTGATGAACTCCGTGAGGTCGGCGGGCGTCGTCTCGAGCGCGACCCGGGTCGCGTCGAGCGCGCGGACGCGCACGACCCGGGCGAGGTAGCCGTCCCCCGCCGTGCCGCCGAGCACATCGCCCGCGGCGAACGGCGGCAGGGTGCCGTCATGGGTGATGACGAGCTCGTGGTCCCCGAGCTCCGCGGCGACGAAGCCCGGCTCCTTCTCGGGCACGCGGGCGCGCTCGGACAGCTTGAGCGGACGGACGACATCGACGTCGCCGGGGGCCGGCAACTCGGCATGATCCGCGGCGTCGCTCGAGTCGACGACGCATGAAGCGAGGCCCGGCGCGCCGAGCGCGAGGAGGGCAGCAGGCAGGAGGCGCGCGGCCAGCGCGCGGCCCCCAGGGAGGGTGGTTTTCATGCGCGGGGACGCTACGCAGGTCGTGTGGCGAACTGGTTACGGAGAAGAGACTTGCTGTCTCCGGGCGATGGGAGAGCGGCTCACCGCGATGGATGGATATCCAGGGAATCGATGTCTCGGGGGCGCGCGAAGCGCGCTTATTGAATCGAGCGTTCGCCATGCCGTGCGGGCGCGCTCAAGGACGGACAGGTTGCCTCGGCCGAGCGCCCGGGCCGGGATCGGCGTCGCGCCTGGAGGGGCGTCGGTCCGGGGGGGATGTTCCGAGCTCGTGGATGGAGCTCATGGAGGAGAGCCGAGCGCCGAGGCGGCGTCACTCCCGACGCGCAGGGCGCGCGAGGTCGCGGCGCGGTCCTCGAGGCGACCGGGGGCTCGACGCGCGGCGCACCTCGGGCCATCGCACGTCAGGCGGTCGCTCGCGGACGGCCGTCGCCGGTGGCGACGCGCAGGGCGCGCTCGATCCCCCCGCAGCCGTCGTGCCCGGGTGCAGCGCTCGGGGCACGGCGACCCGAGAGGCCGACCTCGGTCGGCCTACAGCTTCGTCCTCGCGCGGCCCATCGTGTCCGTGCCGCCCGCTGCTGGGCGGCATCGGGCCTGTTCTACATGGGGTGAGTAACGGGAATCGAACCCGCGACAACTGGAGCCACAATCCAGTGCTCTACCAACTGAGCTATACCCACCGTTCTTCGCGGCCCGAGGGCTGCGAAGGCCTGGCAGAATACTCAGCTCCGCGCGGAGTGCAATCGGGTACCGCACCGACACGTCACTGTTTTTTCAAACCCGCCCCCCGGGGAGGCCCCGGCGCCCGGCGTCGCTCCCGGCGCGGGCCGCGGCCGCCGGCCCTCGGCCCCATCGTCCCGCACGGCCCCGCCCCG
>NZ_JEMA01000892.1 GCF_001589285.1 Sorangium cellulosum | reverse complement strand
GGGAACCCGCGGAGTGCGCGGAGGTGGTGGTGAACCTGTCCTCTCCTGTTGACGCGCACCCCGGGTGGCGATCATGGTCCCTTTATGACGCAGCTCCCCTTGTCGGGAACCTTCACCGCCCTGGTCACGCCATTCACGCCCGACGGCGAGGCCGTCGACTTCCAGGCGCTGGACGCGCTGGTCGAGGCGCAGATCGCGGGGGGCGTCAGCGGGCTCGTGCCGTGCGGGACCACGGGCGAGTCACCGACCCTGAGCGAATCGGAGACGACAGCGGTCATCCGGCGCGTCGTCGAGGCGGCCCGCGGCCGCGTGCCGGTGATCGCGGGGACGGGCTCGTTCTCGACGAAGAAGACGATCGACGCCTCGCGCGCCGCGATCGAGGCGGGCGCCGAGGGCGTGATGATCGTGATGCCGTACTACAGCAAGCCGTCGCAGGACGGGCTCCGCGAGCACACGCTGGCCATCGCGAAGGCGATCTCCGCGCCCATCGTGCTCTACAACATCCCGGGTCGGACCGGCATCGACCTGTCCGCCGAGGCGACCGAGCGCATCTGCGCGGCCGCGCCGAACGTGGTCGCGATCAAGGACGCCACGGGCAACGTGCTCCGCTGCCAGGAGCTCGTGCGGCGCCTCGGCGACCGGCTCACCGTCCTGTGCGGCGACGACGCGCTGACGGTCGCGATGATGGCGCTCGGCGCGAAGGGCGTCATCAGCGTCACGTCGAACGTGCTGCCGCGCGAGACGAGCGCGGTGACCCGGCGGTTCCTGGCCGGCGACCTCGCGGGCGCGCGGGCGGCGCACCTCGCGCTGCTCGAGCTGCACGGGCTCATGTTCGTCGAGCCGAACCCCGCGCCCGCGAAGGCCGCGCTCGCGGCGCTCGGCCGCATGAGCCCCGCCGTGCGGCTGCCGCTGGCGCCGGCCGGCGACGCGACAAGGCAGCAGATCGCCGAGGCGGTGCGGCGGATCGAGGCGAGGCGCGAGGCGACGTGAAATCGAACGGCGATCATCGAGGCGTACCCATGGGCGTGCTGCTGGGGGCCGCTGCGGCCGAGGAGGCGCGCTCGCTGAAGGTCGCGATCCACGGCGCGGGCGGCAAGATGGGCCAGGCGATCGTCCGGCTCGCCGCGAACGAGCGCGCGCAGGTCGTGGGCGCGATCGTGTCGCGCGGCTCGTCGCGCATCGGCCGCGACGTCGGCGAGCTCGCGGGGACGGGCACCATCGGCGTCGCGATGAGCGACGACACGAGCGCCGGGCTGCTCGGCGCGGACGTTGTCATCGACTTCTCGCGGCCCGAGGCGCTCCCCCGGCTCCTGCACCTCGCGATGCGGGCCAAGGTCGCGGTGGTCAGCGGCACGACGCGCCTCGACGCCACGTGCGAGCGGCTGCTCGACGAGGCGGCGCAGCACGTGCCCGTGCTCTGGTCGCCGAACACGAGCATCGGCATCCACGTGCTCGCGGAGATCGCGGCGAGCGCGGCGCGGCGGCTCGGGCCCGGCTACGACGTCGAGATCGTCGAGGTGCACCACCGCGCCAAGGTGGACGCCCCGAGCGGCACGGCCGTGCGGCTCGCGGACGCCGTGCGCGCGGCCCGCGGCGAGGCCGGCGACGCGGCCGCGGCGCTCTCCGACGTGCACGGCCGGGAGGGCAACGTCGGCCCCCGCAAGGCGGACGAGCTCGGGATCTTCGCCGTGCGCGGCGGCGACGTCATCGGCGACCACACCGTCCACCTGCTCGGCCCCGGCGAGCGCCTGGAGCTCACGCACCGCGCCACGAGCCGGGATCTCTTCGCGCGCGGGGCGCTGCGCGCGGCGTGGCACCTGCACGGCAAGCCGCCTGGCCGCTACACGATGGCGGACGTGATCGAGGGCTGAGGGCGACGCCGCCGGGCAGCCGGACGAGGAGACGGCGCAACGACGAGATGACGAGATGACGAGGCGGCGACCGCGTCCGGCGGGTCGCGCGAGGCGCCACAATGTGGTCCGCGGCGTGGCGTCGCACTAGGCTGCCCCGCTCGTATGGAGACGCTCGCTGCGCGGATCGCACGCGCGGGACCCTTGCCGGCCCGGGACGCGGTGGGCTGGGTCATCCGCCTGGCGAAGCGCGTCGAGCGCATGCACGGGCGCGGGACCGTGCACGGCCGGCTGTCGGCCGCGTGCGTCGTCATGCGGGACGAGCCGTGCGCGTCGCAGGGATGGCTGTCGGATCCGCTCGAGACGCCGGCGTTCGTAAGCTACCGCTCGCCGGAGCGGGCCGCCGGCGAGGGGCCGTCGCGCGGGGATGACACCTGGGCGCTCGGGGTGACCCTGTACGTGGCGCTCTCGGGGAAGCACCCCTTCCCGGCCGAGAGCGACAGGGAGCTGCGCCGCCTGCAGGGCGCCGGCGCCGCGCCGCGGGTGACGCCGGCGGGCGCGGAGGGCGACGCGCTGTGGNGTGACGCCGGCGGGCGCGGAGGGCGACGCGCTGTGGCGCGTCCTGGAGCAGGCGCTCGCGCGCGACGCCAGGGAGCGGATCGTCGAGGTCGCCGCGCTCCGCCGCGCGCTGGAGGCGGCGCGGCCGGGCGACGGCCTGGAGGAGCTGACGCCGCTCGACGAGCACCCGCTCGCAGCGCCGGCGAGGACCGTGCCGGCGCCGCGCCCCTCGAGCAGCGGCCTGCGGGGCGCGTCGAGCTCGCAGCCGCCGCGCAGGAGCGCCCCGCCGGGAGAGAGCTCCGGCGGCTCGCAGCCGCCGCGCAGGAGCGCCCCGCCGGGAGAGAGCTCCGGCGGCTCGCAGCCGCCGCGCAGGAGCGCCCCGCCGGGAGAGAGCTCCGGCGGCTCGCAGCCGCCGCGCAGGAGCGCCCCGCCGGGAGAGAGCTCCGGCGGCTCGCAGCCGCCGCGCAGGAGCGCCCCGCCGGGAGAGAGCTCCGGCGGCTCGCAGCCGCCGCGCAGGAGCGCCCCGCCGGGAGAGAGCTCCGGCGGCTCGCAGCCGCCGCGCAGGAGCGCCCCGCCGGGAGAGAGCTCCGGCGGCTCGCAGCCGCCGCGCAGGAGCGCCCCGCCGGGAGAGAGCTCCGGCGGCTCGCAGCCGCCGCGCAGGAGCGCCCCGCCGGGAGAGAGCTCCGGCGGCTCGCAGCCGCCGCGCAGGAGCGCCCCGCCGGGAGAGAGCTCCGGCGGCTCGCAGCCGCCGCGCAGGAGCGCCCCGCCGGGAGAGAGCTCCGGCGGCTCGCAGCCGCCGCGCAGGAGCGCCCCGCCGGGAGAGAGCTCCCGCAGCTCGCAGCCGCCTCGCTGGAGCCCGCCGCCTCGTGGCCAGACGAGCTCGCTGCCGCCGCACAGCGGAGGCTCCGCGGCGCGCCGGACGCCGATCCCGCTCCACGGGCTCTCGGCGCTGGGCCTCCGATCGACGGCGGGCACGCCGATCACCCCGGTGCCCGAGGCGCCAGACCGGCCCGCGAACGCGCCCTCGGCCTCGCCTCCCGGGCCATCGGAGCTCGCCGGCGCCACACCGGCAGGTGCCTCCGGCAGCCCGCCCGGGCCGGCCCTCTCGCCCGCGCAGGTCGAACAGCCGGCCCTCTCGCCCGCGCAGGCGGAAACGCCGTCTATTCCACCTGCACTGCTATTTTCCGATGAAGACGACGAGCTGGAGAGCCCGCCGTCGTTCCGCGCCGTGCCGCTGTTCGCGGGCGACGAGGTGCCGCCGACGCCCTCGAAGCCGTTCGCGCTCGCGCCCGCGCCAGCCAGCGACGTCGCGCACGTCCGCGCGCCCCGTCCCGGTGCGCTGCGCGCCCCGGCCCCGGCGCCGGAGCCGCGCC
>NZ_JEMA01000891.1 GCF_001589285.1 Sorangium cellulosum | reverse complement strand
CCGGCGGCGCGCGCCGCCGCCTCCTCCGGCACAGGCCCGCTGATGATCTGCTCCAGGTCGACGTAGTACCGGCCCGACCGCACCGGCTCACCCAGGGCGAGCCGGCGCGCCGTGTCCGCGGCCGCCGCCCCGCCGTGGACGACCGCCGACCCGAGCTGGGGCCACGTGCTCACCGTCTGCTGGATCTCGAGCAGCGACGCGGCGAACCGCGTGGACAGCGTGTCCTGCCCGATGATCTGCATGACATAAGGCACCTTGTCCTCGGTCGACAGCCCCCGGATGCGCGCGGGCGTGAGATCGCCGACGAGCCCGTGGAGGATCGGCCGATCCGGCTCCAGGTCGAAGCGCTCGACGTCGATGAGCCCCCGGTCGCTCGTGTCCATCAGGACGGGGATGCGGTGCGCGCGCGCGCGGAGGCGGAGCTCGAGCTTGATATCGAGGCTGTCGCACTCGTCGACCACGATATCGAGCTTGCCCCCGTCGAGCAGGAAGCCCTCCATGTTGTCCGGAGTGACCCCTTCGGAAAAGCACTTTACTTCGAGGAACGGGTCGAGCTCGGCGATGTCGCGCGCCGTGGCGACCACCTTGGGCACGTCGAGGTTGTGCACGCCGGTCCGGATCCGGTTCATGTTCGAGAGCTCGAGGTGGTCGAAGTCCGCGATGCGCAGCTCGCCGGCGCTCCGCTCGAGCGCGATGGTCAGCGCCACCGACTGGCCGACGGAGAGCCCGACGACGCCGATCTTCCGGCCCGCGAGCGCCGCCTGCTCCTCGGCGCTGATCTTGTACTTGTTGCGGTTGGTGCGCAGCTCGACGAACTCGGCCTCGTCGAGCAGGTGCACGAGGCGGCGCGCCCACGGGTAATGGACCCAGACGCCGTACGCCTGCCGCGGGGCGCCGCGGAGGTGCTCCTCGACGAGCCGCGCGATCTCCTGCGCTCCTAGCGTCCGGCTCGGGTGCCGCGTCTTGACCAGATCGGCGAGCTGGCCGTCGATCGCGTCGAAGACATGGAGGCGCGCGTCGTCGCGGAGCAGGCGCTCGAGCGCCTCCGCGTCGTCCTCGCGCGCCGGCCGGAAGAAGCGCGGCCGCCACCCGGCCGACTCGGCGCCTCGTTGCGAAGAATGCGAGATGAGCTGCTGCCAGCCGGTCTTGGTCATCGTTGCTCCGGTACCTCCCCTGCGCCCGCCCGCCGCGGGCGCCCGCGCCGCCGTGACCCCCTGAACCGCCCCCGGATCAGCGCGTCGTGCGGGGCGCCCGACCCTCGATCTCGAGCCTCATCCTCGCGACCTTGTGGTGCACGAGGGCGGCCTCGGGCCCGCTGACCTCGAGATAGCGCAGCGCCCCCGCGATGTCGTTGCCCCGGAACGATCTGACCCGCGGGTTGAACCAGCTCAGCGCTATCGAGATCTGCCGCACCAGCAGCGCATCGGTGCAGATGGCCACCGTGAGCGTGTGCTTGCTCACGAAATCGTTGATGGACGAGCGCTGCTTCGCGTTCGGGCCGCCGCCGGCGGTCACCACCAGCGTCCTGGAGCAGGTGGGGGGGAGCGCGAGCACCGTCTGCATGTACGCCTCCCAGTCCTCGTCGCTGGGCGGCTCCCTGCCGTGGATGGCGATGAGCACGTGCTCCGTCGTGTCGAACAGCATGGTGGGAAGGGTCATCGTCTCACCGAGCGCTCGCAGAGCTTACGTCCTCGCGCCGCCGAGCCGCCAGTTCGCGCAGGCTTCTCCCGGGACGGCCATGCGTCCAGCGACCGGGCAGGGGTTCGCGAGGTCCACGGTCTGCACCTAGGACGGTTCGATCGACGCAGCAACGATCTGGAGCGACTTTCGACGCGGCGCCGGCGCGGAGGAACGCGCAGGCCGCGGGGGAACGCGCGCGCTCCGCGGCGTCGCTCGACGCGCTCGACGCGCTCGACAACGGCCGCGGCGCGCTCGCGTCGCGCCCGCCGCGTCGGGTCAGCCCCACGCCCGCGGGCTGCAGCGGATGACGCCGCCTGAGCGGGACGGCGTTCACGGGCGCGCGTCGTGCCTGTCGCACCCAGGATAACCCCGAGTTGTTTCCAAAGGATTTCATGACGTGCTGCTGGGCAGTTGCACCGGAGGCTGCCAGCCACTCTGTGGTCTATACTACGGAATGTGCGTGAGGGATCTCCCTCGCTCGACGCCTCGCTCGACGACTGCGCATGCGCTGTTGCACCGAGGCTTGACGGAGGGCCCCGACCGCATGTAGCGCTCGATCGGTGGGTTGTATTGCCCGGCAGACAGGGCCGGCGCCCTGCCTGCTGCGGTTGCCAATGTGACCACCTCGCCGGGGGAGGGTAGTTTCGCGATGCGCGTGCTGGAAAACTTCATCGGCGGCGCCTGGTCTCGCTCTTCGGGGAAGACGCACCTCGAGGTGAAGAACCCGGCGACCGCGGAGTCTCTTGCAGAGGTACCGCTCTCGACCGCCGAGGACGTCGACGCGGCGGTGAAGGCGGCGCGGGCGGCGTTCCCCGGCTGGAGCGCGACGCCGCCGGTGCAGCGGGCGCGCTACCTCTTCAAGCTGCGCGAGATCTTCGACGCCCACCGCGACGAGATCGCCGCCATCTGCACCTCGGAGCACGGCAAGACGCTGACCGAGGCGAGGAACGATTTCGGGCGCGGCATCGAGAACGTCGAGCACGCGGCGGGCATCCCGACCCTGATGATGGGGCAGGGGCTCGAGGACGTGGCGTCGGGGATCGACTGCCACACGATCCGCCAGCCGCTCGGCGTCTTCGCGGCGATCACGCCGTTCAACTTCCCTCCGATGGTGCCGCTCTGGTTCCTGCCGTACGCGATCGCGACGGGGAACACCTTCATCCTCAAGCCGTCGGAGCAGGTGCCGCTCTCGCAGCAGCGCATCTTCGAGCTGATCGAGCAGGCCGGGCTGCCGCCCGGGGTCGTGAACCTGGTGCACGGCGGCCGCGACGTCGTGAACGCCTTCTGCGAGCACAGGGACATCGCGGGCGTGTCGTTCGTCGGCTCGTCGGCGGTCGCGCGCCACGTCTACAAGAGCGCCGCGGAGTCCGGCAAGCGGGTCCAGGCGCTCGGCGGCGCGAAGAACTTCCTCGTTGTGATGCCGGACGCCGACAGGCTGAAGACTGTCGTCAACGTGGCCGAGTCGATCTTCGGCTGCTCCGGCCAGCGCTGCCTCGCCGGCGGCGTCGTCGTGTGCGTCGGCGACGTGTACGAGGCCGTGCGCGAGGCGCTCGTGCGCTACGCGCAGGCGATCGTGCTGGGCGACGGGGCGCAGCAGGGCGTGAGCATGGGCCCTTTGATCTCGGCGGCGCACCGCGACCGGGTGGTCTCGTACATCAGCAAGGGCGTGTCCGAGGGGGCGACGCTGCTCCTCGACGGCCGGGACGCGAAGGTCGAGGGGTATCCGAACGGCAACTGGGTGGGGCCCACGGTCTTCGACGACGTGCGGCCGGGGATGGTGATCGCGACCGAGGAGATCTTCGGCCCCGTCGCCTGCCTGATGCGCGCGAACGACCTCGACGAGGCGATCGCGATCGCGAACCGGAGCGAGTACGGTAACGCGGCGTCGATCTACACGTCGAGCGGCCGCGCCGCGCGCGAGTTCCAGCACCGCGTCGCCGCCGGGATGGTCGGCGTGAACGTCGGCGTCGCGGCGCCGATGGCCTTCTTCCCCTTCGGCGGCCAGAAAGGCAGCTTCTTCGGCGACATCAAGGCGCACGGCCCGACGGCCATCGACTTCTACACGGAGCGCAAGATCGTCATCACGAGGTGGTTCTGATGGCACGAAACGTACTTGGCGGCCTGATCCAGTGCTCGACCCCGATCCTCGACGGGGGCGCCTCCGTCACGGCCATCCGTGACGCGATGTTCGACAAGCACCTCCCGCTCATCGACGACGCGGGCAAGAAGGGCGTGCAGATCCTCTGCCTGCAGGAGGTCTTCAACACGCCCTACTTCTGTCCCTCGCAGGACGCGACATGGTGCGACGTGGCCGAGCCCGTGCCCGGCCCGACCGTCGAGCGGCTCGCCGCCTACGCCAGGAAGTACAAGATGGTGATGATCATCCCCATCTACGAGCGGGAGATGGCCGGCGTCTATTACAACACGGCGGCCGTCGTCGACGCCGACGGGACGTACCTCGGCAAGTACAGGAAGACGCATATCCCGCACACGAACGGCTTCTGGGAGAAGTTCTTCTTCAAGCCGGGGAACCTCGGCTATCCCACGTTCCAGACGCGGTATGCGCGGATCGGCGTGTACATCTGCTACGATCGCCACTTCCCGGAGGGGGCGCGGCTGCTCGGCCTGAACGGCGCCGAGATCGTGTGGAACCCGTCGGCGACGGTGGCAGGGCTCTCCCAGTACCTCTGGAAGCTCGAGCAGCCCGCGCACGCCGTGGCCAACGGCTACTTCATCGCCGCCTCGAACCGCGTCGGCACCGAGGCGCCGTGGAACATCGGCAAGTTCTACGGCACGAGCTACTTCTGCGACCCGAGGGGCAGCTTCCTCGCGACAGGGAGCGAGGACAAGGACGAGATCGTCGTCGCCGAGATGAACCTCGACATGATCGAGGAGGTCCGGAGGACGTGGCAGTTCTACCGCGACCGCCGGCCCGAGAGCTACGGTGAGCTCACGAAGCAGCTCCCCTGACGGCCCTCGGCCGCGGCGGGAGGGCGGCGGTCGCTCGACGAAGGGCCCTGCGAGGCCCACCGCGGAGGCACCAGCAGCGCCGGGGCGCTGGTCGCTGTCGGCATCTCCCCCGGCGTTTCCCTCGCCATGGCGGCGCCGCCCCCCGCAGGGGACGCGCCGCCCGGGCGCGCACCCGCGGAGAGGCAACATGGGCATCCTGATCAAGAACGGCGAGATCATCACGGCGAGCGACCGGTTCATCGGGGACGTCTACTGCGAGGACGGGAAGATCGTCGCCGTCGGCCCGGGGCTCGCGAAGGAGCGGGCGGGAGACACGGTGATCGACGCCTCGGGCCAGCTCGTCTTCCCTGGAGGCGTCGACGCGCACGTGCACATGGAGCTGCCGTTCATGGGGACGGAGAGCTCGGACGATTTCGAGACCGGCACCGCGGCGGGCGTCGCCGGGGGCACGACCTCGATCATCGATTTCGTGATCCCGAGCCGCGGGCAGCCGCTGCTCGACGGGCTCGCGATGTGGAACGAGAAGGCGAAGAAGGCGGTCGCCGACTACGCCTTCCACATGGCCGTCACCTGGTTCGGCGACGACACCCTCTCCGAGATGGCCGTGTGCACGCGCGAGCACGGCATCCCGTCGTTCAAGACCTTCATGGCCTACCGCGGGGCCATCGGCGTCGACGATCCGGAGCTCATCCAGGTGATGGCGGCCGCCAAGGACCTCGGCGCGCTCGTGACCGTCCACGCCGAGCACGGGGACGCGGTTGTCGCGCTCCAGAAGAAGCTCTTGAAGGAGGGCAAGACGCACCCGCGCTACCACGCCCAGAGCCGGCCCTCGCCGATCGAGGGGGAGGCGACGGGGCGCGCGATCATGCTCGCGCGGGTGCTCGGCGAGCCGATCTACATCGTCCACCTCACCTGCAAGGAGGCCCTCGCCGCGGTCGCCGAGGCGCGGGGCCGGGGGCAGGTGGTCATGGCCGAGACGTGCCCGCAGTACCTCCTGCTCGACGACTCGGTCTACGAGAAGCCCGACTTCGAGGGGGCGGCCTACGTGATGAGCCCGCCGATCCGGCCGAAGGGCCACCAGGACGCGCTGTGGGCCGCGCTGTCGTCGGGGCTCATCCAGACCGTGGCGACCGACCACTGCCCCTTCAACCAGGTCGGCCAGAAGGACATGGGCAAGGACGACTTCTCGAGGATCCCGAACGGCGCCGCCGGCATCGAGAACCGCCTCGCCCTGCTCTGGACCTACGGGGTGCTCGAGGGGCGCATCGACGTCCACCGCTTCGTCGACCTCTTCTCCACGCAGCCGGCCAAGATCTTCGGGCTGTACCCGCGCAAGGGCTCGATCGTGCCGGGCGGCGACGCGGATCTCGTTGTCTTCGACCCGAAGGGGACGAGCACCATCTCCGCGAAGACGCACCACCACCGGTGCGACAGGAGCATCTTCGAGGGCTTCGAGGTGAAGGGGAGGCCGACGAGCGTCATCGTGAACGGCCGCGTCCAGTGCTCGGACGGCAAGCTCGACGTGGAGCGCGGCGCGGGCCGCTACCTGCCGCGCCGGCTCGGGCCGAGCCAGGGCTCCCCGGCCGTCTAGCCGCCAGCGTCCGTTGATGACCGCATGACCGCATGACCGCGCGAGCAAGAGCATGACCCAAGCCCCAGTACGCCTGTCTCCCCTCCCGTCCGGCCGGATCGAAGAGCGATTCGAGGACAAGAACCCGCGGTACACCGAGGCCGAGGCGCTCGCCGAGGCGAACCGGTGCCTCTACTGCGTCGACGCGCCCTGCATCAAGGCGTGCCCGACGGCCATCGACATCCCGACCTTCATCCGGAAGATCGCGACCGGCCAGGTGAAGGGCGCCGCGCGCACCATCCTCACGGCCAACCTGCTCGGCCAGTCGTGCGGGCAGGCCTGCCCCGTGGAGGTGCTCTGCGCGGGCGACTGCGTCTACAACGCGTGGGGGCGCGAGCCGATCGCGATCGGCCGGCTCCAGCGCTACGCGGTCGAGGCGGCCCTCGCGAGGGGGCCGGCGCTCTTCCAGGCGAAGCCGCCCACGGGCCGGAGCGCCGCGCTCGTGGGCGCGGGGCCGGCGTCGATCGCGGCGGCGGGCTACCTCGCCCTCGAGGGGCACCGCGCTGTGATCTACGAGCGCAAGGCGATCCCCGGCGGGCTGAACACGCTCGGGATCGCGCCCTACAAGATGAAGGGGCACGAGGCGCTCCGCGAGCTCGAGTGGGTGCTGTCGCTCGGGGACATCGAGCTCCGCACCGGCGTGTCGGTCGTCGAGCAGGCGACCGCGCCGGGCGAGGTCGCGGCGCGCGACCTGCTCGCCGAGCACGACGCTGTCTTCCTGGGGCTCGGCCTGGGCGACGACGCGCGCCTCGGCATCCCCGGGGAGGACGGCGAGGGCGTGGTGGGGGCGACAGCGTTCATCGAGCGGCTCAAGGCCGATCCGCGCCTCGGGCTCACCGGCGTGCGGCGCGCGGCCGTCGTCGGCGGCGGCAACACGGCGCTCGACGTGGCGCACGAGCTCGCGCTGCTCGGGGTCGACGTGGCGATCGTGTACCGCCGCTCCGAGGCCGAGATGTCGGGCTACGCGCACGAGCTCGAGGGCGCGCGGATCGCGGGCGCGCGGCTCATCGAGAACCGGGTGCCTGTCGAGGTGGTGCGCGAGGGCGGGCGGCCCGTGGCGCTGCGGGTCGCGCCCGCGGACGCGGGGGCGCGGCGGGAGGCGCCGCAGGGCGCCGCGCAGGCGGCGGAGGAGCTCGTGCCGGCGGACCTCATCGCTGTCGCGATCGGGCAGAGCCGGGCGACGCGGGTGGCGCTCGCGTTCGAGGGCGTGGCGCTCGACGCGAGGGGGCGCGTGGTGGTCGACCCGGCGACGCACCGCACGGGCAACCCGCGGGTCTACAGCGGCGGCGACTGCGTGAACGGCGGCAAGGAGGTCGTCAACGCGGTCGCCGAGGCGAAGATCGCCGCGCGCGCGATGCATGAGGCGATGATGCAGCGGGCGGGCGGCGCGGCGCCCGGGCCCGCACCCCAGGGGAGCTGAGCGATGGCCGACCTCTCTATCGACTTCGCCGGGATCAAGAGCCCGAACCCGTTCTGGCTCGCGTCGGCGCCGCCGACCAACACCGGAGATCAGGTGCGGCGCGCCTTCGACGCCGGCTGGGGCGGCGCCGTCTGGAAAACGCTCGGAAACCCGATCGTCAACGTGTCGAGCCGGTTCGGTGGCATCGATTACGGCACGATGCGGCTCATGGGGCTCAACAACGTCGAGCTCATCACCGACCGCCCGCTCGAGGTGAACCTGCGGGAGATGCGCGAGGTCAAGCGGCGCTACCCCGGCCACGCGCTGATCGCGTCGCTCATGGTCGAGACGAAGGACGAGTGGCGCGAGATCATCCGCAAGGCCGAGGACACGGGCGCCGACGGGCTCGAGCTGAACTTCGGCTGCCCGCACGGGATGTGCGAGCGCGGCATGGGCTCGGCGGTCGGCAACGAGCCGGCCGTCCTCCAGGAGATCGCGCGCTGGGCTGTCGAGTTCGCGACGACGCCCGTCATCGTGAAGCTGACGCCGAACGTCGGCGACATCCTCGAGCCGGGCGAGGCGGCGCTCCGCTCCGGGGCGCACGGCATCTCGCTGATCAACACGATCAAGTCGCTGATGGGGGTCGATCTGGAGCGGATGGTCCCGCTCCCGCGGGTCGGCGGCGCGTCGACCAACGGCGGGTATTGCGGGCCCGCGGTCAAGCCGATCGCGCTCCACATGCTGAGCCAGCTCGCGCGCCACCCCGAGATCGGCCGGCTGCCCATCTCGGGCATCGGCGGCATCTCGAGCGCCCGCGACGCAGCGGAGTTCATCGCGCTCGGCGCGACGAGCGTGCAGGTGTGCACCGCGGTGATGCACCACGGCTACCGCATCGTCGAGGAGATGATCGAGGGGCTCAGCGACTGGCTGGACGAGCACGGGATGCGCTCGGTGAGCGAGCTCCGCGGCAGGGCCGTGCCGCAGGTGCAGGAGTGGGGGGATCTCGACCTCTCGTACCGCGTCGTGGCGGACATCAGCCCGGAGAAGTGCATCGGTTGCCAGCTCTGTTACGTCGCCTGCATGGACGGGGCGCACCAGTGCATCCACCTGCCCGGCAGGACGGAGGCGGAGGCGCGCGCGGCGGGCCACACCCACCTCCCGAAGGTCATCCCGGATCGCGCGGTGACGGCGAACCCGAGCGGGATCGCGGCGCCGTCGCGCGTCCCGTTCGTGGACGAGGAGGAGTGCATCGGCTGCAACCTGTGCGCGCTCGTGTGCCCGGTGGCCGGGTGCATCACCATGAGGGAGGTGCCTTCAGGCAAGCCGCCTGAGACGTGGAACGACCGTGTCCAGAAGGGGACGGACTTCGTGCCTGGCGGGCTGGAAGCGACAGCCCGCGCGCGGAGCTCGTGATCCCGGGCTCCTGACCCGCCGGCCTGGAGCCCCCGACGAACGCCCGCGCGCTCGCGCCGGCGGAGCAGGCAGGGAGGAGCATCGATGTCCTTGATCAACGACGATCTCGCGCCCACGCCCGAGGCGGCGCGCACCTGGAAGCTGGGGCATTTCACGGCGCTCTGGATCGGCATGGCCGTCTGCATCCCCACGTACACGATGGCCTCCGGGCTCATCGATCAGGGGATG
Source organism: Sorangium cellulosum (assembly GCF_001589285.1). Classification (GTDB taxonomy): domain Bacteria; phylum Myxococcota_A; class Polyangia; order Polyangiales; family Polyangiaceae; genus Sorangium; species Sorangium cellulosum_G. The sequence continues at coordinate 2,851 of NZ_JEMA01000891.1, read as the reverse complement.
AGCTGGCGGCAGGCGCTCGCGTGCGTGGCGCTCGGCAACGTCATCGTGCTCCTCCCGATGATCCTGAACGCTCACGCGGGCACCCGGTACGGCATCCCGTTCCCTGTGTTCGCGCGCGCGTCGTTCGGGGTGGCGGGCGCGAACGTGCCCGCGGTGCTGCGCGCGCTGGTCGCCTGCGGGTGGTTCGGCATCCAGACGTGGCTCGGCGGACAGGCGCTCTGGCAGCTCCTCGTCGCGCTGCTGCCCTCGGCCGAGGCGCCGCTCACGTCGGCGGCGTTCAAGGGGGCCATCGGCATCCACCCCGGCGAGCTGCTCGGGTTCGCCGTGTTCTGGCTGATCAACCTCCATTTCATCCTGAAAGGCACCGAGTCGATCAAGTTCCTCGAGACATGGGCGGCGCCGTTCCTCCTCGTGATGGGCCTCGTGCTGCTTGGCTGGGCGTACGCGCGCGCGGGCGGGTTCGGCCCGATGCTGTCGCAGCCGTCGAGGATCCCGGAGGGGCAGTTCCTCGGCGTGTTCGCGCCGGGCCTCACCGCGATGGTCGGGTTCTGGGCCACGCTGTCGCTGAACATCCCGGACTTCACGCGGTACGCGCGCAGCCAGCGCGATCAGGCCATCGGGCAGGCGCTCGGGCTGCCGGCGACCATGGTGCTGTTCTCGTTCATCGGCGTCGCGGTCACGTCGGCGACGCCGATCATCTTCGGGGGGAGCTCATCTGGGATCCGGTGAAGCTGCTCGCCCGGGTCGGCGGCGCTTTCATCATGGTCCTCACGATGTCTACACGTATGCGTGGTTCGTGGGGTTCTTCGTCTCGGGTGGGCTCTACCTGCTGTTCTCGCCGGCCGTCCGGGCGGCGCCCGCGGCCGCGCCCGCGCGCGCTGCCGCGGGCGATTTCGTGACACGGGCGGAGGGGTGGCCGGAACAACCAACACAAGGGCGACGTGCCCTCGCTGGAGGTCCCATGGTTCCGGAACATGAAGCGACGAACGACCGGCTGAATCGCGGTCTCACCACGAACGCCACGGCGAAGAAAGGGCAGGCCGAGCATGTCTGAGCACGAGGAGCGGGCCGAGCTGCTCGAGGACCACCGCGCGGAGCTCGCGCGGCTGCTGCGCGGCCCCCGGAGGCGGAGCGGCGCCTCGTCGCTCTCGGGGTATCTCCTCTCCTTGCGAGAGCCGACGGGCTACCTCGTCGCTGTCGGCCTGCAGCAGCGCGACCCGGGGCTCCAGCCCGAGCGCACGCTCCGCTCGGCCCTGGCCGCCGGCGAGCGCGCGCCGATCCTTGTCGGCGTGATGGGGCGCTCGGCGCTGGCCGAGATCATCGCCCCGCTGGCGCCCTTCACGCGGGCGGTCGCCGCGGAGCTCAGGAAGCCGGTCCCCGCCGGCGCGCTGCGCGTCCTCGTCGCGGCGGCCGCCGGGGCGGAGCTCTTCACCGTGAAGGTCTCCGACCTGCCCTCCGGCTGAGCGAGCGGCCGCGCAGGCGCCGGGGCGCCCCCGCCGCGCGCTCGCCCGACGGGCGCGCGGCCGGTCAGGCGCTCCGCCGCCGCGCGCTCACCCGCCGGGCGCTCCCTCGTTCGCGTAGACGCGCCGCTCGCTCGAGTCGAGCCCCAGGTACACGACGCGGCGGTCCAGGCTCGCTCCCCCGCGCTCGGCGTTCTCCGGCGCCGGCCGCCGGTCGGCGGCCTCGTCGCTCTGGCGCAGCACCTCGTACTCGGCGACCGAAGCGCGGCGGCACCCGTCGAGCGGGGCATCGATCTCGAGCTGGGCCACGAGCGCCCCGGCCTCCGGCCGGACCCTGCCCGCGAAGAACTCCGCGCAGCAGCCCGATCCATAGCTGAACAGCCCGACGCGCTTGCCCTCGAGGGCGCGGGCCTCGGCGTTGAGCAGCGACGCGAGCGCGAGGTAGAGCGAGCCCGTGTAGATGTTGCCGATGCGCGCCGGCAGATCGAGCGAGGGCTCCACCTCGACGGCGAAGCTCTCGTCGGCGGCCTGCTCGGTCAGGCCGTCCAGCGTCCGCCGGTGCCGGTGGGCCTTGCGGGCCATCTTGCCGTAGGGGACGTGGTAGCAGGTGCGCGCGAGCGGCTCGCCGTCGCCGTCGAGGCGGCGCCACTCGTCGTAGGCCCCGGCGAGCGCGTCGAGGTAGCACTGCACCGAGAAGTGGCCGTCGACGAGCGCCTCCTTGTGGTGGAGCGGCCGCCAGAAATCGTAGACGTCGCGCGCGTAGGTGCCGGTCCGGCCGACCTCGATCTCGAGGAGGCGCGGGCGCTCGCGCACGAGCAGCGCCACGGCGCCGGCGCCCTGGGTCGGCTCGCCCGCGGAGCCGAGGGCGTAGCGCGCCACGTCCGAGCACACGACGAGGGCGGCGCGGCCGCGGGCCGAGCCCGACGCGATCCAGTCCACGGCGTTGAGCAGGCCCGCCGTGCCCCCGAAGCAGGCGTGCTTGGCCTCGAACACCCGGCACGCGCTGGGCAGCCCGAGCAGCCCGTGGAGGAAGGAGGCCGCCGGCTTCGCGTGATCGACGGCGGTCTCGGTGCCCACGACGCAGAGCCCGATGTCCGCCGGGCTCGCGCCCGAGCGCTGGAACAGGCGGCGGGCGGCGTTGGCCCCGAGGGTGATCGGATCCTCATCGGGCGCCGCGATCGCCATCCGGCGGGTGCCGAGGCCGGTCAGGTACTTGGACGGCGCGACGCCCCGGGCCTCGGCGAGCTCGCTGAGCTCGACGAAGCGGCGGGGGACGCTGAGGGCGATCGCATCGATGCCGATGGGGGGAAAGTCAGGACGTACGCTCATGCCTGCATCCTAGGGGAGCATTGTGCAGAGACCATCGAGCCCATGCGGAAGCTCGGAGGAGC
>NZ_JEMA01000890.1 GCF_001589285.1 Sorangium cellulosum | reverse complement strand
CTGCGCCGGCGCCTGGGCGGACGGCGGCGCGGCGCAGCCCGCCGCGAGCGCGAGGACCAGAACCAGACCTGTTCGGCGAGAGCTCATGCCCGAAGGTAAAACCCGAATGCGGGCCCTTGTCCACGAGGATGGCGGCGCGTCCCCCGCTCAGCGCAGCCGCAGCACCTCGACCTCCGACGCGCCGCCGCGGTCCACGAGCCTCGGCGCGCGGCCCCGCTCGCGCGCCCTCATCGATGCCCAGAACACCTCCGTCCCCGGGCGTTTCCGGATCGGCACCGGATCGGCGTAGAGGAAGCCCGCCCTCCAGCGCTGCGGCGAGATCGCCGTCGGGAGGCCGACATCGCGGGTGACCGGGTCGGCCATGGTCGTCGACAGCGGGGCGCGCTCGACGACCCGGGAGCGCACCGCGAGCGCCACGTCGTCCGCCGCGGGGCCGCCCGCGCGCACGAAGATCGTGAGGAGCGAGCGCGCGCCCTCGTGGAACGTCGTCCCGAGCAGCTCCGTGCCGTCGTCGAACCGCGCCCCGAGCGGCGCGAGCGCGGCGCTGATCTCCGCGAAGAGGGCCGCCGCGCGCGCGCCGTCGCCCGCGGCCAGGGCGATGTTGTGCGCGATCCGCTTCTGCTCCAGCGTCTCCGGCGCCTCGGCCGGCGGGTCCGCCGGCTGTCCGAAGTGCGCGCGGAGCTCCCACGTGAGGAACGGATCGGGCACGATCTCGCGCTCGGGCTCGGTGCCCGAGACGAGGTACCAGGCGAGGAGCCCCGGCTCCCGCTCGCGGAACGAGAACGCCTCGATCCCGCGCGCGCGGGCGACGTCCGCGCCGACGGCCGCGCCGAGCGCCCAGAACGGGCCCACCGCGGTGATGTCGAAGCGCCGCGCGAGGCTCGCCTGGTCCCTGTCGAGCATGAACCGCGTGTCCGCGAGGTAGGCGCCGCGCGGCGGCTCCTGCCTCGGCGCGGGGCGGCTCGTCCTGACGACGCGCCCGCCGAGCGCCCAGACCTGGGCCCAGGTGGCCTTCATGCCCTCGTGCAGCTCGACGGCCGCGTCCGCGGGCAGCCCCGGCGCGAGCCAGCGAAGGAACGCCGTCTTCGCCCCGTCGGAGTCGATGAGGTGCCCCCGCTCGTTGAAGCGCCCGCCCGTCTCGCGCGCGTAGCGCAGCGCCGGGAGCCCGTCGCGCAGGACGACGGCGAGCGGCGCGAGCCACAGCGCGAGCGCCGCGAGCGCCGGCCACGGGGGCGGCGGGGCGGCCGACGTCGCGCTCGGCCCGTCGTGCCGCGTGGCGGTGGCGCGCTCGAGCAGCGCCGCGCCTGTGTCGACGAGGGCGGCGGCGGCGAGGGCGAAGTACGCGCCGAAGTAGTGGGGCCAGAAGATGTGGATGTCGGCGCCCTGGCGGAAGACGACGTACTGCACCGTCGCGGTCGCGAGGTAGAGCAGCGGCAGCGCGTCGTGCTCGCGCCGGAGCAGTGCGAGCCGCGCGGCGCAGACGATCGCGCCGAGCTTTCCGGCGGCGATGGCGACAGGCGTGAACGAGAGCTCGATCCAGTACCGCCGGCTCGCGAGCACCTCGCTGAGCGGCTCGTTGTTGCCCGAGGAGCGGAACCCGTAGCTCGCCAGGAGGTCGCCGAGCTTGCCGGCGTGGTGGAAGAGGGCGAGGTAGAGCGCGGCGGTCAGCGCGGCCGTGAAGGCGGTGAGCACCCACCACTGCGCGTAGCGCCGCTCGTGGACGGGGCCGAAGACGCGCTTCGGGAGCAGGTACGCCCGGATCGCGCCGAACACGAGCAGCCCGCCCGTGAGCACGAACGCCGGCCAGTCGGCGTTCATCCCGAGCGCGAGGCCGAGGGCGCTCACCGCGAGGTAGCGGCGCCGGGACGTCTGCGTCATCCGGACGTACCCCCACAGCCCGAGCAGCGTCCAGGCCATGACAGGGACCTCGAGCGCGTTGAGGTTCGCGAACGACAGCGTGATCGGCAGGACGACGAACGCCGCCGCCGCGGCCGCCCCCGCGGCGGGGCGGTAGATGCTCCGGCCGATGGCGTAGAGCAGGGGCGGCGTCGCGGCGCTGAGCAGGACGGCGGGCAGGCGGCACAGGACGTCGTGCCGCCCGAAGACCTTCATGAACGCGGCGCTCGTCCAGAAGATCCCCCACGGGTGGTGGCAGTAGTACATCTCCGGCGGCGGCCGGCTCGCCGTGTACTCCCAGACGGGCCCGACGATCTTCCAGCGGAGCATGTTCTCCGCGATGATCCCGACGCCCGCCGACGACGCGTAGTGGCCGGCGAGGAGGGGCCCGAACATCTCCCACGCCGCCGCGAGCGCGAACCACGCCGTCGCGATCGCTGTGACGGCGAGCGCCGCGCGGGTCTCGATCCGGGACGCGCAGGGGAGGCCACGGAGGTCGGTCGGGCGGGGGGCTGGGCGGGGCGGCAGCAAGGCGCGCGCAGCTTATGTCGATGGAGCCCTCTGGAGAGGCGAGAAGTTCCCGCCGGGCGCGTCGATGTGGGGCCCGCCCGGGCGTGCGTCTACCTCGCGCACGCGGCGGCCCGTGGCTCGGCGCCTGGCGCGGCGCGGGCCGCTGAGCGGGCGCGGGTCGGGTAGAATGGGGCATGTCGATCGAGGCGCACAGGCAGGAGCATCGGCGGGCGCAGGGCGACGGCAGGGGGCGCGACCCGACGCACTATCCTGTGGAGAAGAAGATGGGGGAGGACTCGCTTCAGACGTGGATCGTGGAGCTCCTCCGTCCGCTGATCGAGCGCTGGTACAGCGAGCTGGGCCGACCGAGGTTCGTGGGCGCGGACCAGTTCATCTACTACCAGAAGTTCGACCCCTCGAAGGTGGTGGCGCCGGACGTGTACGTCCTGCCCGGCGTGGCGCCAGGGCGTCGCGTGCGTAGCTGGAAGGTGTGGGAGACGGGGATCGCGCCGAGCTTCGCGCTGGAGGTGGTCTCGTCGGACGACCCATACAAGGAGTACGCGGACGCGCTCGAGCGCTATCGCGAGCTCGGGGTGAAGGAGCTCGTGATCTTCGACCCGGACTGGGAGAAGAGCCGCGACCGGGTGCGCTGGCTGCGCTACCGCAGGCTGAAGGCGCGCGGGTTCGTGCGGGTGGAGGCGACGAACGTCGACCGGATCTACGCGCGGGTGCTGGGCTGCTGGCTGCGGGTGACCGGCGATGGCGAGGAGGTGCGGCTGCGGCTGGCGACGGGCCCCGAGGGCGAGGAGCTCTTTTCGGCGGCGGCGGAGGCCGAGCGCGTGGACGTGGAGGCGGAGCGCGCGGCGAAGGAGGCGGAGCGCGCGGCGAAGGAGGCGGAGCGCGCGGCGAAGGAGGCGGCGCTGGAGCGCATCGCGGTGCTCGAGGCGCAGATCGCGAGCGCCGCGGAGGCGGGCGGCAAGGGACCCGGAGCGCAGTGATCATTCATCACAGCGCTTCCACCAGGCCGCGGACTCACGGCGATGCCGCATGAGGTGAATGCCGCGACCTCTCGGCGCAGGCTTCCGAGGCCTCGGGTTCGGTTCTGGATCGACG
>NZ_JEMA01000889.1 GCF_001589285.1 Sorangium cellulosum | reverse complement strand
GGCGGCCCGATGATGCCGCTCCCGGGCGGGGCCAGCCGGGCGACGCTCTCGGGTCCGACGGGCATCTTCACCGTGCATCCCGGCGTCGAGGTGCGCGCGGGCCGCGACGGCGCCACGTGCATGATCGCGCTCTCGGAGCCGCGCGTGTCCGGCACCCACGCGAGCTTGAAGCTCGAGGCCGGCCAGCTCTTCGTGCGGGACGAGGGGTCCAACAACGGGACGTACGTGAACGGCCAGCGCACCGCCGCGGCGGTCTGGACGCCCGTGCCGCCCGGCGCGTCCTTGCGGTTCGGCCCCGTCGAGTTCAGCGTCCGTTTGGAGTAGCGTGTCCGAGGCCCGGCCTCACGCCCCGAGCGACGCTCCCCCCATGATGCCCCCGACCGAGTCCTCCGTGCACCTCAAGATCGAGTTCGCCCAGGCCAGCGATGCGGGCCGGGATCCGAACAAGCAGGTCAACGAGGATGCGTGCGGTTACGCCGAGACCAAGTTCGGTCACCTCTGCGTCCTGTGCGACGGCATGGGCGGGCACTACGGAGGGAGCGAGGCGAGCCGCACCGCGATCAAGACAATCTTCGAGATGATCGAGCAGACGCCGCCCACGGTGGATCCGAGGGCGGCGCTCAAGGCCGCGATCGAGGAGGCGGGGCGCCGCGTCTACCAGCTCGGCGGGCCGGCGGACAACCGCGTCCGGCCCGGCTCGACCGTCGTGGCGATGGTCCTCCACGACGGCGGCGTCGACATCGCGCACGTGGGCGACAGCCGCGCGTACGTGATCCGGAGCAACCAGATCTATCCCCTCACGCGCGACCACTCGATGGTGCAGGGGATGGTCGACGCGGGCATGATCACGGAGGCGCAGGCGATCGGCCACCCCGACGCGAACAAGATCACGCGCGCCCTCGGGATGAAGCCGGAGGCGGAGGTCGAGGTCCGACCCGAGCCGATGGAGCTGTACCCGGGCGACGTGCTGATCCAGTCGAGCGACGGCCTCACCGATCTCGTGCTCAGCGGGGACATCCTCGGGTGCACGCGACAGGCGCTCGCGTCGGGCTCGGTCGAGCACGCGTGCCGGATGCTCGTCCAGCTCGCCAACCACCGCGGCGGTCACGACAACATCACCGTGCAGATGGTCCGGGTCATCGAGACCGGCGGCCGCTCGCTCACGATCGCGCAGGGGCCGCCGGGCGCAGGCGGCGCCGGGGGCGACGAGCCGCGCCCGTCGGGTCCTCAGGAGACCCTCGCGATGACGCAGCCCGAGGGGGCAGCAGGCGGCGAGCCGGGCCCCGTGGAGGCGCCGGCTGCCCCCGCTGCCGCCGCCAGCACGCCCGTACCGGCCTTCGTGATCGCCGGCAGGGCCGCTGCGGCTGGCCCGGCCGCCGCCGCCAGCACGCCCGTGCCGGGCCTCGCGGCCACCGCCGCCAGCACGCCCGTGCCGGGCCTCGCGGCCACCGCCGCCAGCACGCCCGTGCCGGGCCTCGCGGCCACCGCCGCCAGCACGCCCGTGCCGGGCCTCGCGGCCACCGCCGTCAGCGCGCCCGCGCCGCGCCCGGCGTCGACCAGCAACGCTGCCACCGTGGTCCCGACAGGCAACAGCAGCACGCCTGCGCCGAACAGCGATGCGATCACCGTGGTCCCGACGGGCAGCGACCGCAAACCCGCCGTGGTCCCGCAGGCTGCCAGCAGCGCGCCGCAGCTCCATTCGACGACCATCGACAGCACGACCGCCGCTCCTGCCATCCGTCCGACGGTCACCGACGACCTGCCCCGCGCGGCCCCGAAAGCTGCCAGCAGCATGCCGCAGCTCCATCCGACGACCATCGACAGCGAGGCTTCGGTGGTCTCCACGGTCACCGACAGCCTGCCGCCGGTGGCCCCGCAGGCTGCGAGCGGCGCGCCGAGGCTCCGTCCAACCCTCGACAGCACGCCCGCCGTGCACCTGACGGCGACCGACAGCGGGCCCGCCGTGCGCCCGACAGCCATGGACGCCGCCTTGGCGCTGCCCTCGACCGTGCCGGGAGCGCCTCCGCCGAACGCGCCCGACGCGCCCGCCGTGCTGTCTCCCCTGCCCCTGAGCGCCCCCGCCGTCCCCGCGCCGTCTCCGGGGATCCAGGGCGCAGCGCCGCATCCGGGCCCCTTCGGCGCGCCTCCGCACCCGGGCGCCTCCTACGGCGCCGCGCCTCACCCGGGCCACTTCGGCGTGGCGCCGCATCCGGGCCCCTTCGGCGCGCCTCCGCACCCGGGCGCTGCTCCCTACGGCGCGGCACCCCACCCAGGCCCCTTCGGCGCGCCTCCGCCCCCAGGCGCAGCTCCCTACGGCGCGGCGCCCCACCCGGGCGCGCCGGCTCCTCCCCCCGGCGCGCCCTACGGCGCGGCGCCTCACCCGGGCTCCTTTGGCGCGCCCCCTCCCCCTGGCGCCCCCTTCGGCGCGGCACCTCACCCTGGCCCCTTCGGCGCGGCACCTCACCCGGGCTCCTTCGGCGCGGCACCGCACGCGCTCGCCGCCCAGGACGCTCCGCCTGTGTCGGTCGGCTTCTCGGGGCACCACGCGCCGGCGCCAGGCGCTCCGCCTGCCGCCGCCCCGCACCATCACCTCATGCCCTCCCCGCCCAACGCGCACGGCTACGGTGCGCCAGCGCCCAGCTTCTCTGGCCCCGTGTCGTCGTCCGCGGCGCCGAGCGTCCCGACGACCGTGCGCGCCCCGCGCGGCGCCACCATCGCCGCCATCGCCGCGATCTCGGCCGTGATCGTCGTGCTGCTCGCCGTCCTGATCTGGCAGCTCACCGCCGGCTGAGCGCGACGACCGAAAGACGTCCCCACGCGCGCCGTGCGCCCGAGCACGCCCGACGACGCTCGGTGAAGACGGACGAGCGCCGCGCGGCGATCTCGGCCGCGGAATGCAATTGAAGAAGCGCCATATTCCGGATTAGCCTAGCTCTCCGGAGGTTCCTCCATGCCTGGAGACCAAGAGCTCGAATACGGACACGACATGGATGGCACACCTGCGGACATGGAAGACGAGCCCGAGTCGGCCCGCACGATCTCCCTCGAGGAGGCCCGCGCCGGCTTCATGCTCCTCGATCTGTGATGCGCTGAGCCCCCCGGCTCCCACCCGTCGCGACGCTCCGCTCCAGGAGCTCTGTTCGCCCAGCAGGCGAAGCCCTCCCGCCGAGCCACGCGCACCGCGCTGCGCCCACGAGACAGGCGCTCCTCTCCTCGTCGTCGCCACGTCTCTGGGCATCTCTCCTTCCCGCGCGCCTGCGCATGCTCCGGCACATTCCCACGCGCGCGCCGCGCGCCACGCGAACGACGACGCGCCTCTTTCCTTGCTCTCCCCAACGGCCTGTGGTGAAACCGGGCCCGCATGATCCCGGGGCTAGGCAAACAAAGCATCACGATCGGCAGCGCTCCCACCTGCGATGTGGTGCTCGTCGCTCCCGGCGTCTTGCCCGAGCACGCGCGCATCATCAACCAGGGCGGCGGCAAGCTCATCTTCGTCTGCGGGCAAGGGCCCGCGGCGGCGAACGGACGGGCGCTCGCGCCGGGAGAGCAGCACCCGTTCGACTTCCGCACCCAGTTCGTCGTCGCGCAAGCGCCCGTACCGCTCAACCATCCGGCCATCACGCTGATGCTGGCGACGCCGGGCACGCTCGCGCCAGCGCCCGGCCAGGTCGTGATCGGGCGAGATCCCGGGCGCGCATCCCTCGTGCTTCAGCACCCGAGCGTCTCGAGCCAGCACGCGACCGTCACGCTCGATCGCATGATGGTCATCGACCACAACTCGACGAGCGGCACGTACGTGAGCGCGCAGCGCATCGCGCCCGGCACGCCGACGCCCATCGATCCGCAAGGCGCCGTCGCCTTCGGGCCCGTCCCGGTCCAGGTCAGCCTGCTCATCCAGCTCGCCCAGGCGGCCCGGATGTCGGCGCTGCCCGCCGCGCCAGGCGCGAGCGCCCTGCCGCCGCAGCCCGGCGGCGGCTACCCGTCGCAGCAGCCCGCCGCCGGCGGCTATCCGTCGCAGCAGCCCGGCGGCGGCTACCCGTCGCAGCAGCCCGCCGCCGGCGGCTACCCGTCGCAGCCCGCGCCCGCCGCGTCGTCCCTGCCCGCCGCCGCGGGCGCGCCCGGCAAGAAGAACAAGACCGTCCTCGGCCAGCTCGACTTCTCCGGCGGCGGGTCAAACGTCAAGAAGATCGGGCGCACACCCGACAACGACATCGTGCTCGCTCACCCCCAGGTGTCGAGCCACCACGCCCTCCTGCACTCGATCAGCGGGCAGCTCTACGTCGAGGATCGCGGCAGCGCCAACGGCACCTACGTCCGCGGCAACCGCATCGCGCCCGGCCAGAAGATCGCCGTCCAGAGCGGCGAGAAGATCTACATCGGGCCCATGCCCCTCCAGATCGAGATGGGGGGCGCGGGCGCCGTCGAGGTCATCCAGGAGGAGTACTCCGCCGACCGCTGGGCAGGGCGCCCGCTCTACGAGATCGAGGCGTGGAGCCTCTCGCTCCAGGTCCCCGACCGCGACAACCCCCAGGAGCAGAAGACGCTCCTCGACAACGTGTCGTTCAAGGCGCTGCCGGGCGACATGATCGCGCTCATGGGGCCGTCGGGCGCCGGCAAGACGACGCTCCTGCTCACCCTGAACGGCTACCTGCCGCCGACGAGCGGCGTCGTCCGCATCAACGGCGAGGACCTCTACAACATCTACGACACGCTCCGCGGCTCCATCGGCTACGTGCCGCAGGACGACCTCGTCCACCCGGAGCTCACCGTCTTCGAGGCCGTCCGCTACAGCGCGAAGTTCCGCCTCCCGCCCGATTACACCGAGGCCGAGATCGACGCGCGCGTCGAGCAGACAATCAAGGATCTCGGCCTCGAGGGCGTCAAGAACCTCCAGATCGGCAAGCCCGAGAACAAGATCCTCTCGGGCGGGCAGCGCAAGCGCGTCAACATCGCGCTCGAGCTCGTCACCGACCCCGTCATCCTCTTCCTCGACGAGCCGACCTCGGGCCTCGCCGCCGACGACACGACCGCGCTGATCACCTTGCTGCACGACCTCACGAAGGCGACCGGCAAGACGATCATCATGACGATCCACCAGCCGGCGAAGGACGAGTTCGAGAAGTTCAGCCACGCGCTCATCCTCGGCTACGGCGGCATCCCGACGTTCTTCGGGCCGACCCGGCCCGACGCCTACCGCTTCTTCGGGAGCTGGAAGGAGCGGCACGGCCAGCCCAACGACGTCGACAACCCGCGCGACATGTTCGAGATGCTCGCGCTCCGGGAGCGACCCATCTTCGACCAGCTCCGCGCGCGCGACCCGAACGTCTCGCGCGGCGAGGCCCGGAGGCTCGCGGCCATCGAGTGGCGCAAGGAGTTCTTCATCGACGCCAACCCGACGTACCGGCGCATGTACTCCGGCCGGCGGGAGATCGGCACCGGGCAGGGGCAGCGCGGCATCCCGGCCGGGCGCGCGACGACCAAGGGGCAGCTCCGCCTGCTCCTGTCGCGTTACTTCAAGGTGAAGAAGCGCGACATCGGCGGCACCCTGATCATGCTGCTCCAGGCCCCGATCATCGGCATCCTGCTCGCCATCGTCTTCGGCGGGCAGGAGAAGGCGATCCCGGCCTGGTGCCTCGGCGCGCTCCAGGAGCTCGGCCGCCGCGCCGGCGGCGCGGACCAGAGCGCCGACGTCCTCAAGGGCATGGAGGTCACCACCGACCACACAGCGGCGATCTTCTTCCTCGTCGTCGCCGCTGTCTGGTTCGGCACCTCGAACGCGGCGCGCGAGATCGTCAGCGAGCGGGCCATCTACCTCCGCGAGCGCATGGTCAACCTGGGGCTCGTCAACTACGTGCTCTCCAAGTACCTGCTGCTCGCCGTCTTCTGCGTCATCCAGTGCACGATCCTGCTCGCGATCGTGTTCTTCGCGCTCGGCTTCCACGGCGGCATGCAGGCGTTCGCCATGCAGCTCGCCGCGCTGACCGCGACCTCGATCAGCGCCGTCGCGATGGGGCTCCTGCTCTCCACGGTGGTCGCCTCGTCCGAGGCGGCGATGGCGCTCACGCCGATCGCGCTCATCCCCCAGGTCGTCCTCGGCGGGCTCATGGTGCCGATGACGACCGTGCCGCACCTCAAGCCGCTCATGTACATCATCCCCGCGCGCTGGGGGTTCGAGGGGGCGATCGCGCCGGAGCGCGCCGCGATCGCCGAGGACCCGGCCTGGGTCATCGATCTGCACCGCACCGACACGCTCCCGGCGGAGTTCATCGAGGCGGGCAAGTTCAAGTGCGCGATCGCGCAGATGGCCGCCGACAACTACGCGGGCGCGTGGGGCTTCACCACGTACGACCAGACATGGCTCCCCTTCGCGGTGCTCGCCGGGATGACCCTGCTCATCCTCGTCACGCTCTGCGCGGTCCTCAAGCGGCGCGATCCGGTGTGACCCCGCGATGACGCAGGAGCCCGCCCCCATCCGCGCCGGAGGCCCGCTCCCGCGCCGCCCCCGGAGGTCGCGCGCCGCCGCGCTGGCGGCCCTGCTGACGGCCGCCGCCGCGCTGCCGCCCTCCCC
>NZ_JEMA01000888.1 GCF_001589285.1 Sorangium cellulosum | reverse complement strand
GCCGTAGACGTCGGCGGCCTCGGGCCTCCGCCGGAGGCGCCCGAGCGCCTCGCCGCGCGCGGCGAACGCGTCGCAGGCGAAGGCCGAGGGCGCCTGCGCCTCGGGCAGCGCGACAAGCGCGTCGGCGACGGCGAGCGCTTCCTTGTCCTGCCGCGACGCGAGCAGGGCGCGCGCGCGGGCGAGCAGGTCGGCGGGCCCGGGGTCGAGGAACGGCTTGCGCCGCGCGAACGGCAGCGTCGACAGGGCCTGGTCCCGGATCTCCTTCGCCTCGCCCGCGCCGGCGCCGCCCGGCGCCTCGTCGATGACGCGCCGGGCGATCCGGATCGCCTCCTCCGCGTGCTGCTCGCCGGGGTGGCGGAGCAGCGCGCGGGCGAAGCGGAGCGCCTCGGGCACCCACGTCGACGCGGGCCAGCTCCGGCCGAGGTACGCGTGCCAGTGCGCGGCCGCGCCCTCGATGTCCCCCTTGTCGGCGAGCGCGCCCGCGACGATGCGATCGATCTCGTCGGCGATCGCGACGTCCGACGCGACGGCGCGCGCGCGCTCGAGCGCCGCGTCGGGCTGGCCCATCCTGGCGAGGAGGTCGGCCGCCGCGAACCGCGCGTGGTCGGCGAGCGGCCCTCCGGCGNACCGCGCGTGGTCGGCGAGCGGCCCTCCGGCGGCCGCGGCCGCGTCGTACTCCCGCGCGGCGCCGGCCGGGTCGCCCGCGAGCGCGCGCAGCCGCGCGAGCTGGTAGCGGAACGACGCCGCGTCCGCGGCCGGCAGGGGTGTGGCGAGCACCTGGGCCAGCGCGGCGGCCGCGCTGGCGTACGCCTCCTGCTCGACGAGCTTCTGCACAGGCGCGAGCCGCGGGTCGCCCAGCACGGGGGTGAGGCGCTCCGGATCGAACAC
>NZ_JEMA01000887.1 GCF_001589285.1 Sorangium cellulosum | reverse complement strand
CGTTGCGGCGCGCGCCGGTCAGCGCGGGCGCCGAGGTCACGACGCCGTCGTCGGCGTCGTCCGCGCGCTGGTCCTCGAAGAGCATGTCGATGAGCGCGTCGCTCTCTCCGGCGCTCTGCACGGGCCGCGCGGGCACCGGCACCGGCTCGCGGGAGAAGAGCTGCTTCAGGCCGCCCTCGCCGACGCGCTCCCCCTCCTCGGCGGCGCGGATCGATTTGATGAGCTCGTCGGGGATCTTGGCGAGGAGCGTGGCCTCCTCGACGTCGCCCTCGGACACCGCCGCGCCGTACATCGCCGGCGGCGGGACGGTGATCTTCTCCTGCGACGGCGTGCCCTCCTCGCCGCCGTTGCCAGAGGAGCTCTTGGATTGCGGATTCTTGCTCACCGGACCCCCATCCCGAGCTTCTTCCGGAGCTCGAGGTAGCTCTGCGACAGGACGAACGCGACGAGCTGGCGTGTCCGCTCGCTCTCGGCGACGACGCCGCCGAGCTGCTCGCGCGGGGTGCCGAGGATGTCCGAGAGCACCAGCGAGACGTCGCCGGCGGCGATGACGGCCATGCGATCGATGCTCCTGCGGGCGGCCTGCGCCCAGCGGTGCGGGTCCTGCTGGCTCGAGACGATGCGCTGGCACACCTCGGCGATGGCCTTCCGGGTCGCGCGCGGCATCTCCCTGTGGATGGCCCGCGAGACCTCGCCGAAGACGGCGTAGGGCGGGTGCGGGACCGCGAGGCCCGACTCGATGCAGGCCGCCGCGACGAGCGAGGCGACGGTGTTGTCGTCCCGGGTCCTGAGCGACGTGATGCCCCGGCGCAGCGCGAACGCCTCGCGCGCGATCGCCGAGCGCGAGGCGGCGTCGAGCGGCGTCGTGATCTCGGGGCCGAGCACGAGCGCGGGGAGCTGGCCATAGACGCCGGTGGCGCCGCGCGGGCTCGGGCCGCCGACGTAGAGCTCGAAGTCGGTCTCGAAGCTCAGCGCGCCCATCCACTCGGCGACGGCGACGCGCAGCGGGTGGCCGCCGCGCGACTCGATGCGGTCCTTCTTGCCCACGCCGAGCGACACGAGCGAGGGGCCGAGCGCCATGGTGATCGTCTCGGCCATCTTCGCGAACAGCTCGCCCACCGGCCCGGTGTCGAGGGGGTCGGCGATCTCGGCCATGGCCTTGGCGTCGAGGGCGATCTGCGGGCGCGCCGGGACGCGGCCGTCGATCTTCCTGAGCTCCGCGCTGATCCCCTCGTCGCTCCGGCCGAGCGCGACGAGGGCGCCCAGCGTGGCCTGCCGGAGCGCCGCGTCCTGGCCGGCGCCCGCGATCTTCGCGAGGAGCGCGACCCGGTCGGCGTCGATCGGGTCGGACGCGAGCGCGTGGATCAGCGTCGACTTGGCGCGGCCGAGCACGCGGGTGCGGAACGCGGGATCGTAGTCCGTCGTGAGGACGAGATCGATCGCCTCGCCGTCGTCCGGCGCCTCCTCGAGGAGCTTCGCGGCCGCCCTCTCGGCGCGGCGCGGGGCGCGGAGCTGGTCGCGGTAGATCGCCATCGCGAGCCGCGCCGCCTCGATGCGGCCGGCGGGGGTGTCGCGCTCGACCATGAGCTCCTCGAGCAGGCGCGTGGCCTCGTCCCAGGAGCCGACCCGGGCGGCGACCCGGACGAGGCGCTCGCGGACGGGGAGCGTCGACAGGCCGGCCCGGTGCAGGCCGACAAGCACCTCGAGCGCCCTGTCGTGCTCGCCCAGCTTCTCGTACGCGTCGACCGCGGTGATCCCGGACATGAGGCGCTGCTCCCCCGGCGCCTTCGCGACGCGCGAGAGCTCGGCGTAGAAGGCCGCCGCCTGGCCGAGGTCGCCCTGCGCCTTGGAGATGTCGGCCGAGAGCGCCAGCGCGCCGATGTGGTCCGGCTCGAGCAGCGTCACGTTCTCGAGCGCGGCGAGCGCCTCGTCGAGCTTGCCCTTCTTGCGGAGCACGCGCGCGCGCTCCCAGAACAGCTTGCAGATCTCGAGGTCGCTGTCCGCCACGCCGAGCCGCCGCTCGATGATGTCGAGCAGCCGGCCGTCCTCGTTGCGCGCGCGGACCCGGCGGAACAGCCGATCGAAGGCGACGCCGCGCCGCGGGTCGCGCCCGAAGGCGCGATCGAACGCGATCTCCGCGTCGTCGTGGGCGTCGGTGTGCTCGAGGAGCAAGAGCCCGGCGCTCTCCCAGAACTCCGCGCCGCGCGCGTCGTCCTTGCTGAGCGCCCCGAGCTGCGCCGCGGCGAGCGCGGTCGACACGGGGTCGCGGAGCGCCTCCGACGTGGCGCGGACGCCCTCCCAGGCCGCGATGTCGTCGGGCCGCCGCTCGACCACGGTGCGGAACGCGGCGAGCGCCCGCTCGTGATCGCCGGCGGCGAAGTCCGACCAGCCCGCGAGGCCGAGCGCGGTGAGCTGCGCGTCCTCGCCGAGCGCGTCGCCGAGCCCGTGCAGCGCCGCCGCGCGGCGCCGCGGATCGCAGCCGGGGAGCGCGAGCTCGAGGTTGGCGAGCTGCGCGGGTGCGTGCTCGCCCGAGAGGAACGGCCGCGGCAGGTTCGGCTGGTCGAGCGCGCCGACGATCGCGGCCGAGGCCTCCATCGCGGCGCGGGCCTCGCCCGCCAGGTGCCGCGCGAGGGCGCTCCGCGCGGCGACCTCCGCCTCGCGGTCCTCGGCGCCGAGCGCCGCGCCGAGCCACTCGAGGTCGGCGTGCGGGCTCGGGTCGGCCGCGGCCCACGCGGCGGCGCGCGCCGCGGTGCGCGCGCGATCCTGGTCGAGGGTGCGCGTGAGGCGGAAGCGCTCGGCCTGCGCGACGGACGCGGCGCCGTCGCCCTGCTCCTCGATGTAGTCGAGCGCGCGCTCGACGGCGCTCCGCTGCTCGAGGGCGGGCTGCCAGAGGAGCCTCCCGAGCGCGGCCGCCAGGGCGAGGTCGTCGCTCGCCTGCGCCTCGAGCGCCTCGAGCGCCGCGAGCGCCTCGTCCGGGTCGCCGCCCTCGGCGGCGCCTACCTCGAGGCCGAACCGCGAGAGCGCGAGCGCCGCCGGGTCCTCGCCCGCCTCGCCCGCCACCTCGAGGGCGCGGCGCCGGCTGTGGAGGTCGTCCGCCTCGTGGCCGCGGAGCGCCCACGTGAGCATCGTCGCGCCCGCCCGCGCCGCCTTGCCGCGCGCGGCCTCGAGCTCGTCGACGGCGCGGGCGCGCTCGCCGGCGCGCCAGAGCAGGGTGGCCGCCTCGATGTGCAGCGCCGCGGAGAGATCGGCGTCGTCGATCGCCGCGGCGCAGGTCGAGAGCGTGGCGGCCGCGGAGGTGGGGCTGCCGGCGCGCCGGTCCAGCTCGGCCAGGAACACAGCGACGACCTGGTCGTCCGCGGAGCGCTCGAAGAGCGCGCGCAGCCGGGTGCGCGCGCGGTCCAGCTCGCCGTTGCGGGCGCTGCGCAGGGCCGCGACGAGCCAGAGCCCGCGCGCGGTGTCCTCGCCTTCGACCTCGGCGAGCGCCTCGATCACCGTCGGCGAGCGCCGCGGGGCGGCGCCGGCCTCGTCGCCGGGCTCGCGCCGGCTGCGGACGAGGTCGACCGCGAAGGCGCCGAGCGTCCTCCCGAGCCACGCGTTGGGCGCGGCGCCGTCGTCCGCGCCCGCGGCGGCGAGCTCGGCGAAGGCGCCCTCGGCGCCGTCCGCGTCGCCCCGGAGCAGGCGGCTCCGGCCGATCTCGAACCACAGGCTCGCCTTCTCGGCCGGGTCGACGCCGGTCGAGAGCAGCCGCTTCGTCGACTCCTCGTACCAGGCCGCGTCGCCGCGCAGCGCCGCGAACGATCGCCCGAACCGCGCGAGCACGCCAGGGTGGACGCCGGCCATGCCGGCCTGCGA
Source organism: Sorangium cellulosum (assembly GCF_001589285.1). Lineage (GTDB taxonomy): Bacteria > Myxococcota_A > Polyangia > Polyangiales > Polyangiaceae > Sorangium > Sorangium cellulosum_G. Next base: position 2,495 of record NZ_JEMA01000887.1, on the reverse strand, counting down.
CAGCGCCGCCTTGGCCGCGCCGACGTCGTCGGTCCGCACCGCCCAGACGTACGCCGCGAGGAGCAGCGCGCGCCCGCGCGCCTCGTCGCCGCCATACGACGCCGCGGTCGCCTCGAGCGACGCGGCGAACGCGGACGGATCCTGGCCGTCGCCGAGCAGGTCGATCTCCAGCGCGCGCGCCGGGATGCACTGCGGATCGGCCGCGAGCGCGCTCCGGAGCGCCGCGAGCGCTGCCTCGCGATCGCTCGCGAGCGCCGCCGCCTCGGCGATGCGCAGCCACAGCGCCGCGGCGCCGGGCCCGTTCGCGCCGCGCGCGATCTCCTGCTTCGCCAGGCCGGCGGCGGCCTCCGCCTCGCCGGCGGCCTCGAGCGCGGCGATGCGCGCCCGCCCGAGCAGCGCCGACTGGGGCAGCCGCTCGGCGGCGCGCTCGAGGAGCGACGCGAAGCCGCCCGTCCCCGCGCGCTGCGTCAGCTCGGCGGCGCGGAGCCACGCGTCGGCCGCGTGCTCCGGCTTGCGCATGGTCCGCGGGACGCCGTTGGCCTCGCCGCTCGCCTCGTCGTCGAGTGCGTCGGCGATGAGCTCGGCCTGCCCCTCGAGGGCGCGCGCGAGCGCGCCGAGGTCCTCCTCGCGGCGCGCGATCGCCTCGAGCGCGAGCTGCGACCTGAAGCGCGCCCGGCCCTCGAGCGCCGCGGCCGCGTCGAGCAGCTCGTAGGCGCGCTCCACGTTCTCGGTCGCCGCGGCGAGGTCGGCGAGCTCGATGAAGAGCAGCCCCTTCCACGTCGGGTCGGTCGCGAGCTCGGCGCGGGCCTCGATCGCGCGCATCCGGCCGGCGAGATCGCCTTCCTTGGCCGCGATGAGCTCGAGCTCGAGCCACGGCGTCGCGTCCTCCGGGTTGCTGAGCGCCGCCTCCTCGAGCGCCTCCTTGGACGCCGAGAGGTTCTGCTCGTGATCCTGGAGGTACGCGGCGCGCTCCCAGAACGCGCGCGCCCGCTCCTCGGGCGTGGCCGCGGCGCGCGTGAGCGCGTCGAGCAGCTTGCCGAGGTTCTTGATCGATTTGCGCCGCGTGAGGATGCGGACGAGCGCCTCGAGCGGCTCGCGGAACTGCGGATCCGCGTTGAACGCGGCGAGGTAGTCGCGCGCCGCCGTGGGCTCCTCGCCGAGCGCCTCCTCGAGCGCGCCGAGCTCATGCAGCAACAGCGCCTGGAGCTGTCGCTCCGGTTGGTCGCCTTGCTCCGCGCGAAGACGCGCGATCAGGGCCGTCATGCTTTCCACCTGCCCCTCGGGTGCCTGAACCGTCATCTCGCCTGCGACGCCTCCGAAGGGGGTCTCATCTGTGCGCAACGCATGACGATGGCGGAGAGTAGCGAACCGAAGCGCGCGGAGTAAAGCGCGCCGGGCAGGGGGTGGGCTCGGGCAGCGCCGCGCGGCGCTCGCGCTCCGGCGGTCGAGGCGCGCAGGGGCGCGCAGGGGCGCGAGGCGCGGAGCGCGCGTCCTCGGAACCTTCGGAAGACGAGGAACGCGGTGCGCTGCCGCGCGCAGGGGCGCGAGGCGCTCGAGGGTGGAGGTCGCTCGCTGGCGAGCCGAGGGCGACGAGACGAGGAGGAGGGAGCGCCGGACGACGGTGCGCGGCGAGCGGCCAGGCGGCGAGCCGCCTGAGACGCCTGTCGATCGAGGCCGCCCGGCGAGCTGGGGCCGGGCGCTCTCGCTAGGCTTTGCCGAGGACGGCCTCGAGCTTCTCGTTGACCTTCGACTCGATCGTGCCCTTCATCGCCTTCAGCAGGAACGGGAGATCGATCTCGACCTGCACCGCCGACGCCTCGACGCGCACGAGACCCTTCGTTCCCTTGGCGGCGCCGCCGGGGGCCTCGAAGCGGATGAGATCGCCATCCCACCGCCACTGGAGGCCGAGCTTGTCCTCCATGCCCCGCGCGAGCACCTCCGCGCGCTGCCGGGCCTCTTCCTTGCTGAGCGAGTGCTGCCGGCGGATGTCGATCGTCGCCATACGGTATCTCCCCTCGTTCGCGCGGCGACGCGCCGCGCGCGGTGCGCCTTCTTACTCGATCCGCCGCGTGATCCAAAAGCCGCGCGGCGTGTCGACCGGGCCGCTCACCCCCCCCTTGGGGAGGCTGAAGAGCTCGTACTCGGGCGCGGGCTCGAGCACGCCGCGCGGGATGAAGCCGAGGTCGTCGGTCGAACCCTTGTCGCCCTTGTCGACGGCGGCCTTGAAGTCTGTCCTGGCGACCTCGGTGAGCTCCCTGGCGAGCGCCAGCGCGGCGTCCTTGGATCGCGCGTTCGGCGGCGCGCCCTGCGCGCCCCGGTACTGGACCAGCACCACGCCGAAGCGCACCTTCTTCGGGGCCTCGGTGGGCAGCCCGGGCGGAGCCTCTCCCGAGAGGAGCGTGATGCCCGCGTCGGATCGCGTCGCCTGCTCAGGGCCGCTCCCCGGGGCGCCCTCGACGCCGGCGTCGGTGCCTGCGTCGCCGTCGTCCGCCGCC
>NZ_JEMA01000886.1 GCF_001589285.1 Sorangium cellulosum | reverse complement strand
CCCGCCGCCGCCCGCCGCGTCGGACGACGCGGCGCCGCCCGCGCCACCACCACCACCCGAGCTCGCCGGCTCGGTGAAGACGGCGTCGGGGAAGCTGCACCCCGCGCTCAGCACGGCAGTCGCGGCGGGCAGGGCGGCGAGCGCGAAACATCGATGAGGTAAGGGCATCCCTGCATGGTCGGCATGGTTCCCTCCCGCGTCAATCGCCCGTCGAGATGTGCAGTGCGGCTGTCCGATCTCGGCCTTTCACGCTTCGTGGGGAAGTGTCGCAGGTGCTCTGCTCGACGCGCCGGGGCCCCACGGTGGATGGTGGACGACCGTTCGGCCTCACGATGACGGGTGGCCGCCGGCCAGGCGCGCGGCAGGTCGTTGAGGCCGTACCCACGGCCCCTGTCGACGCCGAGCGCGTCTCCACGCCCACGATCGCTGTGTCCCGATGGCGACGGTCCGGGTGCGCGGATCATGAAAGAGATGGCGCCGACGGGATGCGGCGCACGGCACGCCGATTGCCGACGCGCGCCGCAGCATGAACGGCGGCGAGCGCTTGCGAGGGAGTCCAGCTCCGGGGGTGTTCGGCCCGCGTCTGGGCCGGCAGCTGGTCGTTGCTGGGCTCAGCCTGTGCGCGTGCGGGCCGGCGACGAACGCAGCTTCGCAGAGCCCACGTGAAGCCAGAGCGCCCGGGCCGGCGGACGTCGCCGCTCCGGGCGCGGCTGTGCCTGGGGCAGGGAGAGCGCCGCCCCTCGATGCGGCCGTGGCTGTCACGCCGCCTCGCGGCGCGGCTGCGGTCCCCTCGCTTGCATGGCGGCTTGGCGAGTACGCCGTGCGCCCCGAGCCGCTCACGCCGGCGCGCACGGAAGCCGAGCTCGGCTGCGAGACCATGGCCGCGGACGCTGCGAGTCCGCCGCTCTGGGTGATCGAGGTGCCGAAGCCCGTGCGGCTGTGGGCCAGCACGGGGCCGTTCCCGTCGCCGGAGCTGGCGACGACGCGCGCGCTGATCGGCGTGCAGGCGATGTCCGGTGCCAGCCCGGGGGACATGCTGGCGTGCGGCCCGGCGCTGTCGGTGGACCTCGCGCCGGGCAGGTACGCCCTGCGGGGCCGGGTCCGCTCGGCGCAGTACACCGAGTCAGGCGTGGCCCCAGGCATCGATGGATTCGCGTACAGGATCAGCGACCTGGCCGATAGCTCCTGCCCGAAGGACCTCGCGACCCGCGGTATCCATGACTGGGACGGTCAATTCCCGTTCACGGTCGACACCGATCTGGACCTGAACGCCGACGGCCACCGCGAGCTCCGTGTCGAGTACCAGATGGGTTTCACGAACCCCGGTACGCGGCTGCTCGTGAACGAAGCGTACCCGCGCTGCCTGCGGGTCGTGGCCGACGTGCCTGCGCTGCTGCGCCCGCTCCCGACGAGGACACACGGCTTCTCGGATCTACGTCTCGCCTTCTGGCAGCTCCATCCCGTGGACGGCTTCGGCGGGCGCATGGTGATCGAGCACGACGGCAGGTACAACGCCTCGACGTCGGCCTACGACGTGGGCCGATTCGTCCGCTGTCGCGACGGCCTTCCAGGCGAATCGCCCGCGGCGGACCGCGAGCGCGAGCGGCTGTGCGAGCGGTGGTTGAAGAGCAACGACGGCAGCGCCGCGCCCTACGAGCTCGTCGAGCGCTGGCTCGGCGTGCCGGCGTATCGGGACAGGCTGGAGATGCCGACCGAGCTCGCAGGGACGCAGGCGACAGCGCTGCTGCGAGCGCTCGACGCCGAGCGGGTCCGCTGGCAGTACGGCGCCGTCCGCGCGTGCGAGCCCCGCGCCGGGGAGCGCGCGTGGGTCTTCGGGCTCGAACTCCACGCGGAGCACGACCCACCGGGGGCGTGGAGCCGAGAGGCCTTCGTCGTCGTCCGGCAGCCCCGCGGGCAGCCCGCCCGCGTGAGCGCGGTGCTCGACGCCTCGCCGTGCCCGGTGGCCGATGTGCCGAGCGACATCGAGCCGTTCGTCGACGCCTGGCTCGAGAAGCCCTGGAGCGAAGCCAGGTCCGCGGCGAGCGGCTCGCCCGGGCTGAGCGCGCAGCACCTTCGCCTGCAGCGCGCTCGCGCCGCGGAGCGCATCGACCTCGCCGACGTGTCCGGCTGCGCCGCGCCGCCGAACGCTCCCGCGTGGCTGTGGACCGCGCAGAGGAGGGCGCCGCCGGCGCTCGCCGAGCACATGAGCAGCACGCCAACCTACCTCGTCATCAGGCGATCTGCCCGAGGCTTCGTGGTGGACAGCAGCACAGAAGTCCGCCCGCCGCACTGTTCGTTCTAGCTGGAGGCGCGCTCACCGCCTCGCAGTGGACGGGTCGGGTGGACGCCCCAGCCGCCTTCCCGACGCCCGTCGCGTCGGGTGCTGGTCGTGGGCGCCTGGCGAAGGTGGCCGAGGGCGCTCGCGCCGGAGCGGCCCTCAGGAGCGGGCCTGTCGCCGGTACTGCCCGGGAGGCACGCCCATGGCGCGGCGGAACGCGCGATTGAAGGCAAATTCGGAGTCGTACCCGACGCGCGCGGCGATCGACGCGAGCCCGTCGTCGCTCTCGCGGAGCCGCACGGCCGCCTCCTGCATCCGCAGGCGTGTGAGGTACGCGTGCGGCGCGATGCCCACCTCGGCCGCGAACCGACGCGCGAGCGTCGCCCGCGACGTCCCGGAGCGGCGCGCCAGCTCGCTCACGCTCCAGTCCCGCTCGGGCTCGGCGTGCATCCACGCGAGCGCGCTGGCCAGCGTCCTGTCGCCGAGCGCGCCCAGCCACCCCGCACCGCCCGGCGGTTGCGCGTCCGCCCAGGCGCGGAGCACCTGCACCAGCAGGACGTCGAGCAGCCGCGAGACGACAACCGAGGCCCCCCGCTCGCCGCGCTCGTGCTCCCGCTCCAGCAGCGACACCGTGGGCGACAGGGCGCGCGCGGCCTGGGAGGCGCCACGGAGGTGCACCCGCGCCGGCAGCAGGCGCAGCACCGGGTGAGCGCCGGGCTCGTCGAACGCGAAGCAGCCACAGAGCACCCGCGTCTCGGCGCCCCTGCCGCCCAGCTCGCGCGCGGGCCCGTCACCGCGCTCCGCGAGCCATTGTTCGAGCGGCACCTTCGGGCTGCGCGGCGAGTCCGCCATCGCGTGCCCATCGCCGCGAGGCAGCAGCACGACATCCCCGGGACCCAGGGCGACAACCTCGCGCCCGTGCACCAGGTGACAGGTGCCCGAGGTGACGAGGTGCAGGGTCGCCACCGTCGTCGTCGGGAAGCGGAGGCCCCACGGAGCGCGCGCCACCGTGCGGCAGTAGAGCTGCCCGCGCAGCCCGGTGCGTTCGAGGATCTGCCCGAGGAGATCGGATGTGCCGGAGACGTCCACGCCCACAGGATAGCAGCGATCCATCCGGCGGCCCCGGACGGTGAGCGCTTCGGGCAAAGCATTGAGCCGCCCGCGAATGGCCCTCGGCGGCGGCCGTCACCATGATCCTCGCCGTGAAGCGCGGTCGATCGCGCACGGAGGCACCATGGAATCGCACCGAGACGACTTGCCCTGGAAGTTCACCTCTCCCACGGCCCTTCTGACGCTGCTGCTGGGATCCTTCATGCTCTTCCTCAGCGTCCGCGGCGCGATGGACCCGCTGGCCGCCGCGCAGGGCTTCGGCCTGCCCATCTCCAGCGCCGACGCCGTCCCCTGGCTGGGCATCAAGTCCGGGCGAGATCTCGGCATCGCGCTGGCCCTCTTCGGCCTCGTCGCGACCCGGCAGCGGCGCGCGGCGGGCGTCTTCGTGCTCGTCTGCACCGTGATGCCCGTCGTCGACGCGCTGACCACGTGGAGCCACGGCGCATCACCCGCCGTGTTCCTCGGGGTCCACGGCAGCGCCGCGCTCTTCTGTCTTGCGCTCGCCCCGGCGCTGCTCTTGCGGTCCGGGCTGCGACGCCGTCGCCACGCCTCGCCGGGGTCCGGCGGCTTCGTCGCGCCAGCTCATGGCGATGGGCTGCATCGGGCCTGAGCCGCAGAGCGCCCTGTCCGACGCCGCGCGGGGGCTCGCCGACCGCTTCAGGGCAACGCTGGATCGGGGGGTGAAGCTCCGAGGTTGACGTCTGATGAATCGGATCTTCACCGGAGGCCAGGACGTCGAACGCGCCTTCTACCGCCCAGTGGCCGGTCGTCGGGGGGAGAGGGACGTCGGCGCAGCTCGGTAGAATTCGCTGCGGCGGCTTGATGCCCCGGGAGCGCCGCAGGGCCAGGTCGCCATGAGGTGAGCGTGGGCCCCCTGCTGCTGCTCCGCATCACCATCACCTGGTCCCCCGCGCCAGTTGACGCTTGACGTCTCCGAGACGTTTGGATTTCCTTTCCCCACCATGAACAAGGCTTTCTTTCGCTTTCGACTCGTCGCATCGACGGCGCTCCTCGTCGCGGCCGCCGCGGCCTGCAGCGGCGAAGATGCCGATCCTGGCACGCCAGGTTCGTCGGGCGGCTCGCCGCCAGCCGGCGGATCGGGCGGGGCGGGGGGAGCGGCCGCGAGCAGCGGCGGTGCGGATCCAGGCTCGGGCGCCGCGAGCGCCGGGGGAGCTGGGGGCGTCTCCACGGGAGGTTCGTCTGCCGTCGGCACAGGAGCAGGGGGCGGCGGAGCGGCAGGCACTGCATCGGGGGGCTCGGGAGGGGCGGAGCCCGAGGCGGGCGATCGCTCGCCGGAAGGCACCTGCGCGCGCTTCAACGCCGACACCGCCGACATGAGCGAAGGCACGTGGAGCGGCTCGCTGGATCCCGCGTGCGACCCGGGAGACATCTCTGCCGACGGTCGAGCGAATGCGCTCCGGCTCTTCAACCTGTACCGCTGGCTGGCGGACTTGCCCCCGGTCGTGACCGAGCCCGCCCGCGACGCTCAGGCCCAGGCCTGCGCGCTCATGATGGACGCGAACAATTCGCTCTCGCACGAGCCGCCGGAGAGCTGGAAGTGCTACTCGAAGACAGGCGCGGACGGCGCGAGGACAAGCAACATATCGAGTGGCCCCGGCGTCGCGAGCGTGCTGGGCTATCTGATCGACCCCGGGAACGAGTCGACCTTCGGCCACCGGCGCATCATCCTTTCGAACGACCTCGGCCCGATCGGCCTCGGCTCCACCGGGAAGAACGGCGCCTCCTGCATGCAGAACATCGGAGGGACGGGGCGCGCGGGGAAGGCGTGGACGGCCTGGCCTCCGCCCGGGGCGTTCCCGATGCAGGCGTATGGCGACCGCTGGAGCTCACTCAGCGACACCGGCTGGTCGATCCAGAGCGAGGACATCGAGCTCGAGGACGCCGAGGTCACGATCACGAGCGGCGGAGCCCCTCTGGCCGTCGACGTGGAGCCGCTCGAGGGGGGCTACGGCTCCACGAACGCCATCCGCATCGTGCCGAACGGTTGGGACCCCGAGGCCGGCCAGACCTACTCCGTGAGCGTCTCGGGAATCGCGGCGACCATCGCCTACGACGTCGTGTTCGTCGACTGCGAGTAGAGGATTCTCGTTCCCCTCAGCTCGTCAGCGCGGCGGGGGACCGACGACGCAGGGCGACGCCGAGCACGGACGCCCGCGCCGCCCGCGTCACACTGCTGCTCGTAGATACGGCACGTGCCCGAGGCGTCCTCGCTCGTGACAGTGTCGAGGTTTCCCATCCGCTCTCTCACTCCGCAGATGGCGGGGTCCTGGCGCACCGGAACCCGAGATCGTCTGCGCGACCTGGGCTTCGATAAACACCGATCGTTGTCGCATGCTGATTCTCCTCGCCCTGCAGATAGCTCCCGCCGTGGGTCAAGAGGTACGCGCCGCCCACGGACTGCTTCAGAATGGCACAGTCGACGCATGGAACCGGGAGCTGGCCCGACCAGTCCCGCGTGAACTCCATCATGTTTCCGCTGAGATCCTGCTGTCCCCACCGCGCTGCTCCCGCCGGCTTCGAGCCGACAGGGAGGATGTCGCCGAGCGCGCACTCGCCCGCAGGGCTCCCATCGCCCGTGCAGGCGTAGCTCGCGTGGCTCGGGTCGAGCCCCTGGCCCCACGGGTATTCCCGCTCCTCGTCGCCGCCGGCTGCCGCGTAGTTCAGCTCCGCCGTTGTGGGGAGGCGCCCCCCGTCCCACACGCAGAACGCGAAGGCTTCGAGCCACGTGACGCAGTTGATGGGCAGGTCCTCGTTGGGCCCGACCTCATCGGTCCACGTCGGCCGCTCGTACTCCGAACGGCAGTGGAGCGCAGCCTTGAGCGCCGCGGTGTCCTCCGCGAACCAGTCGTGCCAGGTGTTCCACTCGTCAGACCAGCCGCTCCCCGGGATCTTCGGGTGCTCCCCCGCCCCGTCCTCGGGTGCGCTCGCCCGCGTCCCTCCTCCGNTCCTCGGGTGCGCTCGCCCGCGTCCCTCCTCCGGCGTCGACGAACGCGCGGAATCGCCCCACCGTCACCTCGTACGTGTCCAGGAGAAAGCTGCTCACCGTCGTCTGCTGGAACGTGCCGCCCGGAACAAGCCTGCTGTCACAGCAGCTGACGCTCTCGGAACCGCACAGCACCTCGCTCGCCAGCGCGCCTGAGCCGCAGCTCGGAGGCCCAGCCGACGCCCCGGCGCCCTCACCGCCCGCCCCGGTCCCACCG
>NZ_JEMA01000885.1 GCF_001589285.1 Sorangium cellulosum | reverse complement strand
ATGATCATCGAGGCCGAGCAACGCGGGGAGCTNACGCCGATCATCGGGGAGATGATCATCGAGGCCGAGCAACGCGGGGAGCTGCGAGGAGAGGAGCGCGGGAAGCAGCAGGCCGTCGCGGAGCTGCTGGGGCGCCTCTTCGCGCGACGCCTCGGGCGACGACCGACGGCCGAGGAAGAGCTATCCATCATCGAACGAGCCCGCGCGCTCGGTCCGGGCGAGGTCGAGGATGCCTTGCTCGACCTCGACGGCGAGGCGCTGGTCCGCTGGCTCGCGGAGCCGATTCCCCCCTCGTGAGCTCCCGCAGGCGGCAGCGAGCCCGGTTGCGTCGCCACAAGAGCGCTGGCCCGAGCTCGCCCAGGCCGGCCCTCCTCGCCTCGTAGTCAGGCATCACCCTGCCGAGCGCTGCCCAGAACTCTCGCCCATGGTCGTCGTGGATCAGGTGCGCGAGGTCGTGGGCGAACACGTAGTCCACAAGGGTCCTCGGCGCCTGCACGATGCGCCAGTTGAGCCGGAGCACGCCGCGGGAGCAGCTCCCCCAGCGCTTCGCCTGGTCCGTCACGAGGATGCGCTGGAACGACACGCCGAGCTTCAGCGCCCATGGCTCTGCCCACGCGGGGAGACGCTCCGTGGCCACCGAGACGAGTCCGTATTTAGCCAGCACGCAGCGCGCTGCGCGCGGGGACGGGGGACGAGGTGCGGAAGCCACGGTGGCGGCGGCGACCCGACCCAGGCTGGACACGCAGCACGGGTCGGGCCCGCGCGCCAGAGCAGGGGCGAGGTGTTGCTGATGGCCTCAGCCAACGGTGGCCTCCAGCGAGCGGAGCTCGGCGTCCAGAGGGAACACGTTGTAGCGGCCCAGATTCAACAGAAATTCGACCCGCGCCATGCCGGCGAGCTCCGCAGCATGGCCGGACGAGAGCCGCCCCAGCTCGTACAGCTTGACCGCGGCGAGGGAGCGAAGTTCTCGGGCGAACTCGGCTTCGTCCATCTTCGCCGCAAGGAGCACCTCCTCGGGCACATCAACCACGATCTGTCGAATTGCCATCGTTCCTTCCTTGGTTGCTCGGAGGGTCGGGAAGGTTGTTCTTGCACGGAACCGGCTCCGTACGCGACCGCGCGACCACGCATGGATCTGGAAGGGCATGCCGGATCGATCGATCCGGCATTGAACCGAGCTGCGGACACGCCGGGGGCGTGAGCGCTCGCGGGGACTGCTACACCACGGTCGGCTCGAGGAGCGGCTCGCCGCCCGGCCCGCCCGGCTCCGCGCCCGCGCCCTCGCCGTCACCTTCGCCGCCCCCGCCCGCGTTGTTCTTCCCCGCCCCCGGCTTGCGCCCCCCGCCCCGCGCGAACAGCGACGGCGCGATCGCGTCGGCGTCGCCCTCGTTCCAGCGCAGGTACGACGCCGCGCGCCGGCACGCGTCGTAGGCGTTCACGAGCAGCGTGAACGCCCGCGCGCGCCGCTCGGCCGCGTCGCCCGCCTTCGGCGCCGGCAGGCCCGGCTGCTGGCGGGCCCCCAGCGCCACGAGCAGCTCCGGCCCGAGCCGCGAGGCGCGCTCGACGTCCTCCCACTCGACCGTGGTCCTGTTCTTCACCGCGTCCCATACCTCGCCGAACAGCGCCGCGAGCGCCACGAGGTCGTTGGCGGTGTCGAGGTGCCCGTGGCCTCTGCGGATCTCGGCCACCCGCTGCGCGTCGACGATCCCCTTGTGGGCCAGCGCCTCCGCGGCGACCAGGAGGTCCTCGCGCAGCGGCGCCGCCTCCTCGAGCAGCCGCTTGAGCGCGTCCTGCCCGCCCGAGGCGGGCAGCGCGAGCAGGTGCGCGTACCAGGCGGCGAGCGCATACGTCTGGAGCTTGTCGAGCTGGCTCAGGGGGTGCTTGGGGAGCTCGTCCACGAACCGCGGGCGCAGCGCCTGCAGGTGCGGGACGGCCCCGATGGCCACGGAGACGGCGCGGGGGACATCGACGTTGATCGGCACCACCTCTCGGACGTCGTCGAGCTCGGGCTCGACGAGCGCAAACGCCTTGGCCGCCTCGCTCGGCGCGCCAGGCTTGGCCGGGGAAGACTTCTTCGTGTTCGGCTTGGATCTCGGCATCGGCTTCTCCCTCGCAATGTGAGCGGGCCCCGTCGGTGCAGTGATGAAGAGCGGAGACGGGGGAACTCGCGATCGCCCTCGGGCGACGGCGCCGCGAGGAATCAACAGCCATGCCAGCGCGGCGAGGCGCGCTGGCGATGCGCGGCGGATGAGGCCAAAACGGCGCGGCGCCGCCGGGGCGCCGCCAGGAGGCTCGCGCGCGGAGGGGGCGTGGTGCGCGACACGCCTTGCGCCGGTCCGCAAGCGGTTGCGCGCAACGGGTTGCGGTCGCACGGAACCGCGCGCGCTCCCCCGGAGGCAGCCGTGAGGGGGCGGTGGAATCGGCCGAAGAGGTGCGATCTCGGTCGTGGACGGCCGGTTGAACCGCCCTCCTGGCATCGATCTCGGTCGTGGACGACCGGTTGAACCGCCCTCCTGGCATCGATCTCGGTCCTCGCGGGCGGTTGAACCGCCCTCCTGGCATCGATCTCGGTCGTGGACGACCGGTTGAACCGCCCTCCTGGCATCGATCTCGGTCCTCGCGGGCGGTTGAACCGCCTCCGGCTCCACGCGACGCAACTGACCCAGGTTGGACCGCCTGGCGCGAGGTCGAAGCGAGCCGCGTGGTGCGGTGGCTCGACAGCACCTGGGAGGCGCGTGCCGGGTGCCAACCTCCGGCGACGTCGACGTGCTCTGAACGCCACCGGTCCCGGCGTGCAGCACGCTTCCCCGCCGAGCGCAGATGCTCCCGGAGGGTGCGCAGAGGTACGAAGAGCTCTGCTCAGAAGGAAACGCTTTAACTGCGATGACACGCCCTGTATCTTGATGGTAGCGAGGGGGCCTACGATCGTCCCTGGCAGGTCTGTCCCTCGCAGGAGTGTGCTCGACCATGGAAGAACTGCTGGGAGCCCTGCTCGGTCTAGCGCTCATTGCGATTGCCGTGTTCGTCGGATGGTTCGTGAAGCTAAGGGCAGAGAAGAACAAGCTTCATGCAGCCCGCGATGCTGCAGAGCGCATGGCGACCGAGCGAGAGCAAGCCCTCTTAGCTCTCCAGGAGCGGCATAACCGCATCTTTTCGGAGCTCGCTGTTCTCCAGCAGACGCACGCGGCCATACTCAACCGCTTCCGTGGCATCGTTGATGCCGAATCCGAGCGACAGCGCGTGCTGACTCAGCTCGAGGCAGACCGGTCACGCCTGCAAAGGGAGATCGACCGTAGTACAGTCGAGTGGGGTCAGGCTCTTCGGGATGTACAGGAACAACATCTCACCACGGGCACAGAGCTGGAGAAGCTCCGCCAGGCCCACGCTGCCCTCAACGACGTCCATGTCGGCCTCGTCGCGGCCGAGAGGGAAAAGCGTGACGCAGTCGAGCGCCTGGCGTCTCAACAGGCGCAGTTGCAAAACGAGCTCCACGTCATGAGCGAGCGCCTAGGGCGCGTTGCCGCGACGGAGCAGGAGAAGCAGCGCGTCGTCGCTCAGCTCGACGCAGACCGGACGCGCCTGCACGGCGAGGTCACCCACGCCAAGGCCCAGTGGGAGCAGACGCTTCAGGGGCTCCAGGGCCGGTTCCAGCAGGGCACGACGGAGTGGGCGTCGCTCCAGGCCAATATCGCGAAGCTTCGCGACGAGCAGAGCGCGTTGGACGAGGAATCAAACCTCCGGTCCTTCGGCTTCTACCGGCCACGTTACGATTTTTCAACTTCGGATATCTATCAGGGCAAGCTCGAACAGATCCGCGACCGCCAGAAGCAGATGCTGAAGGATAAGTCAGCCGCCCTCTGCCGCACCTTGTGGACCGTCAACGGAAGTGCCACGGAAGGGCGGAAGCAGGTCAGCCAGACCCTCAAGCTCATCCTGCGCGCCTTCAACGGCGAGTCTGACGCCGCCATCGCGAAGGTGAGCTACAAGAATGCGAACGTGATGGAGTCCCGAATCAAGAAGTCATGGGAGGTCATCAACGGGCTTGTCGGAGTGCAGGACTGCGAGATCACGAAAGCGTACCTCGATCTCAAGCTTCAAGAGCTGTACCTCGCGCACGAGTACCAGGAGAAGGTCCAAGCCGAGAAGGAGGAGCAGCGGCGTATCCGTGAGCAGATGCGAGAGGAGGAGGTCGCGCAGCGCGAGCTAGAGAAGGCGCGGATGGAGGCTGAACGAGAGGAGCTGCGCTACGAGGAGGCGCTGCGAAAGGCACAGGAGGAGGTCGAGAAGGCGGCCGGCGCGAAGCAGCTCAAGCTCCAATCGCAGATCGAGGCGCTGCAGAAGAAGCTCGAAGAAGCGCACGCCAATAAGGAGCGCGCGATCTCTCGAGCGCAGCTAACGCGTTCGGGACACGTCTACGTGATCTCCAACATCGGCTCGTTCGGGGAGCAAGTTTACAAGATAGGCATGACGCGCCGCCTCGATCCCTTCGATCGCGTACATGAGCTCGGTGACGCGTCGGTGCCGTTCGAGTTCGACGTTCATGCGATGATCTACTCGGACGATGCTCCAGCATTGGAAAACGCGCTGCATCGCGCATTCCATCAGCAACGGATCAACCTCATCAACGAGAAGAAGGAGTTCTTCCAGGTCGACATCGATGAGATTGCCAGGATCGTTCGGAGAATGCACGGAGAGATCGAGATCACCCGCGTCGCCGAGGCCGAGCAGTACCGCAAGACGGTTGCGATGAGGCAAGAGAGGGAGGCTGCACAGCAGGCCTCGTCGCCGGCGCGACAGGCGCCGCAGGCGCCGCCGCAGGCGCAGCCGCTCGCGGCCTACGCGCCCGCCTAGCGGCGTCATGCAGCGATCCGACTGAGGTCGGGTCAGCCCCTGTCATGGCGATTTTCAAGATGAGGAGGAATACGATGTCACTCACGAAGGAGGAGAAGACCCACGAAATCAATCACACTGCGTCGGCAAGCGCCGCATGTATTGGAGCAGGCCTCGCCCAGCTACCACTGTCAGACAAGGCGCCGATTGCCCCCATTCAGATCGGCATGATAGTAGACACAGCTCCTGTTCATGGGCGAAAGATCTCTGAAGCGACCGCAGCAGCAATTCCAGAAACCTCCGCCGCTGCATTATTCGGTCGCGCGGCGTCGCAGCTACTACTTGGCTGGCTTCCTGGACTCGGAAACGCAGCAATGCGTCAACCGTCACCGCCTTGACTGAAACCATAGACTGGCCGGAACACAAGTTCTTCGGGCGACTCGAAAATGAGCCGTTGCCTGACAAAGATCTTAGAGGCTGCATCAAATAGCAGAACAACTTCACGGCCGCATAAGAGCCTTCTGATTTTTTGCATCCAGCAGAGTCACCCTGTCGCTCTGAGCGCCCGCTTTAGATATGCCGAGCCGGCGCTATTCAGGCAGCGCGCTGCGCACTGCGCGCGCAGCCACCCGACCCAGGCTGGCGGCGCGTGCCGCCGCCGGGGCCCGTCCCAGGGCTTATCGAGGAGCCCCCGCGCCTCGCGAGGCCGCCACCCGCCATGGCGCCGCCACCTGCCCGACGCTGCGTCTCCCCTGGAAATCCCCGGTTTTGGCCTCGTGATCCCCTGGTACGCGATCTGC
>NZ_JEMA01000884.1 GCF_001589285.1 Sorangium cellulosum | reverse complement strand
GGCGACGGCCGCGGCGCCGCCGACGGCCGCGGCGAGGCCGTTCGATCACGCAGCGGCCCACGCGGCGCTGCAAAGCAAGGGGGCGAACGCGCGCGTCCACTGCAAGGGGAAGGCGGGGCCGAAGGCGGTGTCGGCGCGGGTGTTCTTCAACCCCGCGGGCGCCGTGCAGCGCACCAGCCTCGCGCCGCAGGTCGCGATGACCCAGGCCGGGATGTGCGTGCAGATGATGCTCGGCTCCGCGCGGGTGCCGGCGTTCGACGGGACCGAGCTCCAGGAGGTCTCGACGACGGTCGCGATCGAGTGATCGCGCCCGGCGCGCGTCCGGCGCCGGTCACGGATCGACGGAGACGCACTCGCCCTCGCCCCGGAAGTGCCCGAGCGTCCGCGAGAGGGCCGTGACGAAGGCTCCGAGATCATTGACGTTTCCGGCGCTGCCGGTCCCGTACGTGCCCTCGTCGATCGCGACGAGGCGCACCGCGGCGAGCTCCTCCAGCGTGACGGCCCCGTCGTCGTCGGCGTCCGCGGCGGCGATGGGCGCGAAGCGGCGCGCCGCTGTCGCTGCCTGGAGGTCGTCGTAGAAGAAGTGGTCGCCGTGGATCGTGAGCTCCACGGTGTCCGTGCCGCCGTTGGTGACGAGGACGCCGTCGGTCTCCTTGCCCGCCTTCTCGCCCTTGCAGTCGGCGTAGCGCGTCGCGCGCGAGAAGGTCCAGTCGAGGCGCTTCTCGACGTCGCCCTTCCGCGCCGTCGCCTCGATGTGCACCGACGCGCCCGCGTCGATCATGAGCGCCCTGTCGTCCTCCGTCGCCCCGTCGAGCGCGGTGTCCGCGTCCGCGGGGCCGATCTCGTAGGAGACGCTCTCCCACGGCTTCGCGTCGAGGTCGTCGAACGTCACCACCGGCTTCGGGCCGGCCTTCGTGTGGTCGAACAGGACCGAGCCCTCCATGCGCGCCCCGACGTTCCCGTCGCGATCGGCGACGGTCACGTTCCGGAGGACGAACAGGAACTTCTGGTACTGGATGCTCCAGCCGTCCTCGAGATCGGCGGCCGGGATCTCCTGCTCGATGTAGTCCTCGCCCCAGGTGGTGAACTCCACGCGGCCCGCCCCCGACGCGCCGTCGTCGCCGCAGCCGGCGAGCGCCCCCGCGGCGAGCGCCCACGCCGCCGCGCCCATGGCCCTGCTGATCCTCATCGCTGCTTTGCCTCCCATCACTCCGAGTCGTCCGGTTGCTCTGGTTGCGCGGGCGAGCCGGGCGCGAACGAGAGCGCGTAGGCGGTCCCCTTCTTCAGCCCGCGCGTGAAGCCGCGCAGGGCCTGGCTCCCCGGATCGAGATCGACAGGCGCGCCGTCCTCGCTCGCGGCCAGCTCCTCGAAGTCGACCTGGTCGAGCCAGACCGAGGGCTTCACGACGAGCGTGACGACGCCGGGCCCGTCGAGGAAGGTCTCCTCGAAGGCGCACCCCTCCACCGACGGCTCGCCGGTCGCGGCGTCGACGACGTCCGCGGCCAGGGCGCGCGCGCGGAACACCCGCGCGACGTCGCCCTTCTCGGCGCGGCCCTCGACCGCGACGACGTGCCCGTCGAGCGCCGCGGCGAACGGGCCCGCGGGCGGCGCGCCGAACGTGAAGCGCGCGGATCGCACGACGCCGCTCACCGCGTCCGCGTACGCGAGCGCTGTCGTGCCCTGCAGCAGGTCGACCGAGGTGGGCTGCGCCATCTGGCCCCGCGCCTCGCCGCTCTGGTAATGGCCCGGGTGGGCGTGCGCCTCGGGCAGGGCCCAGCGGGCGAGCCGATCGAGCAGCGGGCGGGNGCGGGGGAGCCGATCGAGCAGCGGGCGGGCGCCGCCGCGGCCCGGCGCCGCGCGCCCCGCGGTGAGCGGGGCGCCCTCGAAGTAGTAGAGCGGCCCGACCGACAGGTGCGCCCTCGACAGCGTGACGGTCCAGCCGAGCGCGGTGGTGAACGGCGCGACCGAGGCCGCGTCGGCGGTGACCTGCGTGGCGAGCGTGAGGCGCTTGCCGCTTGTCGCGTCGCCGTCGCCGGCGCCGCACCCCGCGGCGAGCGCCGCCGCGAGGAGCCCCGCGGCGCCGGGCGCGGCGCGCCGCCGGGGGCTGTCCTGTGCCGTGATCGATGTCATCGAGGGACCTCAGCCGATGTAAAGGGAGAGCGAGGCGAAGACGCTGCGCGGGGCGCCGACCGTCACGTGGCGCGCGGGCAAGAGATCGGGCGCCGCGCCCCGGGTGAAGCTCGACGGGTAGACGAACTCGCCGTCGAACCAGGCCGCGTCGAGGAGGTTGTAGACGTCGAGCCCGAGCTCGACGCGGTCGTAGCGGAGGTGCGCCGTCACGTCGGTGAGGAGCGCGTCGTGGCCGATCTCCCCGAAGGGCAGGGGGCGCCGGTGGAGCAGCGTCACGCCGGCGCCGGCGCGGGCCTCGAGGCGCCGGCCGAAGAGCGCGCCGAGGCGCGGCGTCACCGCGAGATCGGCGCGCGCGACGACCTGCGGCACGAACGGCAGGAGGTCGCCCGCGGCGTAGCGCCCGCCGGCGGCGGTGAAGGCGGCGCGGGTGTACGTGAGGCCGACGCTCGACACGAGCCACGGCGCGGGGCGCGCGACGGCGTCGAGGGCGACGCCTGTGCGGGCCGTGGCGGGCACGGGCTCGTTGCGGCCTGTCGCCTCGTCGAAGACGAGGTCCTCGCTGAGGCGCGCGTGGAACAGCGCCGCCGACGCCCTCACGCGCTCGTCCGCGTAGCGGAGCCCCGCCTCGGCGGAGAGCGCGCGCGTGAACGGCGCCCGCTCGCCGTCGCCGAGGCTGCGCGCCTGGGGCGAGCGGAACCCCTGGCCCACGCTGGCGAGCGCGCGCAGCCCGGGGAGCAGCGCCACGTCGACCGTGCCCTTGCCGCCCACGTGCACGCCCTGCGCGCTGCGCGCCGCCGCGCCCTCGCCGGCGTCGTCGAGGATCTGGTACGCGAGCCCGTCGGCGCGCAGCCCGCCGCGCACCTCGATCCGCCGCGCCGGCCGGATCGACGCGTCGAGGTAGCCGGCGATGTCGGTCGCGCGCACCCGCGCGTCGACGAGCGTGGCGGTCGGCCGGTCGTCGACGGCCGCGAGGCGCCGCTGCGACTGCTCGATCCAGTCGGTGCGCGCGACGACGCCCGCCTCGAAGGCGTCGCGGTCCGAGAGCAGCGGGAGCCGGAGCCGGTACGACGCCGTGGCGCCCACCGTGATCGCCTCGTTGCGCTGCTGCGTGGAGTCGCCGGAGGCCGGATCCGCGAGGTAGCCGGTGAAGTTCGAGCGCAGCCGGAGCGCGCGCAGCACGACGAACGGCGCGAGCGACAGGCCCTCTCCGGGGGCGTCGCCGGCGGTGCGCAGGTCGAGGACGAGCTGCGCGCGCGACGAGTCGCCGCCCTGGTCCGGGTCGTACGAGGCGAAGCGGTCGACCTTGCCCGCCTCGATGTCGTCGAGGCGCAGGACGCCGGCGGAGCCGAAGCGCGCGGCGAACGCCGACGCCATCACGCGCGCGCTGACCCCCGCGGCGGGCTGGTAGACGCCCTGCGCGATGAACGACGTCCGGCTGGCGGCGCGGGCGGGGCCGAAGCCGTCGGTCTCGTAGGCCTCGAAGGCGGCGAACGTGGCCTCGTCGGCGCGCTCGGGGTGGTAGGCGAGGAAGAGCCGGCGCGCGCCGGCCGATCCGGCGCCGGCGGCGACGGTGATCCCCGGCTCGTCGTAGCCGAGCTCGAAGCGGACGGAGCCGGCGACGGCGAAGTCGCCCTGGCGGGGGTCGTACGATCCGGGCTGGGCGCGGAGCTCGCGGATCACCTCGGGCATGACGAAGTGGAGGTCGGCGTAGCCCTGCCCGTGGACGTTGGACACCTCGTTGACCGGCGCGCCGGCGACCCAGATCTCGAGGTCCTGCCCGTGGACCGCGTCGAAGCCGCGGAAGAAGATCTGGTGCGCCTTGCCCTCGCCGCTGTGCTGGGTCGTGAACACGCCCGGGACGAGCTGCAGCGCGTCGCTCGCGGTGCGGTGCGGTGCTGCCTTCAGCTCCGCCCGCTCCCGCACCGTCTCCGAGGCGCTGCGCGGCGGCCGCGCGCCGTGCACGACGACCGCGACGGGCGCGCCCCCGGCGGCCGCGGCGGTGGCCT
>NZ_JEMA01000883.1 GCF_001589285.1 Sorangium cellulosum | reverse complement strand
CGCGCCCGCTGCGTCGGCCCAGCCGGCGCCCGCCGCGGCCGAGAAGCCGCTCTCCGAGTCGCTGACCGGGATGGCCAGGGCCGAGCACGGGGCGGGCACCGCGCTGTTCAAGGACGGCGACCACGCGGGCGCGCTCGCGCGCTTCGAGCGCGCCTACGAGCTGTCGCGCGATCACCGCCTGCTCTGGAACGTCGCGCTCTGCCAGAAGAACCTGCGGCGCTACGCGAAGATGCTCGCGACGCTGCGCCGGATGGAGATCGACGCGGGCGCCGCGCTGTCGGCGCGCGACAAGCAGGACATCGCCGACCTGATCCAGGCCGCCGGGGCGTACGTGTCCCACCTCGAGATCACGGCGAGCGAGCCGGGGGCGACGGTGTTCGTGGACGACGAGCCGGTCGGCACGACGCCGCTCGCCGCGCCGGTGCCGGTCGACATCGGCGAGCGCCGCATTCGCGTCTCGAAGCCGGGCTTCGTCGATTTCGTCCGCCAGGAGAAGGTGGTGGGCGGCGGTAGCATCGCCCTCGTGGCGCGGCTCGACAGGGCGTTGCACCGGGGGCGGCTCGCGATCGCCGCGGGGGACGACGACCTCATCGCGCTCGACGGCAAGGTGGTGGGCAAGGGCCGCTGGGAGGGATCGGTGCCGAGCGGGACCCACGCGCTGCGCGTGACCGCGCCCGGGATGACGCCGCACGAGGTCTCGATCCTGGTGCGCGACGAGGAGCGCCGCCGCATCGACGTCTCGCTGGAGCGCGCTCCGGAGCGGGGCGGCGCGAGCAGGTGGCTGTGGATCGGCGGAGGCGCGGCGATCTTCGCCGGCGCGCTCGTCGCGGGCGCCCTGCTCTTCGAGCCGGGGACGCCTGCGGAGCAGGGCAGCCTCGGCACGGTCCCGCTCGGGTTTGGAGGGAGACGGTGATGCGCATGAAGCGGACGAGGGTGGGTTCGATCGCGGCGGTGGGCTTCCTCGGCCTCGCGGCGGCGGCTGGGGTCCCGGCCTGCGGCGGCGAGAAGGGGCAGCTCATGGTCGTCTTCCAGACGGACATGTCGCTGCCGAAGGACATCGACACGATCCGGGTGGAGGCGACGCTCGACGGCTCGGTCGTCTACGACCAGACGTTCGAGCGGCTCGGGGGCGAGGGCTCGATCCGCCTGCCGGCCACGCTCGGCTTCCTCTCCCCGGACGACCCGACGCGGGCGCTCCGGGTGCGCGTCATCGCGAGCCGCGGCGGGAAGGACGGGGTGCGCCTGCTGCGCGAGGTGGTGACCACCGTGCCGGAGGGCCGGACCGCGACGCTCCACATGCCCATCCAGTTCCTGTGCGACGGCTCGGCCGAGGTCGAGCGCGACGCCGCGGGGAACGCGCTGCGCGACGAGCAGGGCAACGTGCGCGTGAAGAACAGCTGTCCCGAGGGCCAGAGCTGCGTCGCTGGCTCGTGCGTGCCGCGCGAGATCGACTCGCGCGCGCTGCCCGAGTACGTGGCCGAGGCCGTGTTCGGCGGCGGGGACGGCGACAACGACGGGCTCTGCTTCGACACGCTCCGCTGCTTCGCCGCCGCCGCGTCGGCGCCTGTCGATCTCGAGGCGTTCGCCGCCGACGACACCGACTGCCGGGCCGCCGCGCCGGGCGGCGACGTCAACGTCGCGCTCCTCACGCAAGGCGGCGGCATCTGCGGCGAGAGCGCGTGCTTCGTGCCGCTCGACGCCGAGAGCGACGCGGGGTTCCGGGTCGAGGCGGGCAATGTCCTCCGTCTGCCCGTCGAGGTGTGCAGGCGGGCGCAGCTGGGCAAGCTCGCGGGGATCGCGATCGCGCCCGCGGGCGAGGGCCTGTGCCGCCAGAAGGGCACGGACCTGCCCACGTGCGGCCCCTGGTCGGCGTCGGGCGGGGGTCAGTACACCGGTCCCGACGCGTCGGCGCCCATCCCTGTCGCTGTCGCGCAGGTCCACCCGGTGTCGCTGCGCGTGACCGCGGGCGGCGTGACCTGGATCTCCGGCACCACCTTCGACGAGGCCGGCATGGCCAGGCAGGATGGCGAGGTGAAGGTCGCGCCGCGCGACGGCGGTGAGCCGCTGATCCTCGGCGCCGCGCAGGCCTCGCCGCGGGACCTCGCGATCGACGAGGAGCGGCAGGTCGTCTTCTGGACGAACGCGGAGGCCGGGACGCTGATGGCGGCCCCGCTCGGGGGCGGCGAGCCGCGCGCGCTGCTCGAGGATCTCAAGCAGCCCGAGGGCCTCTCGCTCTCCGACGGCGCGCTCACCTGGACCGAGCTCTGGGGCGGCGGCGTCTTCCGGGCGACGCTGAGCGGCGCCGGCGCGGACGTCGAGCTCGGCGCGCCCGAGGAGCTCGCGCCGCCCGACGCGGTGGTCGCGTCGCCTTACCGCGTGGCCAGCGCAGGGGACACCGTGTGCTGGACCTACCAGGGCACGCTGGGCAGGACCGACGGCGCGGTGGCGTGCAGCAGGGCAGGGGTCACGCTGCTGGTCGCCTCCGAGCAGCTCACCCCGCGGGAGATCGCGCTCGACGTGGACGGCCAGGGGAACGCGGCGGCTGTGTACTGGGCGAGCTTCGAGGGCGGCAGCATCTTCCGTGCGGCGCTGGGCGAGGACGCGATCGGCGAGGTCAGCGAGGTCGTGTCGGGCCAGGGCCTGCTCAACGGGCTCGCGCTCGACGAGGCGTACGTCTACTGGGCACGGCGCGACGAGGGTGAGGTCGTGCGCATGCCGAAGGACGGCGACGCGCCCGAGGTGCTGGCCTCGCAGCAGCAGCGGCCGGGCGACGTCGCCGTCGATGAGGCGGCCGTCTACTGGATCAACGAGGGCTCTCCGGATCAGGGCGACGGCGCGCCGGTGAAGGACGGGGCCATCGTGAAGCTCCCGAAGTGAAGCACGCGGCGGCCGCGAGGGCGCGCCCATCGAGGCGCGCCGCGCGCCCCCGCCGCGCGCCGCCTGCGCGCTCGCCGCCGCGTGTGCTATGGCCGGACCTGTGAAGCGAACGGCCCTTCTCCTGTTCCTGCTGGCGCTCCCCGCGTGCGGATCGAGCTACGCCCAGCAGGGCCCGAGCGACACGCTCCGGGCCTACGCGCAGGCGCTCCAGGAGGGGCGCGTCGACGCGGCCTACCGGCTGCTCTCGGACGAGGCCAAGCGGTCGATGTCGCTCGAGGCCTTCCGGCGCGCGGTCCGGGACAACCCCGACGACGCGCTCGAGATCGCCCGCGCCATCGCGCGGCCCGCGGCCGATCCCGTGGTGACCGCGACGGTCACCATGCCGAACGGCGAGGAGCTCCTGCTCGTCTTCGAGGGGGGCCGCTGGCGGCTCGACGCGGCGGCGGTCGACCTGTACGGCCAGGCGACGCCCCGGCAGGCGCTGGTGGGGTTCCTGCGCGCCTTCGAGCGCAGGCGCTACGACGTCATCATGCGCTACGTTCCAGACGCCGAGAAGGAAGGGCTCGGCGAGCCGGCGGGCGGCGCGCCCGGCGAGGCGGGCGTCGCCGGGGGTGAAGCGAGCGCTGCCGTCGGAGAGGGCGCGGCGCAGCCTGCTGGGCCCGCGGGCGCGGCGGGCAGCGCGGGCGCTGACGCGTCGCAGAAGCCCGGCGGTGGGACCGGGACGGCCAGGGCCGCCGCGGGGGCGGCGCAGCTCACGCCCGACAAGCTGAAGGCCGCGTGGGAAGGGCCTCAGCGCGAGCAGATCAACCGGGTCGTCCAGGCGATCAAGGCGGCGCTGCCGACCGCGACCATCGAGGAGACAGGGGACAGCGCGTCGATGGCGTACGGCGCTGGCGGCACGGTCGCTTTCACCCGCGAGCACGGGGTCTGGAAGATCAAGGACTTCTAGCGGCGCGCCCGCAACATGGCTTCGAGAAGAGCGCTGTACTAGGGTTGTCCGTATGCCGACAGGCGATCCTTCTTCGCGAACGCCCCCCTCGCCCGACGCCGACAGCGTCCCGATCCTCCCGCTCCGCAACTCGGTGCTGTTCCCGATGTCGGTCGTGCCGATCAACGTCGGACGGCCACGGAGCGTCCGCCTCGTCGAGGATCTCCTCGGCCGCGAGCGCGCGCTCGTGGGGGTGATCAGCCAGCGGTCGCCGGACGTCGACGAGCCGACGTTCAAGGAGCTCTACTCCGTCGGGACCGTCGCGCGCGTCGTGAAGGTCATCCGGCTCGGGCCGAACAACTACTCGGTCGTGCTGAACGGGCTCGGCCGCTTCCGGGTGAAGGCGGCGTTCTCGCTGGAGCCGTACATGCGCGCGCGGATCGAGCGCATCCCGGAGTCGCTCGTTCGCGACGTGGAGCTCGAGGCGCTCGGCGCCGGCCTGCGCGAGGCGACGCGCGAGGTGCTCGGCCTCATGCCGAACCTGCCGCGCGACACGGCGGGCATCCTCGACAACGTGCGCGAGCCCGGCGCGCTCGCCGATCTCATCGCATCGAACTTCCCGCAGGCTCAGGCGTCGGTCGGCGACAAGCAGGAGATCCTCGAGGCGTTCGACGTGAAGGCCCGTGTCCGCCTCGTGCTCGCGATGGTCGGCCGGCAGCTCGAGGTGCTGCGGGTCAAGAAGGAGATCTCCTCCATGGTGCAGGAGGAGATGGGCAAGTCGCAGCGCGAGTACATCCTCCGGCAGCAGATGAAGTCGATCAAGGAGGAGCTCGGCGAGGGCGGCGACGACGACGAGATCGAGGAGCTCCGCGAGCGCATCCGGCGCGCGAAGGTGCCGGCGGAGGTCGACAAGGTCGTGCGCAAGCAGCTCAGCCGGCTGCGCTCGATGGCGCAGCAGTCGGCCGAGTTCAACGTCACGAAGACCTACCTCGAGTGGATCGCGGATCTGCCGTGGTCCAAGACGACCGTGGACAAGCTCAGCGTCGAGAGCGTGCGGCGCTGCCTCGACGAGGATCACCTCGGGCTCGAGAAGGTGAAGAAGCGGATCGTCGAGTACTCGGCGATCCGGCAGCTCCGCACGGACAAGAAGGGGCCGATCCTGCTCTTCATCGGGCCGCCCGGCGTCGGCAAGACGTCGCTCGGCAAGTCGATCGCGCGCAGCATGGGGCGGCGCTACGAGCGCATCGCGCTCGGCGGCGTGCGCGACGAGGCGGAGATCCGCGGTCACCGGCGCACGTACGTGGGCGCGCTGCCCGGGCGCATCCTGCAGGCGCTCAAGAAGGCGGGGACGCGGAACCCGGTGCTCGTGCTCGACGAGGTCGACAAGATGGGCGTCGATCTGCGCGGAGACCCGGCGGCGGCGCTGCTCGAGGTGCTCGATCCCGAGCAGAACTCGACGTTCCAGGACCACTACCTCGACCTGCCGTTCGACCTGTCGCAGGTGATGTTCCTCGCGACGGCGAACAACTGGGACGGCATCCCGGGGCCGCTCGTCGACCGCATGGAGGTCATCGAGGTCCCCGGCTACACGCGGACCGACAAGCTCGGGATCGCGCGGGAGTTCCTGGTGCCCAAGCAGCTCTCGGCGCACGGGCTCACGGACGAGCGCCTGGAGTTCACGGAGCCGGGCGTCGCGTCGATCGTCGACCACTACACGCGCGAGGCGGGCGTGCGCGGCCTCGAGCGGCAGATCGCGGCGGTGTGCCGCGCGACGGCGGTCAAGGTCGCCGAGGGCCACGACGTGCGCGAGGTGGCGACGCCCGAGCACGTCGAGCAGGTGCTCGGGCCGCACAAGCACCGGCCCGAGGTGGCCGAGCGGACGCTCCAGCCCGGGGTCGCGACCGGCCTCGCGTGGACGCCGGCGGGCGGCGAGATCCTCTTCATCGAGGCGACGAAGATGCCGGGCAAGGGCAACGTGGTGCTCACCGGCAACATGCGGAACGTGATGCAGGAGTCGGCGAGCACGGCGGTGAGCTTCGTGCGCAGCAAGGCCGACCGGCTGCACCTCGATCCGGAGTGGCTCAAGGAGATCGATCTGCACGTGCACATCCCGCAGCACGGCACGCCGAAGGACGGGCCGAGCGCCGGCGTGACGATGTTCGCCGCGGTGGCGTCGCTGCTCCTCGGCGCGCCGGTGCGGAGCGACGTCGCGATGACGGGGGAGATCTCGCTGCGCGGGCGGGTGATGCCTGTCGGCGGCGTGAAGGAGAAGCTCCTGGCGGCGCACCGCGCCGGCATCCGGCACGTGCTCATCCCCGCGAAGAACCGGCGCGATCTCGAGGATGTGCCGCAGGACGTGAAGGATCAGGTCGAGATCACGATGGTGTCGTCGATGGAGGAGATCCTGCCGATCGTCCTCGAGCCCCCGCGCCGCGCCTCATCGCAGAGCGCGTCGGCGGACGAGGTCGAGGAGCAGGCGGGGGCGTGAGGGGGCTCGCGCGATGACGCGGGTGGCGGTGGTCTCGGGCGGCAACCGGGGGATCGGGCTCGAGGTCTGCCGCCAGCTCGCGCGCCGCGCGATCCACGTCGTGCTGGGGAGCCGGGACGAGGACCGCGGGCGCGCCGCCGCGGCCGCGCTCGCGGAGCAGGGCCTCTCGGTCGAGCCCCGGCGCCTCGACGTGTCCGACGAAGCGAGCGTCGAGGAGCTCGCGCGCGCGCTCGCGGCGGAGCACGGCGGCGTCGACATCGTCGTCAACAACGCGGGCATCGCGATGAAGGGCTTCGACGCGGAGGTCGCGCGCGCCACCATCGACGTCAACTTCTTCGGGCCGCTCCGGCTGACGGACGCGCTCCTCCCGCGGATGCGGCGCGACGGGAGGATCGTGATGGTGACGAGCGGGCTCGGCGACCGACGCAGCGTCTCCGCGTCGCTGCAGGCGCAGCTCGGGAAGGCCGACCTGACGCGCGACGAGCTCATCGGGCTGATGCGCAAGTTCGTCGGCGACGTGAGCGCGGGGCGGCATGCCGCGGAGGGGTGGCCGTCGTCGGCCTACGCGGTCTCGAAGATCGGGCTCAACGCGCTCACGGGCGTCCTCGCGAGGGAGCTCGCGGGGGACGGGCGCGGGATCCTCTGCAACGCGGCCTGCCCGGGCTGGGTGCGCACGGACATGGGCGGCGCGCACGCGCCGCGGTCCGTGGAGGAAGGGGCCGAGACGCCGGTGTGGCTCGCGCTGCTGCCGAGCGGCGGCCCGCAGGGCGGCGTGTTCCGCGACAAGGCCCCCGCGGCCTGGTGAGCGGCGCAGGTCGCCGCGCGCCGGCGCGGCGCGACGCCCGTCGAGCCGTCGGCGCGGCGGCATGGAGCGGCTCGCGCGCGGCCTAGCCGTGGCACGCCCGTACGAACCCGCAGCGCAGCCTGCGGCACGTCTCGACCGGCACCGCGTCGAAGCGGCCCTCGCCCCTCGCCTCGGAGAAGCGCTCGGCGAGCCGGGCGAGCTCGCGCTCGAACCGCGCATGCTCGTCGTCCGCGATCGTCCCCGTCGCCCCCGAGGCCCTGAGCCACGCGGGCTCCGCCGCGGCGCCGAGGAAGAGCACGCCGGCGCGGATCTGTCGATCCGGGTGGCGCTTCCTCAGCGCGAGCGCGCTCGCCCGCAGGCGAAGCTCGTACGGCGCGAGATCCGCCCGGGGGCGCGCGCGCTTGTATTCGATGACGTCGATGAGCCCGCTCGGATGCAGCACGGCGAGATCGATCGCGAGCGCCAGCGCGAGCCTGGCCTCGCGCCGCTCGCCGGCGCCCTGGGGCTCCACGTCGAGCACGAGCGCCTCCTCCCGGAGCAGCGCCGCCTCCTCGTCCCGCGCCTGCCGCGCGTAAGGCCCTCCCAGGAAGCGGGCGATGCCCTCGGCGGTGCGCAGCGCGTCGGGGCCGTGCGGCGCGAGCCCCTCGAAGGTGAGCCGCGCGACGACGTCCGCGGCGTCCGTCGGCTCGCCCCACCGCGCGCGCGGCCAGCGCTGGAGCACCCGGTGCGCGGCGCGTCCGGGTGGGCGAGGGTCCGCGCCGTCCTCGATCTCGACGCGCTCCTCGCCGGGCAGCTCGGGCGGGCCCTCGACGTCGAACAGGCCGAGCTGGCCCTCGCCGGCGGGCTCGCCGATGCCGAGGAGGTGCCTCAGCCGGAAGCGGCGCGGGCAGCCCTGGAACGTCGCGAGCGATGCCGTCGCGATCCGCACCGTCTGCGCGCGCGCGGGCTCCGCGGCCGCCAGCGCGGGGGGGACCGGCGCGGCGCGCGCGTACGCGTCGGTGCCAGGGGCGGGCGGCTTCGCCTCGGCGAGCAGCGCGCGGGCCTCGAGCGTGGCGCTGATCGTGCCGGCGAGCAGCGCGGGCACCCCGGGATCGACGGCGGGGGCCGGCGCGGGTCGGGTCTCGGCGCCGCCGTCGGCCGACGCAGGTCGGGGCTCGGCGTTCGCCGTCAACGTGAGCCACGCCGAGCCGCTCCGCGGCTTGGCCGCGGCGCCGACGAGCACGAGCTCGCGGCGGGCGCGGGTGATCGCGACGTAGGTCAGCCGCTGCCGCTCGGCGCGCTCCCGCGCCCGCACCTCGGCGCGCGCAGCCTGGAGCGCGGGCGTGCTGATGGGCCACGACGGCCCGTGCGCCGGCGCCTCGGCGTCGTGGAGCCAGCCGGCCCGCGACGGCCTGTCGACGCGCCGCGCGTGATGGCGCACGAGCAGCGCGGCGGGGCGTTCCCCGGCGGCGGGGATGTAGCTCAGGCCGGGCTGGTCCGCGCGGGGCTCCGCGTTCAGATCCAGGAGCACCACGGACGGAAAATCGAGCCCCTTGCTGGCGTGGATCGTCGTGAGCCGCACGGCGTCGTCGTCGGGCGAGAAGACGGCGGCCTCCGGCTCGTCCGCCTCGTCGCGGATCCGGCGGTCGAGCCAGCGGACGAAGCTCGCGAGCGAGCCCCCCCGCCGGCGGGCGATGGAGATCAGGCGGTCGACGTTGCCGATCCGCGCCTGAGCGCGGGGGAGCGCGGCGAGGACGCGGTCGAGATCGAACGCGGAGACAGCGGCGCGGATCGCCTCCCCGGGCGTCGAGCGGAGCGCCGCGCGGCGCAGCCCGGAGAAGCGGGCGCGGAACGCCTCGAGCCGATCGCGATCCGCCGCGGGCAGCCGCGCGAGCGCGGGGAGGGGACGCCCGTCCCCGGGCTCGGCGTCGTCCGGCGACGGCGCCCGGCCCCCCTGCGCGGCAGCGGCGCCTGGCCAGCGGCCGTGCAGCGGGACCGTGAGGCCACGTCCAGGAGGCGCGAGGATCGCGAGCGCCGTGTCCGAGAGCGCCACCATCGGGCCGCGCAGGACGGTCGCGAGGGCAAGGCGATCCTGCGGATCGAGCAGCAGGCGGAGGATCGCGGCGACGTCGCGGATCTCCGCCGCGTCGAAGAGCGCGCGGCCCGCCACAACGTACGGGATCTCGAGGCGCGCGAGGGCGAGCTCGACGAGCGGGATCGTGCTCCGTCGCCGCGCGAGCACGGCGACGTCGCGGAAGCGCAGATCGCCGCCCTCGGCCTCCCTCGCGCCGCTGCCCGCGCCGCGGACGCGCCGCGCGATGTACGCGGCCGCGATCAGCGCCTCGCGGAGCTGCCCCCGCGCGTCGCGGACGAGCGCGTCGACCCCGTCCGGGGCGCTGCCGTCGTCGTGGACGAGCGCGACCTCCGTCGGGCCCTGCGAGGCCCCGCCCGGCGCCGCGACGAGGTGCTCCGCCGCGCTGTAGGCGATCTCGAACTCGCGCGGCGCGCCTGCGCCGCCCTCGCGCGCGCGGTCCTGGGAGAAATCGCGCGCCGAGAACGCGTTGATGAACGCGAGCAGCTCGGGCGTCGACCGGCGGCTCTCCCGGAGGGCGACGAAATCGGCGCTCGGCTCGGGCGACCAGAGCGAGGGCGAGAGCTCGAGCGCGCGGCCCGCGGCGGCGCCCGCGAGCTCCGCGCAGACGCGGCAGAAGATCGCGACGTCGGCCCCGCGGAACCCGTAGATCGACTGCTTGCGATCGCCGACCAGGAACAGCCCGTGCCCCCGGAGGCCCGCCGCCGTCGGGGCCACGCCGGCCGGGCGCGCCAGGGCGGCGTCGTCGCGCTCGCGCAGGAGGTACACGAGATCGCGCTGCACCGCGCTCGTGTCCTGGAACTCGTCGACGAGCAGCACGTCGACCGACCCGCGCGCCGCCGCGCCGATCGCCGGGTCGTCGCGCAGGCCGTCCCGGGCCGCGCGCAGCAGATCCCCGAAGCCGAGGCCGCCCTCGGTGCGGCGGATGGCGGCGAGCCGCTCGCGGATCTCCTCCAGCAGGTCGACGATCCGCCCCTCGCGGCGCGACAGCGCTGGCGCCTCACGGAGGAAGCCGAGGAGCTGCTGCGCCTTGTCGCGGTGGGTCTCGCCCGGGAGCGCCTCGCGGAAGGCGAGGAGCGCCTCGTCGGCCGGCGTGCACTTGCTCTTGTGCGGCTTGCGCTGCGTGAGCAGCTCGATCAGC
>NZ_JEMA01000882.1 GCF_001589285.1 Sorangium cellulosum | reverse complement strand
CAGGGCGGTGGCGCAGAGGGCGAGGAAGGGGCGCCGGGGGAGGAGCATGCGCGGAGTGTCGCAAGCTCCGCGGCGCCCGGCCAGCGATCGCGGTCCAGCCGCGGGGCGCGGCGGCGCCGGCGGCTCCCGTGGCCGCGGCGCGCTGTCGCGATCTCCGGCTCTTCACCGAGGACCGAGATCCCGAGAGGCGGATCGCGCAACGCACGTCCCCAACATCGGAGCACCGGAGTCGAGCCCTGCGCCCGCCGCGCGCTTGACTCGGCTTTGTAGGGTCGTACGCTCCCTGGTAGGTGTCGCGCCGCTGCGCTCTGTTCGGGGTGCACCGCGGCGGCGCGCCGATGAAGCCTTGTCGCGCTCGAGAGAGCGGATCGGGAAAAAGCGCCGTTCGCGGGATCCCGACATGCGGTGTCGGCGACCGGCGCGCGCATTCGGCGGAGCTCACGCCGTTCCGGGTGAGCCTGGCAATTCAGGGGGCGGTCATGTGGAGAATCCAGATAGGCGCCATCGCGCTCGCGGTTGTCGCGGCGTCTGCCTGCGCGCACTCGAAGGGCGGCGGGCGCGGGGGCGACGTCGTTTACCTCGACCAGGGGTGGGGCGAGGCGGAGCGCCGGATCTTCTACCGCGTCTCCCAGGGGACCAGGCTGTTACCGCTCCCGTGGTTCCTCGCCCTGGAGCGGGAGGACAGCGCGGAGCGGTTCGCCGCGAGCGATTCTTGGGCGCGCTATCGGTTCATCGAGGATCCGGGCTTGAAGGACGACCCGGAGCGCCTCCCCGTGGGCTTCGCAAGGGACGTCGACGCCGCGACCGGCGAGGAGTACGTCGGGTTCACGTGCGGGACGTGCCACACCCGCCAGATCTCCTACCGTGGAAAGAAGATCCGGATCGACGGCGGGCCGGCGACGATCGATGTCGTCGCCTTCACGGGCGCCGTCTTCAACGCGCTCGACCGCACCCTGAAGACGCCCGACAAGATGGATCGCTTCGCCAGGGCGGTCCTCAAGGAACAGGTGGACGAGGCCTCCGTGCGCGCCCTGCGAGGGCAGATGGAGAAGGCGCTGGAGGTGGTCCGGCTGCAATCGGTCAGCGGGGGCGCGGGCGGGCCCCACGCCACGGTCGCGGGCTTCGGCCGGCTGGACGCGCTCGGGCGCGCCGGCAACCTGCTGTTCGGGCAGCTCGACCCCAGGAACCTCCGCGCGACGAACGCGCCGGCCGACTATCCGCACCTCTGGGACGCGACGACGTACGACTGGGTGCAATGGAACGGATCGATCATGCAGCCCATGGCGCGCAACATCGCGGAGGCGCTGGGCGTCGGCACGCACACGCAGCTCGTTCCGGGCGCGCAGGGGACGAGGATGGACGTCCGGTCGAGCATCCGTGTGGACAACCTGCACCTCATCGAGCAGCAGGTCGAGAAGCTCCGCGCCCCGCGCTGGCCGGAGCACCTGTTCGGCCGCATCGACCAGGAGCAGGCGGACCGCGGCAGGCGCCTCTTCCGGAGGCACTGCGCGAGCTGCCATGATCCCGGGCTGACGCGCCCGAACGAGCACGGAAAGCGCTTCCGGAAAGCGACGATGTCCCCGCTCGACCTGATCGGCACCGATCCGGCGCACGCCGTCAGCTTCAACGAGCGCACGGCGGATCTGGGGGCGCTCGGGCTCGGCACGCTGGGGATGGCGCAGGCGCTGGAGATCGGCACGTGGGCGATCCGCGAGACGAAGTACGAGGCGTACGGCCTGTCCCCGGAGCAGCGGCGCGCGTGGGACGGATACCGCCCGAACCGGTGGCGCGCGCCGCTTGCTTACAGGGCGCGCGAGCTGAACGGGATCTGGGCGACGGCGCCGTACCTCCACAACGGCTCTGTCCCGAGCCTCTACGAGCTCCTCCTCCCGGCGGAGCGGCGCTCGAAGCGGTTCTATCTCGGGAGCACGGAGTTCGACCCGGAGCGCGTCGGCCTGCGGGGGGAGCCGATCAAGGGCGGGTTCGAGCTCGTGACGGACAGGCCCGGCAACTCGAACGCCGGGCATGAGTACCGCGACGGGCCGCGCGGAAAAGGCGTGATCGGGCCGGCGCTGACGGACGAGGAGCGGTGGGAGCTCATCGAGTACCTGAAGACGCTGTGACGAGCGCGCCGTGGACGCCTCGCGGGGCGCGGGCACCCGCGCGGCGGCGCGGGGGCCTGCGCGCCCGGCAGCCCTGCCCGGACGCCCGGAGCCGCCGGGGCTGACAGGAAACGACCGAGGCGCGCTGGACGGGGTGGACGCGGCGCGCGCCCAGCGGGTACACCGGGGCGCCCATGGACACGACGAACGACGCGACGGACGAGACGCAGGACGAGGCGGGGGAGGCGCGGTCGATCCGTCCCGAGGACCAGGATCCGAAGCTGTGGAGGGGCAGCGGGTGGACGGCGCGGGTCATCAAGAACGAGGACGATGACGGGTGGGCCGTCGAGATGACGTGCGACGGCCAGAGCGAACCGTCGCTCGTGGGGCCGTGGACGATGGGGCGCGACAAGAAGAACCCGAAGCCCCTCGACGCGAGCGCCTTCGCCACCCTCGTGAAGACGGCGAACGAGGTGCTGGCGCGGCACGTCCAGCAGCGCCGGGCGCTGCTCCACCGGAGCGTGACAACGGCGGTCGAGGGCGGCGCGCGGGTGCGGGTGGACCTCGACGTGGTGCCCGACGAGGACGATCCCCACGCCATCCTCACCGTGCACGACGCGGCGGGGGAGGTCGTGGCGCGCTCGAGGGTGCCCGCGGACTTCAAGCTCACCACCGAGAGCGCGCGCAGGTGGGTCCAGGAGAACGCTGCCGAGCGGTGAGCGGCGCGCTGCCGGCGGGCGCGCTCGGCGGTGTAGCGATTTGTCAGGCGGAGCGCGGGCTGTGCCCCTCGACGACTCCGCGACTCACGCGCGGTGAATGCCGCTGGCCCCGCTGCTCAGCACGGCCAGCTCGGCGCCCAGAACGGTGGGTCGCTCGCCGGGAACGACAGCTCCGACGCCTCGTCGACCGGCTCTTGCGGCGCATCCGACGTCTCGCGGGGCCACAGCGCGCCGCCGCGGTCGACCGGTGTCTCCGGCACCCGCTGCGCGCGCGCCTCGCTCGCCGCGTCCTCGGGCCAGGCCGCCGCCCTGTCAGGCGCCCCCGGCTGCCGCGTCACCGCCGCCCTGTCGCTCGTTTCCATGCGTTCTCCTCCGGCGCCTTCGCGCCCTCCACGGCAACTGGAGCCGGCGAGGGGAGTCGCAAGTGGATCCCGCGCTGGATCGCGGCGTGCCGCGCGTCGAAGCGCGGGCCCATCCGGGACTCGACCTCTGCCCGGAGCTCCATCCGCCGGGGGGGCGCGCGGCGCNACTCGACCTCTGCCCGGAGCTCCATCCGCCGGGGGGGCGCGCGGCGCCGTCGCCTCGCGCGGCCACGCAGGCTCAGCGGCTGCGTCGCCTCGCGCGGCCACGCAGGCTCAGCGGCGGCGTCGCCAGCGAAGGAGCCCGAGCGCAAGCAGGCCCGCGATGCCGGCCATGGTGGGGCTCTCGGCGGCGCCGACACGGCATCCGCAACCGGACGAATCGGAGGGATCCGACGCGTCCGTCCCGGCGCTCCCGCCATCGCCTGTGGACGCGGCGCCGCCGTCGCCGGCGCTGCCGCCGGCGGACGCGGTGCTGCCCTCGCCGGAGCCGCTGCTGCTGCTGCTGCTGCTCACGCTGCTCGATGCAGCGCCGCCGTCACCGGAGCCGCCGCCTGCGCCGCCCGACCCCGCGCCTCCGCCCTCACGCGGGACGATCGTGACGGTCGCGCAGTGGTGATAGAAGCAGCCGCCTGGGTCGTTGAGCGCGTGGTTTGACATGAACTCACTGACCTGCAGCGTGCAGTTATCGCAGGTCAGATCGTCGGGGAGCTTGATCTCGACGGATTGCTCGCCCGTGAACGCCGCCGTGTGGACCAGCAGGCCGTCCGCCACGAGGGGGAGCTTCGGGGCGGTCTCGATCACGGTGGAGCCGCACGGCGTGGATCCCGGGGTCACCTCCGGATCCGGGGGGAGGGACTCGGGATCGGGCGCGATCGAGACGCGGTAGTGGCCCGGGTGAAATATGGGCTCCGTGATCCTCAGGGTGATCGTCTGACCCTGGACATAGGTGGTCACGGCGCCCGTCGGCTCCGCCGGCATCCCGGGATCCGCCTGGCCGCAGGGCGCGCTCTTCTGCGGGTTGCCGAGACGGTCCTGCTCCGTGGCGCAAGCCGGCTCGAGCAGGGAAAAGTGGGCATGCGCCGCGGCCGGGGCGATCGCAGAGACGGCCACCGCGGCCAGCGCCGCCGCGGGCGCGCGCCACAACGCCTTGATTCTCGCTCGTGATGTTCGCATCGTATTTTTCTATCTCAGGAGGTGGTCTCGGGTCCGCGCCCGTGTGGACTCGCTGGTTCGTGTCCCAGGACGGCGCGGCGCCTACTCTCCACCACCGCCTGCCCGCCGCCAAGCCCGAACCGGCGCGCGGCGACGATACCCACACTCGAACTTGCCGCGACGACGACAACTGAGCTCGAGAACGCCGCGGCGACGACACCCACACTCGAACTTGCCACGGCGACGACGCTCGCGCTCGCCGCAGGCGAGCATCGAACTCCGCGGCTGCTGCGAAGAGGGGCGCTGTCCTCCGGAACGAAGGCGGCAAGAAGAGCCTGACGCGAGCGGCAGATCGGGCGGCGAGGCCGGCTCTGCCGGACAGCGCTGCTCGCCCGCTGCGGACCCTTGCCGGTGCGGTTCGCCTCGCCCATGTTCCGCCGCGCAGGCCCGCGTCGCGCTGCCGAGCCCGGGAGGCCGTGCCTGTCTCTCCGCGTCGCCGCCTCGTCGAGAGAACATGGACGCATCCATTCGATACCGTACATGGCGCCCGAGCAGGCGCTCAGCCTGAAATGGGCAGACGCGCGCGCCGACATCTGGGCGCTCGGCGTGATCCTCTACGAGCTCATCACCGGGCATCGCCCCTTCGAGGTCGGGGGGACGCCGGAGAGCCTGCGCGCGGCCCTCGAGGCCCCGCCGCCGGCCATGAGCGCGTGGGGCATCGACGTGCCGGCGGGGATCGAGCGGGCGATCCTGCGCTGCCTTGAGAAGGATCGACGCCTGCGACCGCAGGCGATCGCCGAGCTGGCCCGGGCGATCGCCGAGCTGGCCCGGGCGATCGCGCCGTTCGGGGCGCCGACGGCCAGCGCCTCCGTCGAGCGCATCTGCCGCTACCCGGCGCCGAGCGACCCCCGCGCGCCGCCCGGCCACGGCGACCCGGCGTTCGAGCCCACCGAGAAGCTCTCGCCCGCCGGCGCGAGAGCGCCGGACCCCCGGCACACCTCGGGCGCCAGCGCGACGGCGCCGGCGCGGCCTCGGTGGAGGCTGTCCTTGCTGCTCGGCGGCGCCGTCGCGGCCGCCGCCCTGGTCGCCTGGGCGCTCTCGCCCGTGGCGCCGTGGCTCGACACGGCGCCCGCGACCATCGCCCCGGAGCGGCTCGCGAGCTTCGCGCCGCTGCCCACCGGACCGACCAGGCCGCTGGACCCGGCCACCGCCGCGCAGATCGCGCTGGGCCGCATGCTCTTCCAGGACCCGCGCCTGTCCAGGCACCACGACATCGCTTGCTCCTCGTGCCACCCGCTCGACACCTGGGGCGTGGACGGCCGGGAGCTGTCGCGGGGGAGCGAGGGCCGCGAGCCCCCGCGGAACACGCTGAGCATCTACAACATCGCCGGCTTCTTCGCGCTGCTCTGGGACGGCCGGCAGACCGACCTCGTGGATCAGGCCAAGGAGGTGCTGCTGTCCCGGAACGCGATGGCGGCGACGCCCGAGGGCATCGAGGCGGCGCTGCGCCCGTCCGAGGGATACGCGCGGGCGTTCGCGCAGGCGTTCCCGGAGGAGCCCGCGCCCGTGACGTTCCACAACGTCGCGCGGGCGCTCGCGGCGTTCGAGGCCACGCTGTTCACGAGGAGCCGCTGGGACAGGTTCCTCGAGGGGGAGAAGAGCGCGCTGAGCGACGAGGAGAAGGTGGGCTTCAACGCGTTCGTCGACACCGGCTGCGTCTCCTGCCACTTCGGGCCCGACATCGGCGCGACGATGTACCAGAAGGCCGGGCTCGTGAAGCCGTGGCCCGACACGAAGGACAGGGGGCGCTACGAGATCACGCGGCGGGGCGTCGACTGGATGGTCTTCCGGGTGTCCAGCTTGCGCAACGTCGCCCGGACAGGGCCCTACTTCCATGACGGCTCGGTCTCCTCGCTGGAGGAGGCCGTGAGGATGATGGCGAGACACCAGCTCGGGAAGGAGCTACGCGGCGAGGACGTGCGCCTGATCGCCCGCTGGCTCGGCAGCCTGACCGGCGAGATCCCCCGCGCCGACGTCGAGCTCGACGAGGCGTCGCGCGCGATCGTGACGAGCGGCGCGGCGCGGTGAGCGCCGGCGTCCCGCCGGGGCGCCGCGAGCGGGCCTCACGCGCGCTCGAAGAACGTCACCTGGCCGGTCTCCAGCGCGTACTCGGCGCCGACGATCGCCATGCTCTCCTCGGCGCAGAGCCGCTCCAGCAGGCGGCTGCCGTGCCGGAGGTGAGCGCACGAGTTGCGCACGTTGGCGCGCATCGCCTCGCGCAGCAGGAAGTCCCTCGGCGCGTCGCGGCCGGCGACGCTCAGCACCGTCTCCACGGGGGATCGGCAGCGCTCGACGATATCGCGGATGTTGTCGGTGAGCAGGCCGCCGTGCTCCTCCTGGAGCAGCTCGCCCACCGTGGCCTCGATGGCGCCGCAGCGCGAGTGGCCCATCACCACCGCGAGGCGCGTCCCGAAGGCGGCGGCGGCGAACTCCACGCTGCCGACAAGCGAGGGCGCCACCACGTTGCCCGCCACCCGGATGACGAACAGCTCGCCGAGCCCCTGATCGAAGATGAGCTCCGCCGGCGCCCGGGAGTCCGAGCAGCACAGGATGATGGCGAACGGCCGCTGCCCGTCCACGAGCGCGGCCCGCGCCCGCTTTCCCAGCACGACATCCTCGCTGCGGATGTTGTCGACGAAGCGCCGGTTGCCCTCGATCAGCCGCTGCAGCGCCTGCTCGGCGGACATGATGGGCACGGAGGACGGATTGTTACTGGTTCCCATGGCTCGCGGCCACCGTGATAGAGCCCACAGCGCGCGTCAACGGGGCTGAATGTCTGTCGTGGACGGCTGTCGTCCGGGCCCTCCGTTTTCCGGCCCACCGCCCGGACTTTCCGCGTGCCGCTGGCGCCGGGACCCGGGCGGGATGACCTCGAACGTCGGCGAAAGGCGGGGCCACCGCGAAAGGCGGGGCGACCGCCGGTTGAGGGCCGCGGCCGCCCCGCCCTCGCGCTACCTGCGCCTCAC
>NZ_JEMA01000881.1 GCF_001589285.1 Sorangium cellulosum | reverse complement strand
CCGAGCTCGAAGGCGGCGGCGAGGCGGGTGGCGTCGAACAGCGCGATCTGGGTGCGCTCGGCCNTCGAACAGCGCGATCTGGGTGCGCTCGGCCAGCGCCGCGGGCGAGAGGCGGCCGAGCGAGGGGAGAGCGGCCGTGCCGAGGATGCGCGGGCCGACGCCGGGCAGGCCGAGCACCATCTCGAGGAGGGCGGCCTCGGTCGCGGTCGGCAGCTCGACCGCCGTCTCGGCGGGGGCGTCGACGGGGGCGCGGCTCATCGGGCTCATCGGGGCCACCTCCGAGCGCGGGTGAGGGCGTGGGCGAAGAGGCGGCGAGGTGCTCCTCCGGGGCGGGGCTGCAACCGCAGCAAGGTGACGGACACTCGACCCGGTGAGGACCGACCAGGAGGGCGTCGAATCCTTGCGGTACGCCTCATCGCGGTCGAGAGAGAGAGACGGCTATTTTCTCCGTAGCGAGCTTCGCACCGATGCTGACAGCAGGCGCCATCAGGTTATCATGACCACCATGGCGCGCACCGCACCGGTCCCGAACATCCCCGCGATCCCTGGCATGAACCCCGGCGTGTGGATCATGGGCGGTGGCGGCGCGGGTGGAGGGGGGAACGGACGGGGTGGCAATGGACAGGCCGATGGACAAGGGGCCGATGGGCAGAGTGGAGGCAACGAGGCCAATGGCGGAGGCAGGAACGCCAGCGGCTGCGGCCAAGGGAAAGGTGCCGGTTGCTCCAACCCCGTGCATGGCGGGGGCGGCGGCGCTGCCGCGGGTGACCCGGTCGATATCGTTACCGGTCGCGTCTACACCGAGCCCGTCGTTGACCTGGCGCTGCCTGGCCCTCTGCCGCTTATCATTACCCGCGCGTACTCGTCGACAGCGCGCAGCCGAGATGTAGGCCTCGGCTTCGGGTGGACACATTCGCTCGCGTGGGAAATCGAAGTGCGGCGCCGTTCGGTTCGCGTGTGGCGCCCAGAAGGAACTTTCCTCTCTGCTCGGCGCCTCGAGGTCGGAGACTCCACCGTGCTCGAAGATGGCGCCCTGCTTCTCCACGACGCGACCGGCTACAACCTCGTCCCCTCGGACGGTCGACGACATGAATTCCCCGGCACGCCCAGCCCAGGTCAGCGCCTGCTACTGAGCCGCATCATCGATCGCAACGGGAATGCGATCAAGCTCAACTATCGGGACGGTGTGCTCGAGTCGATCATCGACAGCGTGCAGCGTGTCGTCCGTGTACGCCGCCATCAGGGCGGCCGCATCGCGGCGTTCGAGGTAAAGAACAGCCCGTCGCAGGGCCGCTGGATCGCCTACCGGACGTACACCTTCGATACAGCCGGGGACCTCGTCTGTGCGACGGATGCAGAGGGGCACGCGTCGCGATTTTCTTACTCCGAGCATCTCATGACGTCCCACACCTATCCGGCGGGTCTGCGCGTGGTGTATCGTTACGATGCACAGGGGCGCTGCGTCGAGACGTGGGGGGAGCACCCGGGCGCGCATGATCCCAGCCTCGCGGAGGACGTGTCGGCATTCCTGGCAGACAGGACGACGGAAGCGAGGGGCGTTTATCATTGCAAGCTTGAATATGGTGGCGACGGATACACCGAGGTCATCGATTCACGACAGGTACGCCGCTACTTCGGAAATGGACTCGGCAAAATCGACAAAGCTGTCTGGGGCGTCGGCGTTCACACGTCTTCCTACGATCAATACGGCAACCTGCTCGCCTATACGGATGCGCTTGGATCCACCTGGCGCTGGGAGCGAGATGCGCAGGGAAACGTGGTCCGCGCCATTGATCCCACGGGCGCCACGACCGAGTATCGTTACGATGAGGCCGGCAACCTGGCCGAGATCATCGACCCGCACGGTGTCTGGACGCGCTACGAGCACGACGCCCGCGGAAATCTCCTTGCCGTCCATGACGCGTCAGGCGACGTGATCCATTACGCGTACGATGAGCGCGGCCTGCTCGTGGAGGCCATACTACCCAACGGGGGTGTGACGAGGATCCACCGAGATGCGCACGGCAATCCCACCGAAATCGTCGAGGCTAGCGGTGCATTCAAGCGCATACGCTACGACTACCTGGGGTGCGTGCACGCCATGACGAACGAGCGCGGGTATGAACGCCGGTATGTCTACAGTGCCCGGCGCGAGGTCGTCGCGGTTCATCTTCCAGACGGTGGTCAGTACTCGTTCGCCTACGATGCCGACGGTCGGCTCGAGCGCCTCACGGATCCTGTCGGGCGCGTCCACGAGCTCCGCTGGGCCGGGCTCGGCGCGGTGCACGAGCTCCGAAAGCCCGACGGATCGCGCATCCGCTACCGCTATGATCGCGAGGGAGCGCTCACGCTCGTCATCAATGAGAAAGGGGAGAACCACCGGATCGTCCGGAACTCAGCGGGCTGGATCGTCGAGGAGCAGACCTTCGATGGTCGACACGTTCGCTACCAGATGGACGTCGCCGGGCGAATCGCCTCGATCGAGCGCGACAGCCGTGACAGGACAGAGTTCGTCTACGACGCCTGTGGACGCATCGTCGAGCGTATCTACTCGGACGCAACGAAGGACAGCTTCGCCTACGATGCCTGTGGCCGCATGATCTCCGCCTCGAACAAGGCTGTCGAGTGCGAGTTCACTTACGATGATCGCGGACGAATGACGCGCGAGACGCAGATTTTAGGAGGAGCAACGCACGCCGTCAGCAGCGCCTATGACGCGCTCGGCAGGCGCCGGATGAAGCTCACCTCCCTCGGGTACCGGGAGGTGGTCGAGCACGACGCCATGGGCCAGCCGGCGCGCCTGCTCCTCGGCGGAGTCGATCCCATCGCATTCCGCTGGGATGCGCAGGGGTTCGAGGTCGAGCGCGTGCTCCCGGGCGGCGGTGCGGTCCAAACGAAAGTGGACCCCCTCGGACGCGTCGAGCGACGCCGCGTGGTCAAGCAGCCCGCCGGTCCCGTGGTCGGCCCGGGCAGCCTGAGTGGGTCGGCCCATTACCGCTGAAGACCACAAGTGAACACGCCTATCGGTACTCGCCAGCTGGCGACCTCCTGGAGGAGTGGGATCTCTCGAAGGGGCGTATCATGTACACGTACGATCCAGTCGGGCAGATCCTCTCCAAGCTCCCGCAGCAGGCGCGCGCCGAGGTCTATGCCTATGATGAGGCAGGAAACCTCTTCGAGGAGGGGGCGGGCGCAGAACCAAGGACCTACGAGCTCGGAGGAAAGCTCGTGCGACGCGGGCGCTCGGAGCTCCTTTACGACCGTGATGGACGCCTCACCGAGAGGCGCGTCACCGAATCTGACGGGCAGCGACGCGTGTGGAGGTACCATTGGGACGCGCGCGGGCTTCTTTCCAATGTCGTGAGCCCGGACGGGCAGATCATTGCGTTCGTATATGATCCCTTCGCGCGCCGGGTCGCCAAACGCACCGTCGCGAGCGACGGCGTGGTATCACTGACCCGGTTTGTCTGGGATAGCGACGTGCTCGTGCACGAGATCCGCGAGTCGACCGGTGCTACCGGCGCCCCCGTCGTGGAGCAACGGACCTACTGCTTCCGGCCGGGGACGGTCTTCCCGCTGGCCCATGTTGACGCCATTCCTGATGGCTCGCGCAGCCTGGCGGCTGAGTGGGTTCATTACGTGAACGATCGCACGGAGCGGCCCTCCGTCCTCGTCCGCGGCGACGGCGAGGTCCTCGCGCGCCTCGATACCCGGGTGTGGGGCGGCGTGGGGCACCAGGAGGGCGCCCTGGCCACCACGCCGCTGCGCTACCCGGGTCAGTACGAGGATGCGGAAACCGGGCTGTGTTACAACCGTTATCGGTACTACGACGCGGAGAGCGGACGGTACATCAGCGCCGATCCGATCGGCCTCCAAGGCGGCCTGCGGCCGTTCGGCTACGCGAGCAACGATCCGTTGCTCGTGATCGATCCCGATGGGCTCGACCCGGTGCTTTCGACGGTGAGCGGCAGCTCCGGCCCCTTCACGAGAGGTAGCCAGGAGTCTCCGGCGGAGATCGGGGGCGGGACGAACCCGGATCTGCACGATATTGTCAGGCAATCGCTCCCGCCCCAGGTCAATGGCAAATATCCCGGGGGTCCCGACCCGACGTCGTGCGCGGAGCCCCGTGCGCTCACGGCTTACATCCGGCAATGGGAGAGGGACAATCGAGGTGGCAAGCCGCTCGATCCGGACAACCCGGAAGACCACGCAGACATCCGGAAATGTCTCGGTTCGATCACCAGCATCAGCGCCCACAATCCGGCGAACGGGAGCCAAGAGGCCGTCGACCGCGCCCCCTGCCCCAATTGCAGCCAGCTCCTCGCGAACCTCCACTCGAAGTGGGGGGGGCCTCGACCGGATACGATCCAAGAAGGCTACCCTGCGCTGACCGGGAAAAAGGGGGCGAAGAGGGGGATCGGCGAGCGCACGAACTTCTCGAGCCCGAAGGACCCGAACTGGCTAAGAGACCCAGTTCCTGAGGGCGTGAACTACCAGCGGCACGAAAACTACGGGAGACCGGTGTGATATGAGCACGCAGGTGGCAGAGGATCTGAACACCATCCTCGAAAAACTGTCGGAGCACGCGCGCCGCACGCTGACTGCCTTGGGCGTACAGATCGAAGAGGCCGGCCGCGTCGACGAACCAACGCTCCGCGACACGTTGCGCAAGAAGGGGCTCCCGGAGCTCGACGCCGCGATTCAGTTTCATCGCGACGTCGGCGGGCTCTCCGTGCCCGCGTTGTCGCTCACCTTTGCGACGGCTCGCCGAGTGGCGCACGGGCCGACCAGGTCGACGCCCGACGGGGAGGTAGCCATCCCCATCGGCCGCAGCGGAGGCGCGGCGTACTTCATCGATGCCCGCGGCGTGCTCTACCGGATGCGCGACGCGCCGAGAGATAAAGAGCTCACCCCGGTCGCCGCGGACCCCTGGACGCTGCTCGAGAAGATCTCCCTCCTCGCCACCGTCGAGCCGCTCGCGAAGGGGGCGCTGTGCTTACGACTCCGGCCGTACGTGGGCGCCGCGCTCGCGGGAGCGCTCGGGGCGGAGCCTGCCGTCGAGGCCACGGACAG
This sequence comes from Sorangium cellulosum, assembly GCF_001589285.1. Taxonomy (GTDB): domain Bacteria; phylum Myxococcota_A; class Polyangia; order Polyangiales; family Polyangiaceae; genus Sorangium; species Sorangium cellulosum_G. The sequence continues at coordinate 1,680 of NZ_JEMA01000881.1, read as the reverse complement.
CTTTCACCGCTTCTTCCGCCGCGGCTCGCTCGTCATCGTGGACGGACACCCGCTGCGGGACGAGGGGGAGCGCGACACGCTCGTGTGGACCCCCACCCTGGAGGACGCGGTCGCCGCGCTGCGGGCCGCGGGCTCGGCGTGCGGAGCGACCGGCGCTGAGCTCACGACAGCCGGCGCCGAGTTGCGGATCGAACCGCGGAGGAGCGCGCCGGAGCCGCCGTCCCCCGAGGTGCTCCGCGAAGACGGCGCGGTCGCGCTCCTCGCGGGCGCTGGGGAGGAGGGCACCTCCGGCCATGTGTGGGCGCCGCCAGGGCCTCCGCGTCTGGAGCAAACACGGCTCTTTGCGGGCACGCTGCTGTCCTGGGAGACGGTCGACGATCAGGGGGCGCGCACCCGTGATTTCACAGGCGCCGAGGATTCGCTGAGCCCGCTGCTCACGCCGCGCGCCGTCCGTGGGCTCTTGCGGCTCGGCGCGCGCGTTGACCCCCGGCGCAAGGGCGAGCGGGCCTCACTCGAGCGCCTGCTCTCCTGCTGGGAGCTGCCGGCGCACGAGGCGGCTCTCGACTTCGAAGCGCGCCTGGGCGGGCTCCGCTTTGCCAACGTGCAGTGGGGGCCGTTCGGCATTGTCGGCGCGTGGCCGGACCGGCCAGCCGCGACGGAGGCCGCGAGCGTGGACGAGGGCCAGCTCGTCCCGATCGGCGCCGAGATCCTGGGCAGCGTGAGCTACGCCGTCGACGCCGAGGGCACGGTGCACCTGGAAGACGAGCACCTGGAGCCCACGCCGATCGCCGTGTCGTGGCCGGTGTGCCTCGAGCGCCTCGGCGCCGCCAGCGCGGACGAGGGCGAGCTTCCGTGCTCGTGCCGGATCAAGGCGCGTGTCGGCCTGGCGGTTGCGGCTGCGCTCAATGCCGCGCCGGTGCCGGAGGGTACGGACCAGCACGCCTCGATGTGGTACCGCGACGGCATCTCGGTGCTCGAGGTCGCGGCAGACCCCTACAACCGCGAGCCACAGACAGCGGTCGCTGCCCGCAGGGAGGGGGACCTGGTGATCGCCCTCCAGGTGGCGCTCCAGGTTGCCCCCGATGCCGCCGTCGAGGTGTTCGGAGTGAAGGGAGATCCTTCGCCGCCCGCGCCGGAGGAGCCCGTCGTGGCACGCGCGCGCGTCTGGGGCAACACGTGGGACAAGGCGCAGCGGGAGCTCTGCATCTACGGTGGGCCCGAGCGCTATCGCTTCGTCTGGCGCTGAAGCGTCCTCGCGCGGCTCAGCAAGTTTCCGCAGGGGCGGTCGGTTGCTCCACGCGCTCCAGTTCGTTGTGCGGCAGCCGGAGGCGACGAGATGCGGGCGGGGGCAGGGCGCTGGAGGCAGGCTGCTGAATGCACAGGGGCGCAGCGCGCCGGCCGCGGGGCGCTGCGCGTGGCGAGGGCAACCTCGTGGACGGCGGCGTAGCGGCCGCTGGGGGTGACGATGACGTGGGCCTTGAGCGGGACGTTGAGCTCGGAGGCGAGGTGGCGCAGCGCCAGGGTCATCTCCTCGTCCTCGGGGGTGGGGGTGGGGTCGCCGCTTGGGTGGTTGTGGTCGAGGACGAAGCTGAGGGCGGCCATGTCCAGCGCGGTGCGCAGGACGGTGGCGGCGCCGACGTAGAGGCCGTCGTCGATGCCGCGGGCGAGCAGGCGCGTCTC
>NZ_JEMA01000880.1 GCF_001589285.1 Sorangium cellulosum | reverse complement strand
CGCCAGCCCCCCTCAACGGTTCGCATCCGTCACGCCCCCCCACCGCAATCCCTCTCACACCGGATCACCCACTTCCCTCCGCCGTCGCGAGCCCCCTCACAGCGCCTCGCGTCTATCCCACGAGACCCGCCGCGCCCGCTTGACGCATCACGTCGGGGCTGCCATGACCGATCCCTCTCCGCCTCGGGCGTGCTATTCCAGTCGGGCTCGCCGGGCCCCCCGCTTGGGTCCGCCGGCCCGTCTGTCGCGTAGCGCGCACCCGCCTGGGCGGACTACGCTCTGCGTTACCACACAGCAACAGGAGCCAGCCGAGCCGTGAAGATCCTCGTTCCGCTCAAGCGCGTCGCCGATCCGGATAACGCGAACAAGGTGAAGATCCCTGCATCAGGGGACAAAATCGAGACGACCGGGCTCGAGTGGAAGCCGAACCCGTTCGACGAGTACGCCCTGGAAGCAGCGCTGCGGCTGACCGAGGACGGCAAGGCGCCGAAGACGCGGGCGGGCGAGGTCGTCGTCGTCACCTTCGGGCCGAAGGAGACCGAGCCGACCCTCCGCGCCGCGCTCGCGACAGGCGCCGACCGCGCCATCCGCGTCGACGTCACCGACGACAAGCTCGACGGCGACCTCGTGGCGCGCGCGCTCAAGACGCTCGTCGAGCGCGAGAAGCCGGACGTCGTGGTCATGGGCAAGCAGGCCGTCGACGGCGACTCGAACCAGGTCGGCCAGATCCTCGCCGAGCTGCTCGAGTGGCCGCTCGCCACGTTCGCCGCGACCATCAAGGAAGAGAAGGGCGCGCTGCTCGTCGGCCGCGAGGTCGACGGCGGCGTCGCCACGCTCCGCGTGCGCCTGCCGGCCGTCGTCACGGTCGACCTCCGCATCGTCGCGCCGACCAGCGTCTACTCGATGAAGACCGCGCCCGCGTTCAAGTACAACGACGGCGTGCGCTTCGCGGCGCTCCCCGCGATCATGGCCGCCAAGAAGAAGCCGCTCGTCGAGGTGAAGCTCGCCGATCTCGCCGCGGACCAGGCGCTCAAGGTCCAGTACCACGCGTTCCAGCCGCCCCCGGCGCGCAAGGCGGGCATCAAGGTGAAGGACGTCGGTGAGCTCGTCACCCGCCTCAAGAACGAGGCGAAGGTCCTCTGACGGGACCGCAAGGGCAGGTCGAAAAGACATCGAGGGGGCCGCGGACGCGGACCCCCGACCCGCGTCGACGGGTTGAAGGTCCAGGAGGGATCATGGCTGACGTTCTCGTGGTGGCCGAGGCCGCCGAAGGAAAGCTGAAGAAGACGACGCACTCCGCCGTGACGTTCGCCAGGCAGGCGGCGGCGGCGCTCGGCGGGACGTACTCGATCCTCGTGATCGGCGACGCGCTCGGCGAGGCGGCCGCCGAGGCGGCGGCGCTCGGCGCGGCCAAGGTGCTCGTCGCCGAGTCGAGCGCGCTGAAGGACTACGTCGCGGAGCGCTACGTGCCGACCGTGGTCGCGGCCGCCAAGGGGTACGCGGTCGTCGTGGGCACCGCGAGCGCCTACGGCAAGGACCTGCTCCCGCGCGTCGCGGCGCGGCTCTCGGCAGGGTTCGCGAGCGACATCTCGGAGCTCATCGTCGACGCGGGTCGGGGGTCCGCGTCCGCGGCCCCCTCGGAGGGCTCCACGCTCAAGTACAAGCGCCCGATGTACGCCGGCAACGCGTACGGGATCTGCACCGTCTCGACCCCCGTCCAGGTCGTGAGCGTCCGGCAGAGCGCGTTCGCCGCCGCGGAGCCCGCCGGCGGGAAGGCAGCGATCGAGCAGGTCGCCGTCGTGCCGCCGAGCGCGGCTGCGGAGCGCGTGGAGTTCGTCTCCTTCGACCAGGTGAAGAGCGAGCGCCCGGAGCTCGCCGAGGCGAAGGTCGTCGTCTCCGGCGGCCGCGCCCTGAAGGAGCGCTTCAACGAGATCCTCGACCCGCTCGCCGACGTCCTCGGCGCCGCCGTCGGCGCGAGCCGCGCCGCGTGCGACGCCGGCTACGCCGCCAGCGACCTGCAGGTCGGCCAGACCGGCAAGGTCGTCGCGCCGTCGCTCTACGTCGCCGTCGGCATCTCGGGCGCGATCCAGCACCTCGCCGGCATGAAGGGGTCGAAGGTCATCGTCGCCATCAACAAGGACGCCGACGCGCCGATCTTCCAGGTCGCCGACTACGGCCTGGTCGCGGATCTCTTCACGACCGTCCCCGAGCTCGTGAAGCAGATCCAGGCGGCCCGGAGCTGATCGCCCCGCGATCGTCCCCGGGGGCGCGCTCAGGGCGCCCCGGGGACGCGGTACCCCGGCGACCCGGGGTACCGCGGCCCACTGGAAGAGTCCGTCCAACAAGAAGTCCACGTCGCTCGACGTAATTTCCGTGTCAGATCGCTCGCATAGCATCTTGTTCGCGTCCGGCGGCCGTGGGATCCCATAGAGCCATGCCCGAACGTTCGGACATCCCGATCGTCACGGCGCTCGCTCAGGCCCGGGCATTGCTGTACGAGGCGGCCAGCACCGCCGAGCAGCGACGGCTCATCGGCCCGGCGGTCGTCGAGATCGATCGCATCATCGCGAGCCTCGATCCGACCGCGAGCGCCTCCTTCGAGCTCACGCCGCTCGCGGCGTCGGTGCCCCCGATCGACACCGAGGTCGAGGCGCTGCGCCGCGAGGTCGAGCGGCTGCGCGCGATCACGCGGCACGAGCGCGGGCTGCTCGACGCGCTCCTCAGCGAGAGCCCGCACGGCATCATCGTCTCCGACACGCAGGGCAAGCTGACCCTCCAGAACCGCGCGTCCGAGCGGATCTGGGCCGGCAGCTCCACCGCCGAGAATGTCGAGGGCTGGGGGCGCTACCGCGCGTTCCACCCCGACGGGCGGCCGTTCGCGGCCGAGGACTGGTCGATGGCGCGGTGCCTCACGCGCAGGGAGACCGTGCCCGCGGAGGAGCTCCACTTCCAGCGGTTCGACGGCACCCACGGGATGATGCTCGGGAGCTGCGCGCCGCTCCTCTCGCCGGAGGGCGAGCTGCTCGGCGCGGTCTCCATCTTCGCCGACATCACCCAGTTCAAGCAGCTCGAGGCGGACCTGCGGGTCAGCAGGACGAAGTTCTCGACGACGCTCAAGAGCATCGGCGACGCGGTGATCTCGACCGACGGCTCGGGGCGGATCGACTTCATGAACGCCGTGGCCGAGAAGCTGACCGGCTGGTCGCTCGAGGAGGCGCGGGATCGCCGGCTGTCGGAGGTGTTCCGGGTCATCTCGGAGCAGACGCGCGACGACCTCGACAACCCGGTCACCGAGGTGCTGCGGCACGGCGGCATCATCGGGCTCGACGACACCACGCTGCTGCTGCGCCGCGACGGCTCGGAGCTCGCGATCGACTCGAGCGGGGCGCCGATCCGGAGCGACGAGGGCGAGCTCGTCGGGCTCGTGCTGGTCTTCCGCGACGTCACCGAGAAGCGGCTCGCCGACAAGCGGCGGTACTTCATCGGCGAGGCGAGCCGGCAGCTCGCGCTGTCGGGCCTCGAGTACGACACAACCCTGGCCAACGTCGCGCGCCTCGCGGTGCCGCACATCGCCGACGCGACCGTGGTGGACATCGTCGAGCCCGACGGCTCGCTGACGCGGCTCGCGGCCGTGCACGCGAGCAGCGCGAAGCAGACGCTGGGGAAGGACCTGTCGGCCCGCTACCCGACCGACCCGGAGGTGCCGCGCGCGGTGCACGCGGTGCTCCGGCGCGGCGAGTCGCTCCTCGTCTCGGAGGTCGAGAGCATGGCGTGGCAGCGCGCCTCGTCGCCGGAGCCCGACGGCGAGAGCTGGTCCGGCGCGCACGACCCGGCCTACCTCACGCTGCTGCGCGAGCTCGGCGTCCGCTCGGCCATGATCGTGCCGCTGCGCGCCCGCGGCCGGACGCGCGGCGCGATCACGCTGCTCACGACCGAGTCGGGCAGGCGCTACGGCGTTGACGATCTCGCGCTCGCCGAGGAGCTCTGCAACTTCGCCGCGCTCGCGCTCGACAACGCCCAGCTCTACCGCGAGTCGCAGCAGGTGAACCGCGCGAAGGACGAGTTCCTCGCCACGCTCTCCCACGAGCTCAGGACGCCGCTCACCGCGATCCTCGGCTGGGCGCGCATGCTCCGGCAGGGCTCGCTGAAGCCGGACACGCACGTCCGCGCGCTCGAGGCGATCGAGCGCAACGGCACGCTCCAGGCGCAGCTCGTCGAGGATCTGCTCGATGCGTCGCGCATCATCACCGGCAAGCTGCGGCTCGACGTGATGCTGATCGACCTGCCGCCGATCATCAACGCCGCGATCGACGCTGTCCGCCACGGCGCGGACGCGAAGGGGATCGAGCTCGGGGTGCAGCTCGACGCGGGCGCGGGGCCGATCTCGGGCGACCAGACGCGGCTGCAGCAGGTGGTGTGGAACCTCCTGTCGAACGCGATCAAGTTCACGCCGCGCGGCGGCAAGGTGGCGATCCAGCTCAGCCGGGTCGAGGGCGTGGCCCGCGTCCAGGTGAGCGACAGCGGTCAGGGCATCGTCCCGGAGTTCCTGCCGTACGTGTTCGATCGCTTCCGGCAGGCCGACAGCACGAGCACGCGGCCGCACAGCGGGCTCGGGCTGGGCCTCGCGATCGCGCGCCACCTCGTCGAGCTCCACGGGGGCACGGTGAGGGCGGAGAGCGCCGGGGAGGGCAAGGGAGCGACCTTCACGGTGGACATCCCGCTGGCGCCGCGCGGCGCGATCGCGGCGCTGCGGAAGGTCGACGGGCTCAGCAACCTGGCGGCCGACGCGGAGCCGACGCTGCAGGGCGTGCGCGTGCTGATGGTCGATGACGAGCCGGACGCGCGGGAGCTCGTGACGACGGTGCTGGAGCGCAAGGGGGCGACCATCACCGCTGTCGCCACCGTCGAGGAGGCGCTGTCGGCGATCGCGCGCGAGAAGCCCGACGTGATCCTGAGCGACCTCGGGATGCCCGGGGAGGACGGCTACAGCCTGATCCGGCGGCTGCGCGCGCAGAGCCCGGAGCACGGGGGGCGGATCCCGGCGGCGGCGCTGACGGCGTACGCGAGCGCGCAGGACCGGACGCGCGCGCTGCTGGCGGGGTTCCAGTCGCACGTGCCCAAGCCGATCGAGGCATCGGAGCTCGCGGCGGTGATCGCCAACCTGGCGGGGCGCACGGGGTAATCCCGCGTCGACCAGGCTCACCCCTGGTGGCGCGGGAGGCGGCGCTGCCGAGCTGCCCGGCCCGAGGAGAGACGTTCGCGGCGCCGCGCGACGAACGGCGCCTCCTCGGGCCCACCGCCCTACCCAGCGCGAGCACCCCAGCGCAAACGCGTACCGGGCAGGCGACGGCGCTCCGGCGCAAACGCGTGCCGGGCAGGCGACGGCGCTCCGGCGCCGGCAGCAGCCATCAGGGCCCGCGCCTTGGCAGCGAGCGCGCTTCCGAGCAGCGCCAAGGTGCCCGCAGCGGCAGCGAGGCGGCCATTCCTGGCGGCGCCTGTCAGCGATGCGCAACCGCCACGGAGTGGCCGAGGTGACCAGGAGGGCCACCGGGGACGGCGGGGGCCGTCCTGCGACGGCTCCACCTGCCTGCGTGTCGAAGAAGTAGTCGGGGCGAGAGGATTTGAACCTCCGACTCCTCGGTCCCGAACCGAGTGCGCTACCAGGCTGCGCTACGCCCCGTACGCTGCTGCGAGAGCAACGCCCGCCGAACAGCGGGCGCGCAACATCGCCAAGAGTGAGCCTCTTGTCAATACGAATTTGCGAACGGTGCGCCGGGACACCCCGCGCCCGCGCCGCACCTACACGCCCCTCACGCCCCCGCACGTCGATAAACCACGGGAATTCGACGACATCTGCCCCCGGCTGACCCCGGCGCCCCGGACGTTTCACGAAGCCAAGAATCGGTGGAGCGCAAGAAAAAACCCCCGCGACGTCCTTGCCCGAGCCGTGTTAAAGTGTCACTGGAATCCCGATGTTGCCGAACCATTGCAGAGAGCGAGGCCCCTGTGGCGCCGGTGAGGATCTCGCCCCCTGCTCGGGCAACGTTGAGCCAGGGACCGCCCGTGCGGCCCCTTCCAGAACGGATCAGGACGAACCGGCTTTGCCGGTCGTGAGAGGAGGAACAGGTGGCAATTGAGCTTCCCGCTGTACGCATCCTGATCGTCGACGACGACCGGGCGATCTGTGACTACATGCAGACGCTGCTCGAGCGCGACGGCTATCAGGTCAAGACGCTGGGCGACCCAACGACGGTCGAGGAGGAGGTACGCGCGGGCGGCTACCACCTCATCATCCTCGACCTGATGATGCCGAAGCTCGACGGCATCGAGGTCCTCAAGCGCATCCGCAAGGTCGACAACGACATCGCGGTCGTCATCTTCACCGGCTTCCCCAACCTAGAGAGCGCCGTCGCGTCTATGAAGCTCGACGCGGTCGACTACATCAAGAAGCCGTTCAACGTCGACGAGTTCCGCGAGGTGCTCGCCCGCGTGATGCGCAAGAAGGGCCTCGCGCGGACGCCGGAGGAGCAGCTCCACCGTGTCATCGGCGACACGATCCGGAACCTCCGCAAGGACAAGGACCTCACCCTCAAGCAGATGGCGCGCCGCACCGGGCTCAGCGTGTCGCTGCTCTCGCAGATCGAGCGCGCCGAGTCCTCGGCGTCCATCTCGTCGCTCTACAAGATCGCTGTCGCGCTCGAGTCGCGCATCCAGGATCTCTTCGGCCACTACTGACCCGATCGGCGCGTCGATCGAGCGCGCGGGCCGCCGGGCTCAGCGGCGCGCGCCGCGCTCGATCGCCGCGTCGAGCCTCTCGACCTCGAGGCCCGCGAACGCGTCCACCTGCGCGCCGCTCGTGTCGTAGACGATCACGTAAGGCAGCTTCGAGACCTGCTTCAGGTAACGCCGGGCGAGCGGCGTGTCCCAGTCGCCGACGTCGAGCCTGCGGTACGCGACGTCCCGCCGGGCCTCGAGCACCGTGGCCATGTGCGCGTCCATCTTGCGGCACGGCAGGCACCAGCTCGCGGCGAAATCGAGGACCGTGACCTTGCCGGGGACGACCTGCGCGCGGAGATCGGGGATGTCCGCGCCGCCCTCCGCGATCGTCCGGGCGTCCGCGCCCTCGGGGAACGTCGCCCAGCCGAGGTACTGCCCCTTGCCGCCGCCGAGCACCGCCTCGAACCCCTCGTCGGCGGCGAGCCGCTTGACCGTCCCGGTGACGTCGAACGACGGCGACGCTGTCACGGCGAGCTCGGCGCGGCGCCTGTCGAACGACGCCGCGTAGACGCCGGGGCGCTCGCGGAGATCCGTGACGAGCTCGGCGCCGCACTCCTCGCAGTCGATGTTCCGCAGCGAGACGACGGTGGTGCGCGCGCCCTCCGGCGCAGGATCAGCGCCGCCGCAGGCGGACAGGCACAGGAGCGACGAGAGAGCGAGCGCGCTTCGCATCGTGATCTCCCGCGTACATTGGCCTCCTTCGCCGGAGGGCGCAACGTCGTGTAGGCTGGGCCGCGATGAGCACGCTCGTGACCCGTACACTCCCGGCCGATCACATCACGCCGGTCCGCGCGTACGCGGCGCTCCGCGCCCAGTCGCCGGGCCGCTCGTCGTTCCTGTTCGAGTCCGCCGTCTCCGGCGAGCGCTGGGGTCGCTACGCGATCCTCGGCTACCGGGCCCGCTCCGAGAGCATCCTTCCGAGCGGGTTCGACCCGTTCGCGACGCTGAGCGAGGGGCTCGGGCAACCAGCGTCGACGGACACATCGAGAGAGCTGGCGGCCCGCATCTGCCAGTCGTGGGTCGGCTTCCTCTGCCACGACACGGTGCACCAGCTCATGGGCATCGAGCCATGGCCCGAGGAGATGTACCTCGGGCGCGTCATGAAGGACGCGACGGTCGTCGTGTTCGACAGCGCGGCGCAGACGATGACCATCGCCGGCCTGTCGCAGGGCGCGGTGAACCGCTGCGCCTGGGAGCTGTCGCACGGGCCGGAGCAGCAGAGCCTGCCCGCGCTCGATCCCGAGGCGCTGCCGGAGCACCTCGAGACGCCGGTGAGCGACGAGGACTACGCCGCGAAGGTGACCGCAGCGCGCCAGCGCGTCGCCGCCGGCGAGGCGGAGGAGGTCGTGCTCGCCCGCAGGTTCAGGGCCCCGCTCCGGGGCGCGGATCCCTTCGACGTGTACCGCGCGCTGCGGCTGCTCGCGCCGTCGACGCACCTTTACTTCCTCGACTTCGCGGAGTCGCCGTTCGCGCCGGGGCTCGCGATCGCGGGCGCGTCGGGGGAGACGCTCGTCCGCGTCGACCAGGATCCGTCGGCAGGGCCGCGCGCCGGCGGCGCGTCGCCTGTCGAGGCGCTGCGCGCCGCCTTCTCGAGCGGCAGCGCCGTCGGCGCGCCCGCGCCGCGCGCGACCGCGATCAGCCGCGCGCTCGAGGTCGGCTCGCGGCGCGTCTACGGCGGCGCGATCGGGTACCTCGGGCCGGAGGGCGCGGAGGTCGCGCACACGCTCGGCGCCGTGTGGATCGAGTCGGGGTACTTCGAGCTGATGACCGGCGCGCGCGTCGGGAACGGAAGCGAGCCCCACGCCGAGACCGCGCGGACACACCGCGATGCGCGCGGCGCGCTGTCGGCGATCCGCGCGGCGCAGGAGGCGCGCAAGGCGCACGACATCGCCGAGGAGAAGAGGGCGGCCGCCGAGAAGGCCGCCGCCGAGAAGGCCGCCGAGGACGACGCGCCCCGGGGAACGTAGAGCGCGCGAGGCGCTCGCGCACGCGCCCGCTCAGTCGCGCACGAGGCCCTGGCGAACGCGCCCGCTCGCGGCGGCGGGCTCCGCGGGAGAGCCCACGCGCACGGGACGAGGCTGCACAGCGGGGCCCGGCGAGGAGCCCGGCGGCGCGGCC
>NZ_JEMA01000879.1 GCF_001589285.1 Sorangium cellulosum | reverse complement strand
ATGCCTCACGTCGCTCCTCCTGACGTACGGCAATTTTTCCGAGGGGCTTGGNTCGCTCCTCCTGACGTACGGCAATTTTTCCGAGGGGCTTGGTCTTTTGTTCCTCAGCAAACCTGATCGGAACCGAGCGAGTCCCCCCGCCATCTTGAAGGCGCTGCTCATTCGTCCTGCCCTCTGGGGGCTCGCGTTCGCGGCATAGTGAAACTGTCCGCGGAAGCGGGGGAGGACCAGTTTCCGGTGTGGATGTGCTACCGAGTGTGCAGCGCGTCTTCAGCCTGGAGGTCGAGTCCGAGCATCAGGACGGCGCGCGAGCTGGCCCGACGGGAAGGATTGCTGCGCTAGGAGACGGCGATGGAGAGGGACACGTTAACCTGGCTTCAACGATGGTACCGGTCGCGATGCGATGGACAGTGGGAGCACCAGAACGGAGTTCGGGTTGAGACGTTGGACAACCCGGGATGGTCCGTCGTGGCTGACGTGGGTAATGTCGAGGCGCCCGCGCCCGTCTCGGAAGAGAGAAGTGATGATGACTGGGTACGATGTGATGTGAAGGATGGGCGCTTCCATGGCTATGGTGGGCCCGGCAATCTCCAGGAGATCCTGGAGATCCTTCGGGCGTGGATCTGCACATCGAACGGATGACCTGCCCCGAGGGGCGGAGATAGTGCCCGGACAGAAGAGCCAAAAGGGCGTATCCCAGGGGCGGCCGCGAAGCGGACGTTGGGGTTCGGGCGGAGCCCCGAGGGAACAAAACCAGGGCCGCCCGCGCTACGCCGCCGCGGAGCGGCGCAAAGTCCGGCCATCCCTGGACGGCCTTCTGGCGGGCGGAACCAGGCCGGGCTCGCGCGCGAGAGCCGGCGCCGGCCGGCGTGCAGGTAAAATTTTTCCAATACCTGGACGGAGCGATCCTCCATGCTGGCGGTCAACCGGATCGCCCGTGCGCGATGCGAGCATGAAGGAGCGCGACGATGACGAAGAGCCAGGTCCACCCCGTCCCCGAAGGTCAGACGTGCTTTCCCTACCTGAGCACGCGCAACGCCGCGGAAGCCATCGGTTTCTACGAGCGTGCGTTCGGGGCACGCGCGGCCTCGCGCATCGAGATGCCCGACGGGCGGCTCGGCCACGCCGAGCTGTCGATCGGCCGGGCCCGGTTCTTCCTGTCGGACGAGTACCCTGATCTCGGCGCCGTCGGCCCCCAGACGCTGGGGGGCACGAGCGTGAGCGTCGTGGTCTACGTGGAGGACGTGGACGCGCTCGTGGCGCAGGCCGCGGCGGCGGGCGCGACGATCGAGCGCCCGCCGCAGGACCAGCCGCACGGCGACCGGATGGCCTGGATCCGCGACCCGTACGGCCACCGCTGGGGGGTCGCGAGCCGGATCGAGGCCGTCTCTCCGGAGGAGATGCAGAAGCGCCTCTCGGCGACGTAGCGCCGTGTCGAGGAGGTTCGAAGAACCAGAGAGAACGAACCACAGAGGCACAGAGGGCACAGAGGGAGAGAGAATGAAAGTCTTCTCTATATCTCTCTCTTTCTCTGTCTCTCTTCCTCTGTGCCCTCTGTGCCTCTGTGGTTCAAATTCTTCTCCATCACGGAGCCAGGGGCGTCAGGGGCATCGAGTCGCGGTGTATTCGCCGTTGGCGTCGAACTCGGAGGTAGGGGTGCCGCTCAGCCGGACCACGACCTCCGTGGCGTCGAGGCTCACGATCTCCAGCGTGCCGGGGCCGAAGGTGCCGCCGAACGCCGCGCAGGTCTCGCCGCCCCTGTCGGGGCCGTTCACACCGAAGGACGATGTCAGATCCCGCCCGTTGAGGGTGTAGACGCCGGGCACCTGCGCCGCAGGGGGAATGATGAAGCTCGCGTGCCAGGCGTCGCAGCCGGCGTAGGGATGCGCGCAGGACAGCGCCGGGGCGCCGATGAGGACGTAGAGATCGTCCGGATCGGGGGAAGGTCCGCCGCCCGTGGCGGAGCTGCTCCCGGGCTCACCCGACGGATCGGGGAGCTGACTCCCGAGGAGCGCGATCGCGCCGGCCGTCGCCGGCCCGGAGCCGCCCCCGGTGCTGGAGTT
>NZ_JEMA01000878.1 GCF_001589285.1 Sorangium cellulosum | reverse complement strand
CCGCCACCGCCGAAGCCGCCGCCGCCGCCGGCGAAGCCGCCGCCACCANGAAGCCGCCGCCGCCGCCGGCGAAGCCGCCGCCACCACCGCCGAAGCCGCCGCCGCCACCGGCGAAGCCGCCCGGGCGCTCCGCCGGTCGCTCGCCCTTCGGGTGAGCGAGGTTGACGACCAGCCGCCGGCCGCGCACGTCGGCGCCGCGCAGCGCATCGATCGCGGCGCGCGCCGCCTCGGCGCTGGCCATCGTCACGAAGCCGAACCCGCGCTTGCGACCATCAGGGTCCATGGGGAGGTGGACCCGCACCACCGGACCGGCGCCCGTCGCTCCGATGAGCCCCTCGACCTCCTCGACGCTCGCGTCGTAGGGGAGGTTGCCGACGTAGAGGGTGCGATCCGGCGCCGCGGCTGCCCCGCCGCCCATACCGCCGCCTGGACCGCCAGGACCGCCGCCCGGACCCCCGCCAGGGCCCATCGGGCGCCCCTCGCGCCGCGGCGGCTCCGCCTGGAAGGGCCGGACCGAGATCGACTTCCCGCCCTGAAATGAGCCGTCGAGCGACTCGCGCGCGGCGTTGGCTTCGCCGGTCGTCGAGAGCGTGACGAAGCCGAACCCGCGCGGACGACCTGTCGCGCGATCTTTCGGAAGACTGACCTCGACGACGTTGCCGCCGGTGGCCTCGAAGAGCTGCCGCAAAACGTCTTCGGTGATGGAGTCGGGCAAGCCCGCCACGAACAACTTACGCGAATCTTCAGCCATTGTAGAAAAACCTGGGGTTGGCCCCTGCGTTCCCTCTTTTTTGGTCCACTCGCTCCGTGATCGACGTCGATGATGCGGAGCTTCTCGCGAGCGCGCCTCGATCGACCCCTCCTTCGGCGGAAGGAGCAACCGAGCTCAATCGAGCGAAGGTCGGCGGGCCGACCCTCTGGTGCAAACTCCACCCCACGATATCTAGTGCCCCAGGCGCGTCAAGGGACCCGCCGCGGGCGAGCGAGCCAAATGCAGGCCCTGACGGAGCGGTCCCGACCCCCGCGCCCCGAGGTGCGGGTCCGCCGGGCGGGGGTCTCAGGGGGTCTCAGCGCATACCGCCCCGCCGCCTCCGTCGCAGGCGGGCAGCGCGAAACCACGGTCAAACAGCGCGAAACCCCGCTCGGGAGGCAAGGACGGAGTGGTCCAGCGGTGACCGGCTCATCAGGTCATTACCTGATGTCGAACTACCCGACACGACGGCGGGACGACGACGCCCCGACTCCGGAAAACCCGGCAGGGGCGGGCTACCGTCCGGCCCGGGCGCGAGGCGCACGCGGCTCATCGGCCTCGTCGTCCGTGTCGTCGTCCGCATCGTCATCCGCGACGCGCGGACCGCCGCTGAGCGGACCCGCCCCGGCGCTCGACGCCTCGCCGCGCGCCGCCATCCTCAGGAAATACAGGCCCACCGCGAGCAGCCCGAAGCAGGCCCACTGCGCCGGGGTGAGGCCGCCATAGCGCGGATCGCCGCCGAGCAGCGTGCCCTCGCGCTCGCGCAGGAAGTCGAGGCCGAACCGCACCGGAGCGTACGCGGTGCACATCACGCCGGTGTAGAACCCGAGCGGGCGATGGGGGTTCCTGCGCCAGAGCACCGCGAACGCGATCGCGAGCGGGATCGTGAGCAAGCACTCGTAGAGGCCGAGATCGAACCGGCCGACGTGCCCGTTCCCGAGCGGATATTGAACCGCGAACCACGCGTCGGAGAGGCGGCCCGGGTGATCGTGGACCGACGCGCAGCCGGCGCGCCCGAACACCCACGCGAGCGGGAAAGCGCTGTTCACGACCTCGCAGTACGGCAGGATCTTCTCGCGGCGATAGAAGCGCCACGAGGCAGCGCCGATCAGGGCGCCGGTGAAGCCGCCGAAGCTCGACAGGCCGTCCCAGAGCGCGAAGAGGTAGAGCGGATCGCGCGCGACCCGCTGCGGGTGATAGAAGATCGCGTCGAAGACGTGTCCGCCGATGAAGCCGGCCGCCACGACCCAGAAGATGAACTCGCTCATCTTCTTCTCGTCCAGCCGCCGCTCGCGCGCGTGCCGCGTGGCGACCACGGCGCCGATGTAAACGCCGAGCGCCACCAGCGTGCCGAACGGCTTGATCGAGGGCGGCTTGGCCGGATCGATGAACTGGCCCACGATCGGGATGTGCTCCAGGAACGAGAGCGGGATCTCGGGGAGCTGGATGTAAGGGATCAGGGGGCCGGACACGCCGCTCCCCTAGCGCAGCGGCGGCGCGAAAGCCATCCACCGTCGAGGGCAGCCGCGCTGATCCCGAGGTCGCGGCGCGCCGCTGACGCGTGACCGCGGCCCGCGCGGGCGAGCGCGAGGCCGCGCGCGCCCGATCGGACGCCGCGCAGGCAGGCCAGGCCCGCGCGGCCGGGCCGGCGTCATCAAGTGTTCGCCAACGGCCGGCGAGCGGCGTAGATCTCGCCGCATGAGCCGCTCCACCGTGCGCGTCGCCACGCTGACGCTCAGTGATACCCGCACCCTCGACGACGACGAGGGAGGAAAGCTCCTCGGCGCGCTCCTGACGAGCGCCGGCTTCGACGTGACGTCCCACGCCGTCCTGCGCGAGGAGCCCGAGCTCCTGCGCGCGGCGATCGAGCAGATCGCGAGCGCAGGATCGGCCGACGCGATCGTCACCACCGGCGGCACGGGGATCGCGCCGCGCGACAGGACCTTCGAGGCGTTGGCGCCGCTGTTCGAGAAGACGCTCGACGGCTTCGGCGAGGCGTTCCGGCGCCTGAGCTGGGACGCCATCGGGCCGAACGCCATCCTGTCGCGCGCGGCCGCGGGCGTCGTGCGCGGGCTCGTCGTGATCGCGCTGCCGGGCAGCCCGAAAGCGGTGGAGCTCGCCGTGACACAGCTCATCGGCCCCGTCCTCGCGCACGCGGTCGCGCTCGCGTCCGGCAAAGGCGGCCACCACCACCGACACGCGCAGGAGCACGCGCAGGAAAGGGAGCAACGCGGATGATCCCCTTCGAAGAGGCGCTCGCGCGGCTGCTCGCGACCGCGGTCCCTGTCGGCCCGGAGCGGGTGTCGCTCGACGACGCGGCCGGGCGCGTGCTCGCCGAGGACATCGCGGCGGCCGACGCGATGCCCGCGTTCGATTACAGCGCGATGGACGGCTACGCCGTGGCATCGGCCGATCTCGCGGGCAGCGGGCCCTTCACGCTCCCCGTGCGCGGCGAGAGCGCGGCCGGCCGGCCGCTGCCGGCGCTCGACCCGGGAACGGCGTGCCGGATCTTCACCGGCGCGCGATTGCCGCCCGGCTCGGACGCGATCGTGCCCCAGGAGGACGCGGCGCGGAGCGGCGACGAGATCACCGTGAGGGAGGCGCCGCGCGCGGGCGCCTGGGTGCGGCGCAGGGGCGCGGATCTCGCGCAGGGCGCCGTCGCGCTGCGCCGAGGCGCGCGCCTCACGCCGGGGAAGGTCGCGCTCGCGGCCGCGCTCGATCGCCCGACCGTGCTCGTCGCGCGCCGGCCCGTGGTCACGCTGCTTTGCTCCGGCGACGAGCTGCGCGCGCCCGGCTCGCCCGGCCCCGCCGGCACGGTCGCGGAGTCGAACAGCTACTTCGTGGCCGCGACAGCGCGCGCGGCGGGCGCGGCGGTCCGCATCGCCCCGTTCGTCCCGGACGACGCGGCGCGCGCCGCAGAGGCGGTGTCGACGGCGCTGCGCGGGTCGGATCTCGTGGTGACCGTCGGGGGCGTGAGCGTCGGCGACCACGATGTGGTCCGGCCTGCCCTCGAGGCCGCGGGCGTGACGCTCGACTTCTGGCGCGTCGCGATCAAGCCGGGCAAGCCGCTCGCGGTGGGCCGCGCCGAGCTCGCGCGGGGCGGCGCGGTGCACGTGCTCGGCTTGCCGGGCAACCCGGCCTCCGCCTCGCTCACGTTCGTCCTCTTCGGCGTGCCGCTGCTCCGCGCGCTCCAGGACGACGCGGCGCCGCTGCCGCCGCGCGTGGTCGTCCGCGCGGCGGGCTCGCTGCGGCGCCAGACAGGGCGCGCCGAGTTCCTCCGCGCCCGCCTCGAGATCTCCGGCGGCGAGCTCGTCGCGCGCGTCTCCGCGAACCAGGCGTCCGGCGCGGTCACGAGCTTCGCCGAGGCCGACGCGCTGATCCTCGTGCCGGCCGATCAGGATCGCATCGACGAGGGCGATCGACTCCAGGCCATCCGCCTCGCCGAGATCTGACCGCGCGCACGCGCGTTCACACGCGCACGCGCGTTCGCACGGCCTCGTTGCCTTGCGGAGCAGCGCGCGGTTTTATCTCACGAACGCAGCTTTGATCGTGGGTCAGCGCGTCATGCGGGATGGCCGATGACGCGCGGCGCGCGCGCGTGGGCTCGCCTTGACCCTCGCGCGCGGGCACCAGAAGATGGCCTTCGCATGCTCATCCTCGGGATCAACGCCTACCACGGTGATGCGTCGGCCGCGCTGCTCGTCGACGGGCAGCTCGTCGCGGCGGCGGAGGAGGAGCGGTTCAGCAGGATCAAGCACTGCGCGGGGTTCCCGCGGCTCGCTGTCGAGTACTGCCTCAGCGCCGCCGGCGCGCGCGTCGAGGACATCGACCACATCGCGATCGGCCGCGACACGAGGGCGCACCTCGGCGACAAGCTCCTCTACGCGCTGACGCGGCGCTCCCCCGCCGGGATCCTCAAGGGGTCCTTCAGCGCGAGCGACCCGAAGGTGCACCTCGGCGCCGCGCTCGGCATCGACCCGAAGCGCATCCGCGCCGCGTCGCACAGCGTCGAGCACCACCGCGCGCACCTCGCGTCGGCGTTCTTCCCCTCGGGCTTCGACGACGCGGCGGTCGTGTCGATCGACGCCTTCGGCGACTTCGTCAGCACGATGTGGGCGCGCGGCCGCGGCAACAAGCTGGAGATCCTCCGGCACGTCGGCTTCCCGCACTCGCTCGGGCTGTTCTACTCGGCGCTGACGCAGTACCTCGGGTTCCCCAAGTTCGGCGACGAGTACAAGGTCATGGGGCTGGCGGCCCACGGCCAGCCCGAGCTGCTCGACAAGCTCCGGCAGGTCGTGCGCGTCAAGGACGGGGCCTTCGAGCTCGGGCTCGAGTACTTCCAGCACCACACGAAGGGCATCGCGATGACGTGGGAGGGCGAGCCCCGCTACGGCGCCATCCACTCCGAGCGCCTGATCGACCTGCTCGGCCCCGCCCGCAGCCCCAAGAGCCGGATGGAGGACCGCTTCAAGGCGGTCGCCGCGTCGACGCAGGCGGTGTTCGAGGAGGTCTTCTTCGAGCTGCTCGCGACGGCGAAGCACCTCACCGGCTCGCCGCGGCTCGCGCTCGCGGGCGGCTGCGCCTACAACTGCGTGGCCGCCGGGAAGATCCGGCCGAAGGGGCTGTTCGACGACGTCTTCATCCAGCCCGCGGCCGGCGACGCCGGCACCTCGTTCGGCGCGGCGCTCCACGTCTACCACCACGAGCTCGACAACCCCCGCCGCTCCCAGCAGACGCACAGCTACTTCGGCCCGGCGTTCTCGCAGGAGGCGATCGAGGAGCTGCTCCGGCAGGAGCAGGTCGCGTTCGAGACCCTCCCCGACGAGGAGCTGATCCCCCGCGTCGCCAGGGCGCTCGGCGACGGCAAGGTGGTCGGCTGGTTCCAGGGGCGGATGGAGTTCGGCCCGCGCGCGCTCGGCAACCGCAGCATCCTCTGCGACCCGCGGCGGCAGGACACCAAGGACATCATGAACGAGCGGATCAAGCGCCGCGAGATGTTCCGCCCGTTCGCGCCGGCGCTGCCCCTCGAGCGCGTGGGCGACTACTTCGAGCAGACCTCGCCCGACCCGTTCATGGTCAAGGTCTCCAGGATCAAGCCCGAGCGCCGCGCCGAGATCCCCGCCGTGACCCACGTCGACGGCACCGGCCGGCTCCAGACGGTCACCGCCCAGGAGAACCCGCGCTACCACGCGCTCCTCCACGAGTTCGGCCGGCTGACCGGAACGCCCGTCCTCCTGAACACCTCGTTCAACGCGAGCGAGCCGATCGTTTGCACCCCAAAAGAAGCGCTCGACTGCTTCCTCCGGACGAAGATGGACGTGCTCGTCCTCGAGCGGGCGTACCTCGAGCGCGCGCAGATCGCCTAGGAGGCGCGGCGCGGCGCGGCGCCGCGCCGCGCGGGCCGGCGAGCTCGTGAAAATCACTGCGGAAACGGCCGGGAAAGCTCAGGCGATAATTCCTGGTTGACGTGGAGCGAGGGGACGGCAAATGGGCGTCCCCGGCATGTGGAAGAACGGGACGGCGGGCGCCATGCCCACCTCGACGGAATGCCGGAGCGAGCGGGTCCGGCATCCAGAGGTGCTTGAACGCCCAGCCTCGAGCATGATGCCGGCCCGCCGCGCGTCGCGCGCGCGGACCTGGTCACCCACGGGCCCACGGCGCGCCACGCGCCCGAGGCCCCCCCTGCGTAACGGTCCGCGCCGCGGCGGCCCAGGCGGTCAATGAGGATGGATGCGAATCGGATGAAGCTCGTACTCGAAGACGGCACGACCATGACGGGCCGGTGCTTCGGCGCCCCGCGCGCGGTGAGCGGCGAGGTCGTCTTCAACACCGGCATGACGGGGTACGTCGAGACGCTCACGGATCCCTCGTACAGAGGCCAGATCCTCGCGATCACGTACCCGCTCGTGGGCAACTACGGCGTGCCCGCGCCGCGGCAGGCAGGCAGCGTCGACGGGCCCTACGAGGCCGATCGGATCCAGGTGCAGGGGCTCGTGGTGCAGAGCTACGTCGAGCGCTACAGCCACCACGCCGCGGTCCGCTCCCTCGGCGCCTGGCTCGCCAGCGAGGGGATCCCGGCGATCACGGGGATCGACACGCGCACGCTCACGCGGCGGCTCCGCGAGGCCGGCACCATGAAGGGCTGGCTGTTCCCGGCCGAGATGGACCTGGAGCGGGTGAAGCGCTCGGCCGAGGCCGTGGACATGCGCGAGGAGGTGTTCCGCCTCGTGTCGCCCCGCGAGCCGATCACGTACGAGGGCGGCCCCCTGAAGGTGCTGCTGATCGACGCGGGCGCGAAGGACAACATCGTCCGCTCGCTCCTCCAGCGCGGGGTCACCGTCATCCGCGCGCCCTTCCACGCGCCCATCGCCGAGCTCGCCGAGGCCGCCGACGGCGTCCTCATCGGCAACGGCCCCGGCGACCCCAAGGACCTCGGCCAGCTCGTCGCCGCGGTGCGCGGCCTGCTCGGGACGTACACCAAGCCGATCTTCGGCATCTGCCTCGGCAACCAGATCCTGGCGCTCGCGGCCGGCGGCGACACCTACAAGCTGCCGTACGGCCACCGCGGCGTGAACCAGCCGGTGCAGGACCTCCTGAGCCGCCGCTGTTACGTCACGAGCCAGAACCACGGGTACGCGGTGAAGCACGAGTCGCTCCCCCCCGAGTGGGAGCCGTGGTTCATCAACATCAACGACGGCACCAACGAGGGCATCCGCTCTCGGCTGCGCCCCTTCTTCAGCGTCCAGTTCCACCCCGAGGCGACGCCCGGACCCGAGGACGCCGGGTACCTCTTCGACGACTTCCTGCGCCTCTGCGGCGCGATGAAGGGGTCGGCCGACTCGCGATTCAAGACAGCAGGGACCGCCAGCGCGGAGCCCCGCGCCACCTCCACCGCAGGAAGGAGCTGAGCCATGTACGGCGCCTATCTCCCCAAGAAACCCCGGCGCGTCCTCGTGCTCGGCTCCGGCGCGCTCCAGATCGGTCAGGCCGGCGAGTTCGACTACTCGGGGTCGCAGGCGATCAAGGCCCTCAAGGAAGAGGGGATCGCCACCGTCCTCGTGAACCCCAATATCGCCACCATCCAGACGAGCGAGGGGCTCGCCGATCGCATCCACCTCTGCGCTGTCACGCCGGAGTTCGTCGAGCGGATCATCGTGAAAGAAGAGGTCGACGCGATCGCCCTCTCCTTCGGCGGCCAGACGGCGCTCAACTGCGGGCTCGAGCTCCACGACGCAGGGATCCTCGACAAGTACGGCGTGCGGGTGCTCGGGACGCCGATCAAGGCGATCCGCGACACCGAGGACCGGCGCCTCTTCATCGACCGGCTCGACGAGATCGGCGTGAAGACGGCCCGGAGCCGCGCCTGCCGCACCCCGGCCGAGGCGGTGGCCGCGGCGCGCGAGATCGGCTTCCCGGTCATGCTCCGCGGCGGCTACGCGCTCGGCGGCAAGGGCAGCGGCATCGTCGAGAGCGAGCGCGACCTCGACGACGCCGTGCGGCGCGGCTTCGCCGGCGGCGTGCCCCAGGTGCTCGTCGAGGAGTGCCTCCGCGGCTGGAAGGAGATCGAATACGAGGTCGTCCGCGACGGGCGCGACAACTGCATCACCGTCTGCAACATGGAGAACCTCGATCCGATGGGGATCCATACCGGGGAGTCGATCGTCGTCGCCCCGTCGCAGACGCTGAACGACGAGGAGTACCAGCTCCTCCGCTCCGTGGCGCTGAAGACGATCCGCCACCTCGGCATCGTGGGCGAGTGCAACATCCAGTATGCGCTCGACCCGCACAGCACCGATTACCGGGTCATCGAGGTGAACGCGCGCCTCTCCCGGTCGAGCGCCCTCGCCAGCAAGGCGACCGGCTACCCGCTCGCCTACGTCGCCGCGAAGATCGCCGTCGGCTACACGATGCCGGAGATCGCCAACGCGATCACCCGCAGGACGACCGCGTTCTTCGAGCCGGCGCTCGACTACCTCGTCTGCAAGGTGCCGCGCTGGGATCTCGGCAAGTTCCGTGGCGCCTCGATGCGGATCGGCAGCGAGATGAAGAGCGTCGGCGAGGTCATGGCCATCGGCAGGACGTTCCCCGAGGTCATCCAGAAGGCGCTCCGGATGCTCGACATCGGGGTGAAGGGGCTCGACCCGGAGGCGTTCAACTTCGAGGACCTCCGCGACGAGCTGCAGAACGCGACCCCGCTCCGGATCTTCGCTGTCGCCCGCGCGCTCCAGGACGGGATGTCGGTCGACGAGATCCACGATCTCACGAAGATCGACCGGTGGTTCCTGAACCAGATCGAGCCGATCGTGCGGGTGCACCGGGACCTGAAGGGGCTCAAGGTCGCCGTCCCGGCGCAGGCCGACAGGCCGGCGCAGGAGCCCGCGATCGACGAGGCGACGCTCCGGGAGGCCAAGCAGCTCGGCTTCAGCGACCGGATGATCGGCACGCTGACCGGCGCGGCGCGCGGCTCGATCCGCGAGCTGAGGAAGCGGCACGGCGTCGTGCCGCACCTCGCCCAGATCGACACGCTCGCGGCCGAGTTCCCCGCCGAGACGAACTACCTCTATTCGAGCTACCACGCGTCGGCCACGGACGTGGCGCCGTCGTGGCGCAAGAAGATCATGGTGCTCGGCTCCGGCGCTTACCGCATCGGATCGAGCGTCGAGTTCGACTGGTGCTGCGTCAACGCGATCCGCGCGGCCTCGGAGCTCGGCTACGAGACCATGATGCTGAACTACAACCCGGAGACGGTCAGCACCGACTACGACACCTGCGACAAGCTGGTGTTCGACGAGATCAGCCTCGAGACGGTGCTCGACATCTACGAGCGGGAGCAGCCCTACGGCATCGTGGTGAGCATGGGCGGCCAGGTCCCGAACAACCTGGCGCTGCGGCTGCACCAGGCGGGGGCCCGCATCCTCGGCACGAGCGCGGGGAGCATCGACGCCGCCGAGGACCGGAAGAAGTTCAGCGATCTCCTCGACCGGCTCGAGATCGATCAGCCGCTCTGGGCCCACGTGACCGACGCGGGCGAGGCGGGCGAGATCGTGAGCAAGCTCGGGGGCTTCCCCGTGCTCGTGCGGCCGAGCTACGTGCTGAGCGGCGCGGCCATGAGCGTGGCGCACGAGCCCAACGAGCTCGATCGCATCCTCGCCCGGGCCAAGGCCGTCTCTCCCGTCTACCCCGTGGTCGTCTCGAAGTTCGAGACCCACGCCCGCGAGGTGGAGATCGACGCGGTCGCCGACCGCGGGGAGATCGTCCTCTGGGCGATCAGCGAGCACGTCGAGAACGCCGGCGTCCACAGCGGCGACGCGACGCTCGTCCTGCCCCCGCAGTCGCTCTACATCGCGACGATCCGCAGGATCAAGCAGATCGCCCAGCAGGTGGCGCGGTCGCTCTCGATCACCGGGCCGTTCAACATGCAGTTCCTGGCCAAGCACAACACGGTGAAGGTGATCGAGTGCAACCTGCGCGCGTCCCGGAGCTTCCCGTTCGTGTCCAAGGTCACGGGGAACAACTTCGTCCGGGAGGCGATGCGCAGGATGCTGGGCGTGTCGCAGCCGGTCGAGAACCGCGGGCTCGACCTCGATTACGTGGGCGTGAAGGCGCCGATGTTCTCGTTCTCGCGCCTCGTGGGGGCCGATCCGATGCTGGGCGTGGAGATGGCGAGCACCGGCGAGGTCGGCTGCTTCGGGGACGACATGCACGAGGCGCTGCTCCACGCGCTGCTCGCGACCGGCTTCCGGTTCCCGAAGAAGGGCGTGCTGCTGTCGCTCGGCCCGCTCGAGGACAAGTACTGGTTCGCCGACGAGGCGCGCATCATCGCCGAGCACCTCAAGCTCCCCATCTTCGCGACGCCCGGCACGGCCGAGGCGCTGCGGGCGCTCGGGCTCGCGTGCACGACCCTCGCGAAGCAGCCCGATGAGGGGGAGACGGCGATGAGCGCGATCGAGCAGGGGAAGGTCGATCTCGTGATCAACATCCCCCGCGAGTACGACCAGCTCGGCCGGCCCGACGGCTACCTGATCCGCCGGCGCGCTGTCGACGCGAACATCCCGCTGATCACGGACCTGCAGCTCGCGCGCGCCGTCATCGGGGCGATGCGCGCGAAGCGCATCGAGGATCTGCGCACCCTCGCCTACGACGAGTACATCGCGCGGAGCCCGGTGGCGCTGCGCTGACGCACGAGCCCGCGCGCCCTCGACAGGGGCGCGCGGGCGCCTCCACGAACAACGAAGCCAGCGCCGGCGTCGCCCCGCGGCGCCATGGCGGCAGGCGCGCCCAGCCCGCGGCCGGCGCCGTCAGACCGCTGCGCGGCCGGTGCCGTCAGACCGCTGCGCGGCCGGCGCCGTCAGACCGCTGCGCGGCCGGCGCCGTCAGCCGTCCTTCGTGACGATGAACCAGCCGTTCACGATCGAGCCGGAGCCCATGTCGGAGCCCTGGATCGGGTTGCCGCCGTCATTGCGAAGACACATGCCGATGTTCCACGTTCCCTCGCCCAGCACCGTCGTGGCAGACACGGAGTAGGTGGCGCGCGTCGACGAGAACGGGTGATGCGCGTAGCCGGCCCCGAAGAAATTCACGAGCTCGGCCGTGGTGCCCCCGACCTGCTGGTAGCAGAGGCCCACCATGGCGATCTGCGGAGGAACGGCCGGCGCCAGCCCGAGCGGCGCGGAAGCCGAGCCGGTCACGCGCTGGCGACCCTCGCGGATGGTCACCGAAGCCGGAGGACCGACCCAGCTGTAGACGGAGCTGTTCCCCGTGAAGCTCGTGGCGACGTTGCCCGCCAGCGCGAGGGTCGCCACGACGCCCGACGGCCCGACCGGCCCCTGAGGCCCAGGCGCTCCCTCGGGCCCGGTGGCCCCCGGCGGCCCCTCGGGCCCCCGCTCACCCGCCGGGCCCGCCACGCCAGGCGGCCCCGGCAGCCCCTGGGGCCCCTCGGGCCCAGGAACCCCCTGCGGCCCCTCGGGACCCCGCTCGCCTGGCAGGCCTGGCGGGCCCGGCGGCCCATCGGCCCCCGGCGCCCCGTCACGCCCCGCCGGCCCGGCAATGCCGCTCGGGCTGCCTACCCAGTTGCCGTTCTCGTCGATGACGACCTTGTCGCCGATCTTCACCCGCTTCGGCGTGATCTCACCGATGGCGTTGTTCGCGACCATCGCATAAGGAACGCTCCCGATCGGCGTGCGAGGCTCCATCTCTGGATCGTTCCCGACCGTGATGCCGAGATAGCGAACCGATCCGTCGAAGACCTTCGCCGCCTGCTCCTCGCTGAACTCGAGCACCGTGGAGAAGTAGCCGTCGTCGAACGTGATCGCGATCGACTCGCTCCAGAGAGGCTCTTCGCCCTCCTCGGCCTCCGCGGAGGCGTAGACGGTGAACGTCACCGGAAGCGCGTTGTCGACAGGAGCGCCGTTGGCCCCGAAGAGCCGCCCCTGATGCGTGATCTGCGTTGGCACCGCGGCGGCCGCGCCGCGCGCGAGGCCGAGTGACGCGGCGAGAAGAACACCAACCGCGAGGAGACGCGGTCCCATCCCGTTCATGGCAAGCTCCCGTTCGCCCCCACCAGACCGCCCTGCATGCGGTAGCTCGGCGAGGTCGTCTTTCCCTGATTCTGAGTCGGCTGACCGAGCGTGAAGACCATGCGATAGCCGGGACTCCTCACGACCTGGCCCGCGCTGACCACATCGCTCGCTGTACGACCCCGGTCCGCGACCTCGAACACCCCACCCTCACCGCCCCCGCCCTGCGCAGCCACCACAGGAGAGCCACCAGCCCCGCCGCCGCCAGCGCCGCCGGATCCCCCGACGCCCACGTCGCTCACCGGCACCCGCGCGCCCTCCGAGCCGCAGCTGCAGCCAGGCGACACGGCGAGCGACGCAACGGTCAGCCCGAGCCACGCAGAAAATTGCAATCGCGCCATCAACGGGTTCCCCTCTGCTTCCGGGGCTCACAATCCGGAACACAAGGTACGCGCACCGGTCGCGAGGTTCAATCTCTATCCAGAGCCACCTCGAGAGATCAGGGCGTATGTCGAGGTCAACGGGCGCGACACGAACATGAAAACGCGCCGGCACGCCCCGGCCACGAGGGGATGTCCAGAGGCGAGATGCACGCCGAGAAACATGTCCTCTCCGGCGGAATACTCTCTCTCCGTCCTTGTTCTCCCTGTGTGTCGTCAGGCGGGCCCGTAGTCCCCCTCCCTGCACGCGTGGAGTCGCCCTCGCCGAGCAGAGGGCTGCGCTCCGGATTGGCCTGACTCGGAGGAGCCTTCCGCCGCGGAGCATGGCTTTCTGGGCCATGGATCTGAAAGTCCTTCTGGCGGCCTTCTGGACGGTGTTCCTTGCCGAGCTCGGCGACAAGACGCACCTCGCCGTCTTCACGCTCGGCGCCGGGGACCGCGCCGCGCGTCGGTGTTCATCGGCGCATCCGCCGCCCTGGTGCTGAGCGCGCTCATCGCTGTCCGCGCTGGCCGAGGTGGTCGACTCGCGCCTGAGCCCGCGCTGGACTCAGGGGCTCGCCGGCGCCGCGCTCATCGTGATGGGCGGCGTCTACCTGGTTGGCGCGCCCCGTCCGGCCGCGCAGCTACAGATCGCCGCCAGGCGGGCACGCCTCGTCGCGCTCGCCGCCCGGCGCGCCGCCGGCAGCGTGGCGCAGCTCCTCCGACACGGCCCCCTGGTTGAACGTCATGAACCACCGGAGCGACCACCAGAGCAGGTTGAACCACGCCGGCGCAGGCATCCGGCGCGTCACGCCGACCTCGGCGAGCCCCGCCGTCGCGAACACGACCGGCAAGAGCGTGCCGAGATCCGCCCGGTAGTCCAGCGCCTCGCGCACGTCCGCGTTGATGCCGGCGAACGCGTGCGCGACAGCGCGGGCGACGCGCGTCGGGCCGGGGTGGGCGTCGGGCAGGGGCGCGGCGAGCGGGCGGCCGTCGTCGCCCCGCGCCTCGCTCACCAGCTCGGCGAGCCGGCCGCGGAGCCGCTCCGGATCGAGCCCGCCCTCGAGGCGCTCGACGATCACCGAGCCCGTGGCCGGGCGGGCCGTCACGACC
>NZ_JEMA01000877.1 GCF_001589285.1 Sorangium cellulosum | reverse complement strand
AGGCGATCGCCGCCGAGGGCATCGACGCGAGCGACGCCTTCTCCCGCGCGGTGCTCACCTACGGCGACAACGCGCCCGAGAGCTCGCTCTTCCGCGCCCTCGCGCTCGAGCTCGACCTCGACGGCGATCGCGGCGCCCGCGTCGCCAGGAGCGTGGCCGCGCTCCGCGACGTCGCGTCCGATCGGGACAGCGCGCTCGCCGCCGCCGTCATCGCCGAGATCGCGGGGGACCAGCGCGCGGCGATGAGCGACCTCGATCGCGCCCGCGCCGCGGATCCGCAGCACGAGGGCGCCGCGCGCGCCCGCGCCGCGCAGGAGAGCGGCGTCGGCGCGGCGCGCATCCTCGCGGAGCACGCGCTCACGCTCGAGGAGGGCCCGCGGGCCGCGGTGCTCGTCACCGAGGCCGCGATCCGCCTGCTCGACGGCGGCGACAACGAGGAGGGCGAGCGCCTGCTCTCGCGCGCCGCGCAGATCGACGCGAAGCTCCCCGTCGCGCTCCACCTCGGCGAGCGCAGCGCGCGCGCCCGCGTCGACCGCGACGGCCTCCTCGAGTGGCTCAGGACCCGCCGCGAGAGCGCGGCCGATCCGCTGGAGCGGGCCCACGACCTCGTCCGCGAGGCGCTCCTCGTCGCCGAGGCGGATCCCGCGTCGGCCGCGTCGCTCCTCGAGTCGGCGCACCGCTCGCGCCCGCAGGACATCGGCCTGCGCGAGCTCTTCGAGCGGCTCGCGCCGGAGCCCCCGGCCGATCGCGCCGCCTGGCGCGCCGAGCGCGCCACCGAGCTGATGCGCGCGCTCCACGCCGGCGGCGACGACGTCGCCGCGGCCGGCATCGAGGCCGCCCGCCTCGCGCTGGAGGCCGCCCTCGAGTACGAGCGCGCCGGCGATCTCGGCCAGGCCGCCGCGTGCGCTCGCCAGGCGATCACCGCGGGCGACGCGGCGCTCGCGCCGATCGCCCTCCACCGCGCCGCCGTCGCCGGCCACGGCACCGGCGAGCTCGTCGACGCGCTGATCCCGCGCGCCCGCGAGGCGACGGACGTGGTCGAGCGCCTCGAGATCTACGAGCGCCTCGCGGAGCTCGACGAGCTCGGGCGCAGCGACGCCGGCAGCGCGCTGCTCTGGCGCCGCTCGATCCTCGAGGAGACGCCGCACCACCTCCCGACGCTCCGCAAGGTCGCCTCCTACCTCATCAGCGAGGGGCGCGACGAGGAGCTCGAGCCGATAGCCGTCGAGGTCGCGCGCGTCCTCGACGGCCCGGAGGCGATCGCGCACGCGCTCCTGTCGGCGCGGCTGCGCATGCGCGTGCTCCCGTGGGAGGAGACGTTCGAGCCGGTCCAGATCGCGTACCGGAACGAGCCGCGGGGCATCTGGGCGCTGCGCCAGATGGCCGCCCACGCCCGCGCGAAGGCGGATCACGCCCTCGCGATCGAGGCGGAGCGCCAGCTCATCGAGCGCACCGATCGCCCGTCCGAGGCCGCCGCCCTGTCGGTGCGCGCCGCCAAGGACGCCCTCCTCGCCGGCTCGATCGAGGACGCCGTCGCCTTCTTCCGGCACGCGATCACGCTCGTCCCGCACTACCTCGTCGCGCACCTCGATCTCGCCGACGCGCTCGAGCGCGGCGGCGACGCTGCGGCCGCCGCCGCGGCGCTCGAGTCCGCGGCGGGCGCCAGCGTCGGCTCCGAGGGGCGCGCGCACTCGCTCTACGCTGCGGCCGTGCTCTGGCAGGACAAGGTCCAGAACGCCGCGCGGGCCCGCGACGTCCTCGAGGCGGTCGCCACGGTCGACCCGTCGTACGCCGACGTCTTCTCGCGGCTCAAGGCGATCTACGTCGCCGAGGGCGCGCGCGCCGAGCTGGCCGCGCTCCTCGAGCGCCGCCTCGACGCGGTGACCGATCCGGCGGAGCGCGTCGAGATGGAGGTCCTCCGCGGCCGGGCGCTCGCCGACGTGGGCGACGCGGCGGCCGCCAAGCGGGCGCTCGCCGCCGCGCTCGACGCGAACCCCGACCACGTGGAGGCCCTGTCCGCGTTCGCCGACGTCTGCGCCGGCGAGGGCGACTGGACCGGCGCCGAGCAGGCGTGGATCCGCCTCGCGCGCCTCGTCCCCGACCCCGAGATGCAGGCCGCGATCTACCTCCGCCTCGGCGAGCTGTACGACGAGCACCTCCCGAACGCCGAGCGCGCCGAGCTCGCGTACCAGGAGATCCTGAAGCGCGCGCCGGGCGACGTGGGCGCGCGCGAGCGCCTCGTCGCGCTCTACAAGCGCGCCGGCGACGGCGCCCGCGCGCTGGAGCAGCAGAACCTCCTCATCAACGCCGCGGAGGCGCCCGAGCTGAAGTGCCGCCGCACCGCGGAGCTCGCCGAGATCTACGAGTCGATGGGCGAGATGAAGAAGGCCGAGGCCACGCTCCTCACCGCGCGAAAGACGTGGCCGAAGGACGACTTCGCGCTCGGCGCGCTGGCCCGCTTCTACCAGCGCACCGAGCAGGCCGCCGCGGCGAACGTCCTGCTCGACCGCGCCCTGGCCGACGCGCGGCGGGCGCTCAACACCGGCCGCTTCGAGCCGTACCTGTTCTCGACCGTCGCCACGGTCGCCGAGCTCCGCGGCCGCGCCGGCGCGTCGCGGATCGCGCGCGCCACGGTCGCCGCGCTCGACGGCCGCGACGCCGCGATGGGCGGCGCGGGCAACGCCGCCGGCGCCGCCCGCCTCGACGCCCACCTCGCGCCGGAGCTCATGACCCCGGCGTTCCGCGAGCTCCTGCTGAAGACGGGCCCGCTGCTCGACACAGCGGTGGCCTTCGATCTCGACTCGATCCGGGCGACGCCGCTGCCGCCGCAGCACGCCGACATCACCGACCTGGCCCGCGGCGTCGGGGCGGCGTACGGCCTCCCCAACCTGCAGGTCTACATGACGGCCGCGCTCGGCGCCGTCTGCGTGCCGGCGTCCACGAGCCCGCCCAGGATCGTCCTCGGCCAGTCGCTCGTCACCTCGGCGCGCGAGGACGTCCGGCTCTTCCTCATCCACCGCGCGGTCAAGATCCTCCAGACCAACGCCTCGGCCTTCTCGCGGACGGCGCCGATCGATCTCTGGCCGCTGCTCGCGGCCTACCTGAAGGTCTTCTCCCCGTCGTGGTCGCCGCAGGGCGCGGACGCCGGGCGCCTCCGCGAGTACCAGGGCCGCATCGATCGCGCGATGTCGGGCGGCGCGGATCCGAAGCTTGGCATCCTCGCCGCGGACGTCATCGGCTCGATCGGCAACCGCGCCTCGACGCTCAACACGGCGATCAACGGCTGGGGCAACCGGGCCGCGTTCCTCGCGGTGGGCGATCTCAGCGTTGCGCTCACGGGCATCGCCTGGGCGGGCGGCCACGCGAACGCGCCGCCCGCCGCGGGCAAGGACCGCGTCACCTGGATCGGGCGCAACGCCGAGGCGCGCGACCTCATCGTCTTCGCGGTGAGCGACGGCCTGGCCGAGGCGCGGGAGCATCTCGGGTTCAACGAGTGACGCGGCGCGGGCGCTCCTCGTCGGGCGCCGTCGCGCTATGTTGAGCGCGCGTCTCGCGATCACTTCGCCATCGCGGGGGCTCGCTCGGCCGCGTATGCTCCGCCGCCCGCCAGCGCTCCGCCGCTCTCATCCAACGTGGGCTGTCCATTCCTCACGAGCCATGACCACGACCCTCAAGGCCAAGCGCCGCGTCTCCTACGACTGCTCGAAGTGCCCGGCCTACTGCTGCTCCATCTACGAGCGGGTCGAGGTGACGCCCCGCGACCTGCGGCGGCTCGCCCGCCATTTCGGCCTCACGGTCGAGGCCGCCGAGAAGCGCTTCACGAAGCGCTACAACGACGAGCGCATCCTCCGGCGGCAGTCCGATCCGGTGCTCGGCCGTGTCTGCCGTTTCCTCGACCTCACGACGCGCGGCTGCACGATCTACGAGGCGCGCCCCGAGGTCTGCCGCGATTACCCCGGCAGGCCGCGGTGCGGCTACTACGATATGCTCCAGTTCGAGCGGGAGACGCAGGACGACCCCAACGTGATGCCGCTTGTGCAGATCACGTTCCGGTCGAGGACCCCGGCGGGCTAGCTCGTTCGGGACGCGGGCTTCACGCCATCTCGCTGAGCTCGTCGGCCACGTCGGTTACGTCGGTTACGTCGGTTACGTCGGTTACGTCGGTTACGTCCGCTTGCGCCGCGGCGCTCGCCTTCGCTCGCTCGTGCAGCCACTCTTCCGGCCGGTCGGCCGGGTAGACCCGGAGCGACCCGTCCGCCGGGCCGAGCAGATCGTCCATGCGCGCGGCGCCCGTGATCCGCTGCGCCGCCATCAGGCCGGAGATCGAGGCGCCGGCCACCCCGTGGCTCAGCGTGCTCGCGCCGCACTGGTACAGCCCCGGGATCCTCGTCCCGATGGAGAACGACAGCGGCCCGAGCTGCCACGGCGTCTTGGCGGTGCCGTAGGCGGCGCCCCGGTGCGAGGCGCAGTAGAAGTCGTTCGTCAGCGGCGTCGCCACCGAGCGAAACACGATCGCGCGGGAGATGCCGGGGATGATGTTCTCCGCCGCGGCGATCACCTGATCTCCGAGCGACTCCTTCAGCGCCTCGTAGTCTGCCCCCCGCTCGCCCGTGCGGGTCTCCTTCCAGCGCGTGAAGGGGCCGTGGGGCACGAACGTGAACATCTCGATCGTGTGGTGATCTCCCCGCGTCGGGTGTCCCGGGTCCTTCAGCGTCGTGATGGTCAGGAACAGGCCGTCCACCTCGCCGCGCGGCATCTGGTACTCCATCCGCTCGTAGATCCGGCCCACGTCGTTTCCGCGGTACCACCAGTAGTTGCCTGAATCATGGCCCATGGACCGGAGGTCCATGTCCACGGCGCAGAACACGCTGAGCAGGCTGGTGGAGTACTCCATCCGCCGGACCTTGCGGCGCTCTCGGGCGGTCAGCTCCGGCGGGAGCAGCTCCCCGTAGGTGATCGCCGGGTCCGCGTTCGAGACGACGCTCGCCGCCCGGAGGATCTCGCCGCCTTCCAGCTCCACGCCGGCCGCGCGCCCGCGCTCGACGAGGATGCGCCTCACCCGCGCGCGCAGCCGGACCTGCCCCCCGAGCCGCCGCAGCGCCCTGATCATCGCGAGCGGGATGCGCTTGGCGCCGCCGCGCGGGTAATACCCACCGTCGAGGTAGTGGCAAACGATGCTCGCGTGGATCGGCAGCGCCACGCGCGACGGCGCGAGGCCGTGGTCGCCCCCCTGCGCGGCCAGGATCGCGCGCAGCAGCGGATCGCGGATCGTCGCGTCCAGCAGGGCCTCCTGGGTGCGGAGCCCCCAGCGCACGAGGTTCGGCGCCTTGAACGGCAGGAGCAGCGCCTTCGGGAACTCGAGCATCGTGTCGATCCGCGCGAGGTCGGCGCTCAGCCCGCGGACGACGCGGAAGTACCTCTCCAGCCCCGCGGCCTCGTGGGGGAACCGCGCCGTGAGCCGGGCGAGCAGCCGATCGAACCCCTTCGGCACGTCGAACCGCTCGTCGCCGATGATCAGGTGATCGAGCCCGTCCGGGTTGAGCTCGCAGAACTCCAGATCTCCCGAGAGGCCGAGCCCCTCGTAGAGCCGCCTCACGGCGCCCCCGGGCCCCAGCTCGCCGATGTAGTGCACGCCCGGGCTGAACAGGTATCCATTCAGCGAGAAGCTGTGGGTCCACCCCCCGGGAAGGTAATGTTGCTCGACGACGATCACCTTCTGCCCCGCACGCGCGAGCGCGAGCGCGGCGGTGAGCCCGCCGGGGCCTGATCCGATCACGACGGTATCCGCGTGCATCCTGCGTCCCCCTGGGACTCCGATGCTCCGGGGAGGAGCCCGGCTGCGCGCCCTCGCATCCCTCCCCCGCGCCGCCAGGACTCCTGTCCTGCCGCGCCCGCGGTTCAGCTCACTTGCCGCCGTCCGCCGGCGCCCCCGCGTCCGGCGGGGTCCTGTCCGCCTTCTCCATGTTCGTGAGCGGCAGCGGGCACACGACGGGCACGGCGCGCGCGGGCGTCTGCGCCGACTCGCGCAGGCACGTCTTGCCCGTCAGGCGGAGACGCTCGCCCACCTGGAGGTCGGGCGGGCACGCGACCGCCTGGGAGGCCGAGACGAGGTCCCCGTCGATCCAGAACAGCTCGCACCCGTCGTCCGTCCGCCGCAGGTGGTAGTACCGGGTCGGGCGCCGCGGCGCGGGCGCGCCTTCTGCCGCGAGCGCCGCGCCGGCATCGCTGCTCGGCGCCCCCGCGTCCTGGCCCCCCGCGTCGCCCTGGCACGCCGCGGTCCCGGCGAGGAGCGCTGCCACGAGCAAGCGGCCCGGTCGGCGCTGCGATGTCGGCGGCGGCATGGGAGCGCCCTCCGGACCGGCCGCGATCAGCGGCTCGGGAAGAACATGATGGACATCTTCGTGAGGAAAAAGTCGGCGATCAGGATGGTGATCGACGTCACCACGACCGTGCGGGTCGTCGAGTGGCCGACGCCCTCGGTCCCGCCCCGCGTGATCAGCCCGAAGTGGCACCCGACGAGCGCGATGATCGCCCCGAAGACGGGCGTCTTGTACATCCCGCTGAAGTAATCCATGAACGTGACGGAGCTGAGCGCCGTCCTCAGGAAGAAGCCGGCGGGGATGCCGAACTCGGTCGCGGAGATCAGCATCGCGCCGCCGAAGCCCATCACGAGCGCGAACGCGCCGAGCACGGGCATCACGACGATGCTCGCGAGGAGCCGGGGCAGGACGAGCTTCTTCAGCGGGTTGGCGCCGAGGGCCCGGATGGCGTCGATCTGCTCGGTGACGGCCATCGACCCGACCTCGGCCGCGATGCCTGCGCCGATGCGGCCGCCGACGATGACGGCCGTCAGCGTCGGCGCGAGCTCGCGAGAGAAGGACAGGCCGATGATGCGCCCGGTGTACTCCATGCCGCCGAACTTCTGGAGGCCGATGGCGAACTGCACCGCCATGACCATCCCGACGAACAGCGCCGTCACGGATGCGATGGCGGCCGAGCGTACGCCCAGCGATTCCATCTGATAGATGGTCGAGCGGATCTCGAGCGGCCGATCGAAGATGGCCTTGATCGCCCCCCAGGTCATCCGCCCGAACTGCCCGAGGTGCTCCACGAACCCGACGGCCGTGTCGTTGATCTTGGCCAGCAGGGGAGGGAGCGGCGGCGGGGCCACGCTGTTCGGCGGCAGGCTGCTCGGGGCCACGCTGGCGGGACCCGGGTTCATCGAGGAGGACGGCGCCTCCGTGGTCCGTTTGGGCTCAGTCGTCATCGGCGGGCAGGGTCGAGAAGCCGCGGACCATCCGCGTGAACGCAGGTTCGCCGGCGGCGTAGCGGGCAGGATCTGCAATGAGGAGCATGTCGTACACGCACCCGTTCTTCTTGAGCACCCAGACGTCGAACACCTTCGGCACCCCGTCGAGCTTCGCCGAGACGACGGTGTGCATCGCCTCGCGCCCGTCGAACGGGACGACCTCCTGCTTCAGCACCTCGCGCTCGGTGAAGTGCAGGAACAGGTGGTTGGTCAGCGAGATGAGCGGGACGTCCTCCTCGTTCTTGCAGCGCCCGTTCAGCGCGATCGTCGCCCCGTTCGCGTCGTCGCGGTACGCCACCGCCGCGTCCGACACCGAGAGCTGCCGCCAGCTCGTCGGCGCAGGCGGCACGCGGAACGCCACGTCCGGGCCGCGGTAGATCGTCCCGTCGAACGACGGGCCGCCGCAGCCGGCGAGCGCGAGCGCGAGGAGCATGGCCCCGGGGACCGCTGTCG
The DNA here is from genome assembly GCF_001589285.1 of Sorangium cellulosum. Classification (GTDB taxonomy): domain Bacteria; phylum Myxococcota_A; class Polyangia; order Polyangiales; family Polyangiaceae; genus Sorangium; species Sorangium cellulosum_G. The sequence continues at coordinate 6,273 of NZ_JEMA01000877.1, read as the reverse complement.
CGGTCGCAGGGCCGGCGGCGGTGGGGCGCCTTCGGAGGGGTCGTCGCATCGCTGCGGGCCGACGCTATCACGCTTTTGCATCATGGGCGAACCACGAGCGCCCTGGCCGTCCCGGCGCGGTCCTTCCCGGATCGCGCGCCTCGCCGGCTGTCCGGCGCGCGCCGCGCGCCGTGTCCGCGCGCCCCTTACCAGCCCCAGGGATCTCGCCGTCGCGGCGCGCCCCACGGCGCGTCGCGTCGCGGCGCGTCGCGGCGGGGTGTCGCGCGCCAGTGCTGCCAGCGCTCGTGCTGGCGCGGGGCGCGCCCCATCATGAAGAGGCGCACGAGGAAGAGCCCGGCGACGAACCCGCCGAGGTGCGCGAAGAACGCCACGCCGCCGCTGCGCACGCCGATCGAGCCGAGCCCGTTCAGCAGGTTCACCACGAAGTACTCGAGGATGACAAGCCACGCCGGGAGCTCCAGGAACAGGCCGAAGATGAACCACAGGAGGAAGATCGGGTTCAGCACCGTGATCGGCGACCGCGGGTACAGCGACGCGTACGCCGCCAGCACGCCCGAGATGGCGCCCGAGGCGCCGACCATCGGGATCTGCGACCCGGGGTCGATCCAGATCTGCGCGCCCGCGGCGGCGATGCCGGACAGCACATAGAACGCCGCGTAGCGGAGGCTGCCGAGCGCGTCCTCGACGTTGTCGCCGAAGATCCAGAGGAACAGCATGTTCCCCCCGAGGTGCGCCCACCCCGTCGGATCGTGCATGAACATGCTGCTGAAGACCGTCCACCACGCGTCGGTCGGCTCCCGGAGCAGGTGCAGCGGGACGAGGCCCCACACGGAGAGCACCCGCTCGGGCGAGATCCCTGCCGAGATCAGCGACCGCATCCAGAAGAAGCCGAGGAGGTTGAGCGCGATCAGCAGGTAGTTGACGACCGGCACCTTGCGGGTCGGCAGTTGGTCTCGGACGGGGAGCATCGCGCTTTACTTAAGCACGCGGGCCCGTGACAGCATCCGTCTGCCTTGATAGACCCGGGGCGATGTTCGAGCTGCGCCTCCACGACACGCTGACCCAGAAGCTCGCCCCGCTCGTCCCGCGGCGGCCCGGCGAGGTCCGCATCTACTGCTGCGGCCCGACGACCTACGACGTCGCGCACGTGGGTCACGGCCGCGCCGCGCTCGCCCCGGATATCCTCGTCCGCCACCTGAGGGCCCGCGGCCTCCGCGTCGTCTATGTCCGCAACATCACGGACGTCGACGACAAGATCCTCCAGCGAGCCGCCGAGTCCGGCGAGCCCCCGATGGATCTGTCGGCCCGCATGGCCCGCCTCTACCGCGACGACGTCGCCGCCCTCGGCTGCCTCGAGCCCGACGTCGAGCCGAAGGTCTCGGAGCACATCCCGGAGGTCGTGGCGCTCATCGAGCGGCTGATCGAGCGGGGCGCGGCCTACGTGGTCGAGCGGTCCGGCGACGTCCGCGACGTGTACTACGCCGTCCGCGGCTTCCCCTCCTACGGCAAGCTCTCGAAGCGCAACCTCGATGATCTCCGGGTCGGCGCCCGCGTCGGGCCGTGCGAGGACAAGCGCGACCCGCTCGACTTCGCGCTCTGGAAGGGGGTCGCCTCCGGCGGGTGGGGCTGGGACAGCCCGTGGGGCAAGGGGCGGCCCGGGTGGCACATCGAGTGCTCCGCCATGTCGAGCCGCTACCTCGGGGCCGGCTTCGACGTCCACTGCGGCGGCATGGATCTCGTCTTTCCCCACCACGAGAACGAGATCGCCCAGAGCGAGGCCGCCCATCCGGACGAGGCGCCGCTCGCCTCGATCTGGATCCACAACGGCTTCGTCAACGTCGACAAGGAGAAGATGGCGAAGTCGCTCGGCAACTTCGTCAAGCTCCGCGACGTCTACGCCCGCAACGACCCGGAGGCGCTCCGCTACTTCCTGCTCACGGTCCATTACCGGGGCCCGATCGAGTTCGACACCGAGCGGCGCGACGACGGCCGTGTCGTCTTCCCCGGCGTTGTCGAGGCCGAGCGCCGCGTCGACTACCTCTACGCGACGCTCGATCGACTGTCCGCGCTCTCCGCGCTCATCGGCTCGTCCGGCGAGGGCGCCTCGCCCGAGGTCCCGGAGAGGCTCCCGAAGGGCTTCGCGGCGCTCCTTGCGCTCGCGGACAGCGCCCCGGGCCGCGCCGCCGCGGCGCTGGACGACGACCTCAACACCCCCGTCGTGCTCTCGGTCATCGCCGAGGTCGCCAAGGCGGCCAACGAGCTCGCCGACATCGCGCAGCGGCGGCGGAAGGACCAGGACGTCGCCCGCGCCGCGCCGCCGCTCGCGCGCCGCCTCCACGCGGCGCTGCGGTCGTCGCTCGACGTCCTCGGCCTGCTGCAGACGCCGCCGTCGGTCTACCAGGCCCGCACGCAGGAGCGGCGCCTCGGGCTCCTCGGCAAGACCCGGCAGGCGATCGAGGCGAAGCTCGCCGAGCGCGCCGAGGCGCGCGCCGCGAAGGACTTCGCGCGGAGCGACGCCCTCCGGCGGGAGCTCGAGAGCGACGGCATCGAGGTTGCCGACTCTCCTACCGGGACGACATTCAGGGTGAGCGTTTGAGGCTCCCCGCCGCGCCGCGCTCCCCGGTTGCCGCGGGCCTCTGCACCAGTGGACGAAAACGGCAGGGAGATCTAGGTTTCCGCCCGATGCGGTCCGGCTGCGGCCCGCGTCCCCTGCAGCTCCTGCAGCCAAGAACGATGACGGACGACCATGGCTCGTGATCTCTACTCCGTGCTCGGCGTCTCGCGCGATGCGGACGAGGACACCATCAAGAAGGCGTTCCGCAAGCTCGCGATGAAGTACCACCCGGACAAGAGCCCGGGGAAGGCCAACGAGCAGAAGTTCAAGGAGATCAACCAGGCGCACGAGGTGCTGAGCGACAAGACGAAGCGCGCGCTCTACGACGAGTTCGGCGAGGAGAGCCTCTCGCAGAACTTCGATGCCGAGCGCGCCCGCGCCTACCGTCGCTACGCGAACGCCCGGGCGGCGGGCGGCGGCCGCGGCGGCCCCGGCGGCCCCGGCGGCTTCGACGTGCAGGAGATCTTCGGCAACACCCCCGGCGGCGGCGGCGATTTCAGCGACATCCTGGGCGACCTCTTCGGCCGTGGCCGCGCCGGCGGCGGCGCGGGCCGCCGCGCCCACCCGATGCGCAGCCGCGGCAGCGACGTCGAGCAGGACCTCACCATCGACTTCGTCTCGGCGGTGCGGGGCACGACGCTCCAGCTCCAGCGCGCCGACGACCCGGAGCCGGTGACGGTGCGCGTCCCGCCCGGCGCCGCCGAGGGGAGCCGCCTGCGCATCCGCGGTCAGGGCGGACCGGGCGTGGGCGGCGGCGAGCCCGGCGATCTGCTGCTCAACATCCACGTCACGCCGCACCCGTTCTTCAAGCGCGAGGGCGACGACCTCCACCTCGACGTGCCCGTCACCCTCGGCGAGGCGTACCGGGGCGAGAAGATCCGCATCCCCACGCCCGACGGCGAGGTCACGCTCAAGATCCCGCCGCGCACCCAGACCGGCCAGGTGATCCGGCTGCGCGGCAAGGGCATCGCCCGCAAGGGAAAGGAGCCGGGGGATCTCTACGTGAAGTTCCTCGTGCACGTCCCGACGGTCGACGACCCCGAGGTGGCGAACGCGATCGAGGTGCTCGACGGCAAGGTCGAGGCGCCGCGCGGCGACCTCAGGTTCTGAGCGCGGGCCGGCCATCCCGGCCCGCGCCGCCCGGGTAGAGCATCCATGAAGCCGCCCTTCGCGATCGATCCCCGACCCCTCCTCGCGGCGGCCGTCGCGCTCTCCGCGTGCACCGCCGCGGCGCCGCCGCGCCCGGCCCCGCAGGCGTCCGGCCTCCCCGCGCCTGCCGTTGTCCGGCCTGCGCCCGTCGCGGCGCCCGCGCCCGCCGCCGCTCCCCTCGATCCGCGCGCGCCGGCCGCGGCCTCACCGCCCGTACCCGACGCGCCCGCCGAGCTCTCGCCCGCCGTGGACGGCGAGGGCGGCGTGCCCCACGGGCCCTCGATCGAGATCGAGCCGCCCTACAAGCTTGGCCAGCACCGCGTGCCTCGCGGCCAGGCCGAGGCTGCCGAGCGCGATCGCTGGAACGCCGGGGGCAGGGGAGATCCTCCGGCGCCGCCGCCTCCGGCCGAAGGGCACCCGCTGCCGCGGATCATCGTGGACATCGGCAAGGTGAAGGGGCCGCTCAAGGCGCGCGACGTGGAGCGCATCGCGCGGCGGCACCTCTGGATCCACGTGTACTCGTGCTACCGGCTGCGCGCGTACCGGGACCCGTCGCTGCACGGCAAGACGACCGTGCGGCTCACGGTGAGCCGCAGCGGCAAGGTGACGGGCGCGCGCGCCACGGCCTCCACGCTCTCCGCGCCGGACGTCGTCTCGTGCCTCGCGGAGCGCGCGCGATCGCTCTCGCTGCCCAGGGCCAAGGCGGGCTCCACGGTGGTGGCCACGCTGCAGGTCTATCCGGGCGACGACCCGGTCGAGCCCCCGGCGTCCGTCCTCGCTCCTGGCACCGGCGAGCTCCAGCCCGAGGCGATCGCGGCCGCTGCGGCCGAGGCGTTGCCCGCGTGGCGGAGCTGCTACGAGGCGGCCCTCGCGGGCGCGCCGGCGCTCTGGGGCCGCCTCGCGATCCGCTTCCACGTGACGGACAGCGGCGCCGTCGACGAGGCGTTCGAGGCCGAGTCGCGCTTCCCGGACGAACGGCTGACCCGCTGCGTGCTCCGGCGCGCGCGCGCGCTCACGTTCCCGGCGCCGGAGGGCGGCGACCTGCGGTTCGTCGTGCCGCTCCGGCTTTCGCCCGACCCGCAGAGCCCTGGACGCTAGCCGCCTTACAAGCCCCGCTCGTCCGTCGCGCTCCCCCCGTGCGAACGCTCACAGCGCAAGCATGGCCAAGGCGGCCGCGCAAGCGAACCGTGCCGCGAGAAATTGCGCCCCGGAGTCTATGTGCAACTTTTCAACGGGGGAGGAGGCTCAGGTACATGGATCTCTCACCGGGCACCGTCATTGGGGGGAATTATCTGCTGGAGCGGCAGCTCGTGCGTCCTGGCGCGCGGGTCACGCGCGACCGAGGTTCGGTCTGGGTCGCGCGTGATCGGCAGCTCGGCGCGCGCGTCGCGCTCAAGCTCTTCTGCCCCGACCAGGTTGGCGCCATGGGGGATCTCCTCCGCATCGAGCGCTGGATCTGCGGGGCCGCCGGGCTCTCGTCGCGGCACGTCGTGCGCGTGCGCGATCACGGCGTCGAGGACGGCGCTGTCTACCTGGCGATGGACCTGCTCTCCGGCGAGGATCTCGCGGCGCGCCTGCTGCGGCGCAGCCGGCTGTCGCTCCAGGAAGCCGCGCGCATCGCCGCGCACGGCGGAGAGGCGCTGCGGCGCGCCCACGCCGCGGGCCTCCTCCACCAGTGCCTCCGTCCGGAGAGCTTCTTCCTCGCGCAGGAAGGCGGCGAGGAGATCGTGAAGGTGCTCGACTTCGCGCTGCCGCGGACGGTCACGCCGCGGCTCGTCTGCGAGGTCACGGCCGAGACCAGCGCGAGCTCGCTCCACTACCTCAGCCCCGAGCAGATCCGGTCGGAACGGACCCTCGATGCGCAGACCGATCTCTGGTCGCTGGCCGCGGTCCTCTTCCACGCGGTGACCGGCCACGTCCCGTTTCCTGGCGACATCGCCAGCGTCGTCGCCTCGAAGATCCTGCTCGCCCCGGCCCCCGCGGCGACGCAGCTCGTGCCGAGTCTTCCGCCCGCGCTCGACGACTTCTTCGAGAAGGCGTTCGCGCGCGATCGTGCCCGGCGCTTCCGGTCGGTGGAGGAGCTCGTCGAGTCGTTCGTCTGCATCGCGGATCTCGCGCCGCCGCCGTCGTCCGGCCTGCTGCGCCCGCCCGCCGCTGCGCGCGTGGCGCGCGCTGCTCCGGCGCGCGCGCTGGTCGCGGCGTTCGCGCGCGCGAAGGCCGCGGCGGCCTGCCCTCCTCCGCCGGCCGAGCCCGTCTCCGAGCCGCCGGGCGTGGATCGCAGGATGCAGCCCGACACGCTGCTCAGCGCGGCGAGCTCCGCCTTTCCGCGCGGGAGCGACCCGCCGCTCGCGCGCGGGCGGTGGACCCTCCTGGCCGCCCTGCTCGCGGTGCTCGGCCTGGCGTTCCTCGTGACGACCTCGCGGATCGAGCGCCCGACGCTCGCGGCGACGGCCGCGACCGGCGCCCGCGCGGCCGTGCTCTCGGCCGCCGTCGCTGCGGGCCGCGTCGAG